>JAICWE010000023.1 GCA_025934955.1 Gemmatimonadales bacterium | reverse complement strand
TCGCTGCTCGAGGCCGCCGCCAGGGGCCGGACGCTCGGCACCCGGGCGACGGTCGCGTCGGAGCTCGCCAAGTCGCACGATCCCCGCGCCGCCGCCGCGCTGGAGGCGTACACCTCGGCCGACGAGCCGCGGAATCTTCGCATCGTTGGCCTCGTCTCTCTGGTGCAGCAGGGCGACAGCGCTCGCGCGTCGGCGATCGCTTCACACTACATCGCCGACCCCGACCCGCTCTTCGCGGTGCAGGCGGTAAGAGCGCTGGCAACGGTGGGCGGCGATCCGGGTCGCGCGGCGCTGGAGAAGGCCGCCACGGTCGAGACCCGCGTCACCGTGCTCGCCGCGATCCGGCGCGCGCTGGGAGGCGGCGCGAGCCGGTAGCTGGCGGAGCCGCCGCCCGCGCCGGTGTATCATCCGCCGTGCGCGCACGCCTGCTCTCTCTCGCTCTCATGCTGCTGTCGCTGGCCCCCACTCCTGTGAGGGCCCAGCGCCCCGGCGTGGCGGTCGAACGGCGGCTCGCGGAGAGACTGGGCCTCCGTGTCGGCGACACGATGCGGCTCGCGTCCAGTCCCGACAGCGCGGGCCGCCTCTTTTCGGTCGCCGCGATTTACGATCCGCCACGCGACCCCGCCGCGCTGCTGAAGCGCGAGCTGCGCCTCCGCATGCACCTCCCCGATCTCGCCGCGCTGCTCGGCGCCCCCGACCGGATCGACCGGGCCGGCGTCGCGCTCCGACCGGGCGTGAGCGCGGAGACCGCCGCCGCCCGGATCAACCTGTCCGCCTTCGGCTATCGCGCCGCGCCGTCGCGCGAGATCGCCGCCGAGTCGTCGCAGACGTTTGCCGTGGTGAGCCGCTTCCATCGCGCCATCGCCGTCATCACCGTGGTGGCGAGCGCGGTCTTCCTCCTCTGCATCATGCTGCTGAAAGTCGAGGAGCGCCGGCGCGACGCCGCTGTGATGCGGTTCATCGGCGTCCGCCGCCGCACGATCTTCGGCGCGCTGCTGCTCGAGGCTGCCGCGATCGCGATCGTCGGCGCGCTGCTCGGCATCGCGATCGCCTGGGCCGCGGGCGCGCTCACCAACCTCTATTATCAGCACTATTTCGCGACGCAGGTCGTCTTCTCGCTGATCACCCCGCGGATCGTCCTCTTCGGCGTCGCGCTTTCGCTCGTGCTCGGCGTCGGCGCCGGCGCGCTCGCCGCCCTGCGCCTCGTCCGTACCCGTCCGGCCGTGCTCTGGGGCCGCGGGTGAGTGGTCTAGGCGGCGCGCGCAACCTGCTGCGCCATCCGTTGCGCACCGCGCTGTCGGTTGCCGGCATCGCGGTCGCCGCGGCGATGCTGCTCGACATGGTAATGCTGAGTGGCGGCATCGAGCGCTCCTTCGAGCGGCTGCTGCTCGCGCGCGGGTTCCAGTACCGGCTGAGTCCGCGCGGCACTCTGCCGTTTGACACCGAAGCCACGATCCCCAACGTGAGCGCGGTGGTCACCATGCTCCGGCGCGATCCCGCCGTCATGGCCGTGACGCCGGTGCTCGGCGCGGCGATCTTCGGTCGCCGTCGCGGTGACGACTCGCTCGTCACCCTGTTCGGCTACGGCTTTGATCCGTCCACGCACGCGCTCGACGAGATGCTCCGCGGTCGCGAGCTGGCGGAGGGCGACAGCACCGGCATCCTGCTCGGCGCGCCCGCAGCGAGCCTCCTTCGGGCCGAGCCGTGTGACACCGTCACCATCGTGGGCCGCCTCGATCCCGAAGCAGCGGCACCCGCGGTCGAGCGGCGCCTCGTGGTACGGGGCATCGTCCGCTGGATCTACGACTATCGCGGCCAGCCCTCCGTCGGTACGACGTTGCCGCTCATGCAGCGCCTCGCACAGGTCGCGAGCGAGGACCGCGCGTCGCTCGCCCTGGTGAAGGTGCGCGACGAGCTCGCGACGCCGGCCACCACGGCTCGCCTCCGCCGTGAGCTGCCCGGCATCGAGGTGAACGGCGTCGCCGACCTGGTGCGGCACTTCCGCGAGCGTCTGGTCTACTTCCGCCAGCTCGCGCTGATCCTCGGGTCCGTGAGTCTCATCGTCACCGTGCTGCTGGTGACGACGCTGCTCACCATCGGCGTCAACGAGCGGCTCGGCGAGATCGCCACGATGCGGGCCATCGGAGTCAGCCGCGCGAGCGTGTTGCGCGAGGTGATGATCGAGGGACTGGTGCTCGTCGTGATCGGGGGCGGCCTCGGCACCGCGCTCGGCCTCGTCACCGCACGATACCTCGACGCGATCCTCACCAGCTTTCCCGGCCTTCCCGCTGCCTTCTCGTTCTTCGTACCGCGGCCCCGCCCGCTCGCGCTGGCCGGCATGGCGCTGCTGGTGACCGGAGCGCTCGCCGGGCTCTGGCCCGCGTGGCTGGCGTCCCGCGCGCCCATCGCCGAGACGCTGCGCGCGGAGGCGACGTGAGCGACGGGATCCGTGCGCCGGTCCTCGACGGACGCAACCTCCGCAAGAGCTACCATCTGGCAGAGCAGACGGTACAGGCGCTGCGCGGCGTCTCGCTCTCGGTCGCGCCGGGCGAGTACGTCGCCATCGTCGGCCCATCCGGCTGCGGGAAATCCACGCTGCTCCAGCTCCTCGGCGGCATCGACGCTCCGACCGGGGGGACCGTCTCGGTGCTCGGCACCGAGCTTGGCCAGTTGAGCGATCGCGAGCTGACCCACCTGCGGCTCACCCGCCTCGGCTTCGTGTTCCAGCGCTTTCACCTGTTGCCGGTGCTCACCGCGCTCGAAAACATCGAGCTGCCGATGGCCGAGGCCGGCGTCGCCAGGGCCGAGCGGCGCGAGCGCGCCCGCGCGCTCCTCGACTACGTCGGTCTCGCCGATCGGGCGGCCCATCGCGCGACGCAGCTCTCCGGCGGAGAGATGCAGAGAGTGGCGGTGGCGCGCGCCCTCGCCAATCGCCCGGCCATCATTCTGGCCGACGAGCCGACCGGGGAGCTCGACGCCGCCACCGGCCGCGAGTTGCTGGCACTCTTCCGGCGCCTGAACGCCGACGGCGCCACCCTCGTCGTCGTCACCCACGACGAGCGCCTCGCCGCCGAGGCGGGGCGCGTGGTGCCCATGCTGGACGGGATGATCACGTGCTCCTGACCCTCGCGTTCAGGCATTTGCTGATCCGGAAGCTCCGCGCCCTCGTGCTGCTGTCCGGCTTTGCGCTCGGCGTCGGGGTGATGATCGTGCTGCTCTCCGTCGGCGAAGCGATGCTGGAGCAGTCGCGCGACGTGTCGCTCGTCGGGGGTGGCGAGGTCACGGTGCTGCCGCAGGGGATAGACGTCGAGGCGATGCGGACCGGCGGCGTGAGCGGGATGTACTTCGGGATCGACCGCGCCCGATTCCTCATCCGGCAAGCCCTCGGCGGACCGCGCCACGCCGCCGTCGTGAGCGCCGTCGCACCCGCGCTGGAGGGGAAGCTGCTCTATGCGCGTCGCGGGGACCGCGTCGTGCCGGTGCGCGCCGGCGGCGAGATTCCCAGTCGCGCGGCGGCAGTCGGCGCGGCGATCGCGGTCGTGGCGGGGAACTGGAGCGACAGCCCGGCGGACTCGGCATACGTCGCGCCTACTCGACAGCAGCTCTACGACGAGCTCGACCGCTTCCACCTGCCGCGCATTGCGGACTCGAGCTGGGCCGAGTGGCACTACTTCAACGTCGTTGTGTCGCCCGAGGAGTGGTGGTACGTCACGTACCTCGTCGGCGGCCTGGTGGCACGCGGCGACTGGGGCGCACAGCTCCTGCTGACGCACCGCCGGCCCGACGGACGGCATGAGCGCTGGATCCGGAGCATTCCCGCGCCGCGTGTCACCCTCGATACCGCCCGCGCCGATCTCGCGCTCGGCACCAACACCGTCGAGCAACGGGACGGCGTCTACTCACTGCGTGCCCGGGCTGGCGACGCCCGGCTGGACCTCGTCGTCACGCCGCTTCCGAGTCGCTACTTCCCCGCGATAGAGCTGGCCGGCGCGTCGCCTGTCTCCGGTTACGTGGTGCCCGGTCTGGTAGCGTCGGCGAGCGGCACGCTCTGCGTCGCCGCTCGCTGCCTCCGCGTCGATGGCGCGCCGGCGTACCACGACCACAACTGGGGCATCTGGCGCGACGTGACGTGGGAATGGGGCGCCGCGCGGGGCCGGAGCATCGCGGTGCTGTACGGCGGCGTGCGCACCGGCGCTGCCGGCGTGGGCTCGGCTCCCTTCTTCTTTGCGCTCGTGGATTCGCTCGGCGTGCGGCAGGTGCTCCGATTCCGCGAGGTTCGCTACGGCGGCAGCCGTATCCTGGACGAGGCGCCCGATGTCCGTGCTCCCAGCCATCTCGAGGTGCTCGCCTCGCGCGATGCCGACACCGTTCGCCTCCGTGTGGCCGTCGGCGACGCGCACGCCACCGCGATGAAGGCCGCAGGCGGGCGGCGCTTCTTCCTGCAGATGCGGGGCAGCTTCGAGCTCGCAGGCCGGGTGGGCGGAGCGGCGGTGGCCGACTCCGGCACCGGCTTTTTCGAGACTTATCTCACTCCCCGCGCCCCGTCGCGCCATGCTCGATCGCGCCGACCGATGTAATTTTCATCCATGACCGCTTCTGCCGCCCCCGATCAGATCCGCACGCTGGGCCGTTCGTTGATGGATGCCTTTGGTGCCGGCTGGGCCTCGGGCCAGGTGGACCAACTCATGTCGGTCTTCGCGCCGGGCGCGATTTTTCTCGAGACCCCCTTCAGCCCGCCCGCATCCGGCATCGACGCGATCCGGGCCTATTGGGCGGAGACGCCGTACCATCAGACCGAGGTGACCTTTGCCGCGGGCGAGATCTACTCGGCGGGGCCGTGGTTTTCGACCGAGTTCACCTGCGTTTTCCGCCGCCGCCGCAGCGGCGAGTGGGTCGACGCTCGCGGCGCCATCTTCTGCGAAACCGACGGCGCGCAGATCACCGAGATGCGCATGTACTGGCATCGCTGGAATGGCGGCCAGGAAACCAGCAAACCCTGACCGGAGGTCTGGTTTTTCCCGCCAGGGTCCGAAGAGCGCTGGAGGCGTAAACGCTAAGTCGTTGGCGGCAAGGTGGTTCGGTTTGTGGCACGACACTCGCACGCGAGCGCGCAGTTTCTCGCCGCAGGTGCGGGTCGTCCCGCTGAAGTTCGGAGGCCTCTATGTTCGCTGCTCTGCTCGTCTCGCTGCTGCCGCTGGCCGCCCCGGCCACGCCGGTCGCCGTCGCGTCCGGCATCTCTGACGATCCACCGGTTCACATCTGGCTCAACAACGATCGCCGCTACGAGACCGGCGACCGCGCCAAGGTGCGGGTGGAGACCCAGGATGACGGTTATCTGCTCGTCTTCCACGTGGACCCGGACGGGCGGCTCCGGGTCCTCTTCCCGCTCGATCCCACCGATGACAATTACGTGCGCGGCGGCAAGGAGTACGAGCTCAAGGGCCGGGGCGGACGCGAGCCGTTCACCGTCGAATCGGGCAGCGGCCGAGGCACCGTGTACGCCGCCGTCTCTCCCGACCCCTTCCGCTTCGATCAGTATGTGCTCGGAGACCACTGGGACTACCGGTCACTGAACCAGCAGCGGTACCCCGAGGATGCGGAGCCGGATCTCACCGAGCTGGCGCGGGCCATGGCCGGCGGCCGGTTCGACTACGACATCGTCACCTACGACGTCTACTCCCAGAGCGTCGCCTACCAGGACAGCTACGTCGCGCCGACCTACACGTCGTCGTACTACGACCCCTATTGTGATCCGTTCTGGGATTCCTGGTGCGGGCCGTACTACGGCAACAGCGTCTTCCTCTCGATCGGCTTCGGCCGGCGCCATCGGCGCTTCTTCAACGATCCGTTCTTCTACAATCCGTTCTACGGGCCGACGTTCTACGACCCATGGGTGCCGTTCTACTACCCGCCTCGAGTCTACTACCCGACGTACCGCCCGCCGCGGTTCGGCGGTGGCTTCGGCGGCTTCAACAGCCCGTACGGCTTCAAGCAGCGGGACCGTACCTGGGACGGCGGTGGGATGCTCTTCCGTAACCGGACGGTCGGCCCGCGGCAGGTGAACACGGTATACAAGCCGTTCCCCGCTCAGGGGCGCGGGATCGATCTGGCGAGCGCCACCTACCGCGGTCGCGTGCCTGGCGCCGTCGGTCCGACCTATTCGCCGGCCCGTGCTGGCGTCGCACCGCCTACTGCCGGGACGACGCCGATCAACTCACCGCGTCGCCGCGCCGAATCGTTCCCTGCGAACACTCCCAGCACCGCGGCTCCGAATCAGCGGGGGCGGGTGTTCACGCCCGATCCTCGCACCGGTCGACCGACGATGGACGGCCGTACCACCGAGCCGGGGCGCCGGCTGACCGAGCGGCCCGGAATCGTCGGCGGCCGCGATGCGCCGGCCGCCCGCCCGATGCCGCCGGTTGAGGCGCGGCCGAGCCCGTCGGCCGCGCCGAACGCCCGGCCCACCGACGAGCCGCGCCTTCAGCCGCGGTTGCCGCAGGACGCGCGGACCTATGAGCGCGACCACCCGAACGACGCGCCCCGCCGGGTAGGAGTTCCCCAGAGCGCGCCGGCGCAAGGCGCGGTCACCCGGAGCGAGCCGCAGGTTCGCGAGCAGCCCAACATGGAGCCACGCCGGGTCGAGCCGGAGCCCCGCCAGGTAGCGCCGCCCCGGATGGAGCCGCGCGCCGAACCGCGCCCGGAGCCGCGGGCCGAGCGGCCCGCTCCGCCTCCGCAGCAGGCAGCACCGCAGAGCCAGCCACGCAGTGAGCCGCGCGCCGAGCCGAGGAGCGGCGGCGGCGGCGGTGGCCGGAGTGGCGGCGGCGGTGGCGGACGCCGGCACGGCTGACGCTGAGCCCCGATCCGAAAAGTCGAAGGGCCCACCCGATTCGGGTGGGCCCTTCGCGTAGCCAATGGCGTCGAGGCTCGGCTATGATGCGCGCCGGTGCGCAAAGTCGAGTCCCCATTCCAGCATCTCCCCGCTGCGAAGGCCGACGCGCATCGCCTGCTGCACCGCGTCGTCCTCCTCGAGTCCGTGGTCCAGCATGAAGTAGGGAATGAGCGCGCCGCCGACCCGATTGCCGCTGGCGCAGTGGAAGAACACCGGCCGTTCCCCGCGGCCGCGCAGCGCGGAGAGAATGTGCTCCATCGCCTGGTCGGAGGTGGCGCCGGCGACGACCGGTACGTTCACGTACTCGAGCCCGAGCCGCTCCACCTCGGCGGGCTCGTCGTAGGGACGCGGCTCCATCGGATCACGGATGTCGAGGATGACCTTTACGCCTGCGTCGCGGAGCGACGCGAGCTGTGCCGCGGAGGGCTGCCCGCCGGTGATGAGGCCCGCTATCGGCTCGCAGGCGTTGATGATTCCGGCGGCGGCGTCGATCGGTCGCACGCGGGCTCCGGGCTGGCTGGGGACGGCGCGCAAGATAGTTACATTTCCGGGCCGATGCTCCGTCTCGCCATCGCCCAGTTGCGCCCGCGCAAGGCCGCTTACGACGAGAACCTGCGCCGCTTCGGCGCGCTGCTCGGCGAGGCGGCGGCGTGGCCCGAGCCGCCCGACGTGGTGCTGACACCGGAGACCGCGTTCACCGGCTACTTCGTCGAAGGCGGTGTCCGCGATCTGGCACTCCCGGCCGATCGCTTCTTCGCCGATCTCCAGCGGGTGCACGGGGAATCCGGCGCCGCGCCGCTCGACGTCGCCGCCGGGTTCTATGAGGTGCACGAGAACCGGCTGCACAACTCCGCACTCTACGCCACGCTCGGCGGCCCCGACGCCGGCATCCGTCACATTCATCGCAAGGTGTTCCTGCCGACTTACGGCGTGTTCGACGAAGAGCGCTTCGTCGAGCCGGGGCGGAGCGTCCAGGCGTTCGACACCCGGTGGGGACGCGCGGCGATCCTGATCTGCGAGGACGCGTGGCACTCCTTCACGCCGATGCTCGCCGCGCTCGATGGCGCGCAGGTCATCCTCGTTCCGAGCGCGAGCCCGGCGCGCGGCATCCATCCCGATGGCAAGGCGCGGCCGACGAGCGTGGGACGGTGGGAGCGCATCGTTCAGGACATCGCGGGCGAGCACGGCGTGTATGTCGCGCTGGCGCAGCTCGTCGGCTTTGAGGGCGGCAAGGGCTTCCTCGGCGGCTCCATGGTGGCCGGCCCGCGGGGCGACATGATCGCCACCGGCCCGATCTTCGACGAGGCGCTCGTACCCGCGACGCTCGACTTCGAGGAGATCACCCGCGCGCGGGCCGACCTGCCGCTGCTCTCCGACCTCGAGATGCGGCTGCCGCACCTGCTCGGTTCGCTGCACCGGGCGCGCTCGGGCCAGCATCGCGCCGTCATCCCGCCGTCAGCGCCGCACCCGGGCGCAGGCGCGACGCCGATCGCCCCCCGCGGCGATCCGCTGGCGATCGACCCCGAGCTCACCCGCCGCTGGCTGGTGGAGTTCATCCGCGATGAGATCCAGCGGCGGCGGGGCTTCACCGGCGCGGTGATCGGGCTTTCCGGCGGCGTGGACAGCTCGGTGGTCGCGTATCTCGCCGCCGAGGCGCTGGGTCCGGAGAACGTGCTCGGCGTGCGGATGCCGTACCGGAGCTCGAGCCCCGAGAGCCTGGCGCACGCCCAGCTCGTCGCGGAGGCTACGGGTGTCGAGCTCACCACGGTGGACATCAGCGCGGCGGTGGACGGGCTCGCCGACGCCATCGGCGAACCCCCGGACCCGAGCCGGCTGGGCAACATCATGGCGCGGACCCGCATGATCACGCTGTTCGACCTCTCGGCGGCGCGGGGCGGCCTGCCGTTAGGCACGGGCAACAAGACCGAGCGGCTCTTCGGCTACTTCACCTGGCACGCCGACGACTCGCCGCCGGTGAATCCGATCGGCGACCTCTTCAAGAGCCAGGTGTGGGTGCTCGCGCGGCATCTCGGCGTGCCCGAGGTGATCGTGGACAAGCCGGCGAGCGCGGATCTGATCGAGGGCCAGACCGACGAGGGGGACTTCGGCATCAGCTACGCCAAGGCCGATCACATCCTGCACTGGCTCCTGCTCGGGTACCGCGCCGACGAGATCACGCCATTGGGCTACACCGCGATGGAAGTGCAGCTGGTGCAGCGCCGGCTCGAAGGGACCCACTGGAAGCGGCGGCTCCCCACGGTGGCGATGCTGAGCCAGACCGCGATCGGCGAGTACTATCTCCGTCCCGTGGACTACTGAATGATTCCCCCGTCGCGTCCGATGTCGTATTCCCGCGGCGAGCTCACCACGCTCGTCATGCCGCACATGCAGAACGTGCTCGGCGATCTCTTCGGCGGCGAGCTGATGGCGCTGGTGGACCAGGCGGCGGCCGTCGCCGCGATCCGCCATGCCGGCGGGCCCGCGGTGACCGCGAGCATCGACCGGGTGGACTTCCGTGAGCGGATTCCGGTCGGGGCGCTGGTCACCTGCATCGCGACCGTGGACTACGTCGGCAACTCGTCCATGGACATCACGGTCGAGGTGTTCGCCGAGACGGTGGCCTCGGGCGAGCGGCGGCACACCCACACGGCGCACGTCGTCTTCGTCGCGATCGACGAGAGCGGCAAGCCGAAGCGCGTACCGCGGCTCGAGCCGACCACGCCCGAGGAGCGGGAGCGGTTCGAGCGGGCACGGGAGCACCGGGAGCAGGCGGACCAGGTACGGGCGGAGCGGGTGAAGCGAGCGGCGCGCGCGTGACCCCATGAGCGGCGTCACGCTGGTGCTGAGCGGCGGCGGGGCCAAGGCAGCGGCGCATCTCGGCGCGTGGCGTGCGCTGGCCGACGCGAATCTGCACCCGACGCACGTCGTCGCCGCCTCCATGGGCGCGGTCGTCGGCGCGGCGCTTTGCGCCGGCGCCGAACCCGACGCGCTGCTCGGACGGTTGGCGGGCGTCGGTCCGCGGGGCATCGTGAAGGTCCGGCTCGCGCCGTTCCAGGGCGTCTTCGCCGGATCGCTGCTGCAGCTCGAGCCATTCCGCCGGGCCGTGGCCGAGTTGGTCGTCGTCGCGCGTTTCGCCGACCTCCACATCCCGCTCACCGTCGTCGCGACCGATCTCGATCGCGGCGCCGCGGTGCGCTTCGGCGCCGGCGGCGAGGACGTGGCGCTGGTGGACGCATTGGTCGCGTCGTGCGCGCTGCCGGTGTACTTCCCGGCGCTGTGGCTTGGCGGGCGGCGCCTGGGCGACGGCGGGTTGCGCGGCGTCCTGCCGCTCGAGGCGGTCGATGGCTCGGCCGAGCGAGTCATCGCAGTGGATGTCGGGCCCGGCTTCGATGCGCCGGACGAGGCACCGGGCACCAAACCGCTGCCGCCGGTGCTCCGCGCCCACGACGACGCGACCGGCATCCTGATGGCGGCGCTCACCGAGAGCCAAGTGGCCCGCTGGCGCTGCGACGCCGCCAGGCCGCCGCTCACCTACGTACGCCCGCGGCTGGAGCGCGCGGCGACGTTCCGGGTGGATCGAGTGCGCGCGTACGCCGACGCGGGCTACGACGCGGCGCAGGCCGCGCTCGCGGCGCTTGCGGGTCCGCGATGACGCCAGCACATTGCCTTCGTCTTCAGCCAGGCCTCTGATGCGCGCTTCTGAAGTGATGGTGGGCGATCCGCACGTCGCCGTCGCCGGCGCGATGGCGAGCGAAGTGGCGATCATGTTCCGCGACCGCAACATCTCGGTGGTCCCCGTGGTGGACGACCACCGCACCCGCCGCTTCCTGGGCACGCTCTCCGACCGCGAGCTGGTGACGCGGTGCCTCGCCGAAGGCAAGCATCCGTGGCATACCCGCGCCGATTCCATCATGCGCCCCAACTCCGCGATCGTCGCCCCCGACGAGGAGCTCGACGGCTACGTGCTCCGGCTGGACCAGGAGCCGAACGAAGCGCACCAGCGCGCCACCATCACCGTGGTGGACGCGGCGCGGAAGGTCATCGGCTTCATCAGCCATCCCGAGCAGGTGCCGGGCATCCGGATCGTGCGGAGCTGAGCGGGTGGCGAACCCGCGCCTGTTCACCGTCGCGGACGCCGAGGCGACGCTGCCGCTGGTGCGCCGCATCGTCGGCGATCTGCTCGCCGAGTATCCGCGATGGCGCGCGGCGGTCGCGCGGTTCGAGGTGCTGACCGGCGGCGCCCGCGCCGACTGGGGCGAGACCGCCGATCTCGTCGCCGCACGTGACGACATCACCGCTCACGCCGGCCGCATCAACGGCTACCTCCAGGAGCTGGAGGCGGTGGGCTGCGTCTTCAAGGGTTTCGACGCCGGCCTGGTGGACTTCCACTCGCTCCGCGGCGATCAGGTGATCTTCCTCTGCTGGCGCCTGGGCGAGGAGCGCATCACTCACTGGCACGAGCTCGACGCCGGATTCGCCGGCCGCCAGCCCATCGACCACAGCGTCCTCATGGAGACCCACCGGTGACGAGGCTCTGGATCTTCCTTCATCTGCTCGGCTTCACCTGGTGGCTGGGCGGCGGGTTCGCCGTGATGCTCGCGGGTATCGCCGCCAGGGGCGAGGACCGCGCCGGCCTCGGCGCCGTGGTGCGCGCGCAGGCAAAGATTCACCAGGTGGCGATCCTGCCGGGGGTGCTGCTCGCCGTTCTCTCCGGCGTCCTGCTGACGTTCGGCCTCTCGTCGCGGATCGCGGGGTTCAACACCTGGCTCGTGATCATGCAGGGCGCGGGGATCGTCGCCGGGCTGCTCGCGCTCTTCGTGTCGGTGCCGACCGCGAGCAAGCTCGCGCGGCTGGATCCGGTGGCCAACGCCGGTGTGTTCGACGAGCTCCGTGCCAGGCAGAAGGTCGTCTCGTCGATCTGGGGAGCCCTCGGACTGCTGGCGCTGCTCGGGGGTGCGATGGTTCGCTTCGTCGGGCCGATGGCGAGCTGACCGGGTTTCGGGCACCGCCGTTGGCCGCCCCGACTTCGCCTGCGGCTCGGCTCGCGTTCGCCAGAGGGGCCATACTCAATTCGTTAGGCGCGGCCCGATCCGGCGCGCCGTCGGCCGGTGGTACACACGGCTCGCACCGGACACGCCGGGCAGTGCGCCACCCGCGCGGTGCAGATCGTCGCTCCCAGCTCCATGATCGCCTGATTGAACGCCCACGCCGCCGCGCCGCGCCGGCGAGGGATGATTGCCGCGGCCAGTTCCCAGACGCGCCGGCTTCCCGCCGACGCCTGGAGCCGCGGCTGGAATGCGCGGCGAAGCACCCGGGCGACGTTGGTGTCCACCGCCGGCGTGGCCCGCTCGAAGGCGAAGCTCGCGACCGCGCCCGCCGTGTAGCGGCCGATGCCCGGTAGCCGCACCAGCTCCCCGGGGTCGCTCGGAATGCCCCCACCCCGCGCCACGACCGCGCGCGCCAGCCGATGCAGATTGGCCGCGCGGCGATAGTAGCCCAGCCCATCCCAGCTCTCCCGCACCATCGCCGGATCGGCGCCGGCCAGCGCGTCCACGGTCGGCCATCGGGCGACGAAGCGGGCGTAGTAATCCTCGACCCGCGACACCTGGGTCTGCTGCAGCATGAACTCGGACACCAGCACGTGATACGGATCGCGGGTGCGCCGCCACGGGAGATCGCGGCCGTGCCGGCGGAACCAGCGGATCAGGCGCCGGCGGAAGTCGGAAGCGAGCTCGGCGGGGATGGACTTACCAGGCATGGGGGCGCAAGATACAGCCCCATATGGCCACCCGCACTCTCGATCTCCGCGTCATAGCCGGCCGTGCCGTTCTCGACGGCACCTCGCATGTGGGGCGGCTCAGCTATTTCGTTCTGGAGATGGTGCGGGGTCTGAGCGAGGTGCGCATCTGGTGGCCGCGCATGCTGGAAGAGGCGTGGAACATCGGCGTCGGCAGCCTCTTCATCGTGCTGCTCATCTCGGCCTTCGCCGGCGCCGTCACCGCGCTCCAGACCGGCTATCAGTTCACCGGCAGCATCCCGTACTATGTGGTCGGCACGCTGGTGGTCAGCTCCATCATCCTGGAACTGGGGCCGGTGCTCACGGCGCTGATCCTCGCCGGCCGGATCGGGGCGCGCTACGCCGCGGAGCTCGGCACCATGCGCGTCACCGAGCAGATCGATGCGCTCGAGTCGCTGGGCCGCTCGCCGGCGTCGCACCTCGTCATTCCGCGGGTCGTCGCCGGCTTCCTCATGATCCCCGCGCTCACCATCTTCGCCAATCTCTCCGGCGTGGTCGCCGGCTGGCTCTCGGTGAAGGCGGTGCTGCCGGTCACCAACGCCGACTTCATCTACGGCGCGCAGTACTACTACCGCACCTTCGACGCCTACTACTCCGTCATCAAGGCGTTCTTCTTCGCCGGCGCCATCACTGTCATCTCCTGCTACATGGGCTTCAACACCCAGCAGGGCGCCGAGGGCGTCGGCAAGTCGACGACGACCGCGGTGGTGACCAGCTCGGTGCTGATTCTGGTGCTCGACACCGTGCTCACCCGCCTCCTGCTCAATCAGCACTGATGATCGAGCTCCGCGATGTGAGAAAGCGCTTCGGCAAGCAGGTGGTGCTCGACGGCGTGAACTTCACGGTTCAGGACGGCGAGACCGTGGCACTCCTCGGTCCCTCCGGCACCGGAAAGAGCGTGCTGCTCAAGCACATCATCGGCCTGATCAAGCCGGACTCGGGCACCATCATCGTGGACGGGAAGGACGTCTCCCATCTCAAGCGGAAGGAGCTGGCCGAGTTCCGCCAGACCATCGGCTACGTCTTCCAGAACGGCGCGCTGTTCGACTCGATGGACGTGCTGGAGAACGTGCGGCTCGGCATCGTGGACGAGGACAAGTACGAGGACATGGATTACGTCCGCGGCCGCGTGGCCGAGTGCATCCGGCTGGTGAACCTGCCGGCCGACGTGGTCGAGAAGTACCCCGCACAGCTCTCCGGCGGCATGCGCAAGCGGGTCGGCATTGCGCGCGCGATCGCGGGCAGCCCCAAGTACCTGCTGTACGACGAGCCCACCTCAGGGCTCGATCCGGTCAACGCCGACATCATCGACAGCCTGGTGCAGCGGCTCGCCCAGGAGCTGCACGTCACCAGCGTAATGGTGACCCACGACGTGCGCGGCGCGTTCCGCGTCGCCGACCGCCTCGCGCTGCTCAGTGACGGGAAGATCGTCATGCAGGGCACGCCGAAGGAGTTCCTCGCCTCGGACAACCCGAAGGTGCGGGAGTTCCTCGAGCGCGACTTCGACAACCCCCAATTCGCCGCCTGAGCCCACGCCATGGATCTCCGCTACGGACGCGAAGCGACGGTCGGGACGCTGGTCATCCTCGCCATCCTCATCTTCATCGGCGGCACCATGTGGCTGAGCGGCCGCTCGGTGGGGAACGCGCGGGTGCTGACGATTCAGTTCACCGACGTGAGCGGGCTCAAGCGCGCGTCACCGGTGCGGGTCTCCGGCGTCGTCGTCGGCAAGGTGGAGCGGATCACCATCGTCGGCGTCGGCAAGGTGCTGGTGAAGGCGAGCCTCGACCGCGAGATCGTCCCGCGGGTGGATGCCTCCGCCGCGATCCAGGCCATCACGCTGGTGGGCGATTACGCGGTGGATGTGAACCCGGGCCGGTCGTCGCAGCCGCTGCCGCCCGATCGCATCATCATCGGCACCGAGAAAGCGGGGCTGAGCGACAAGGCGCTGGGCCTGGCCGACAAGGCCGACACGCTGCTGGTCGGCGCCAACGCGATCATCAACCAGCGCACCGCCGATCAGCTCTATGCCACCATGAAGGCGCTGCAGGCGACGCTCGCCGTGACCCAGCGGGTGATGAAGGTGTACGGCGACCCCGAGCACGGGCCCACCGCCGAGCTGACCAGAACCATGGGCTCGTTCCGCTCGCTCAGCGCGCGGCTCGACAGCACGCTCGCCACTCCCGGCTTCCAGCGCGCCCTCGGTGGCAGCGACACGCTGGTGCGCAATCTCTCGGCGATGACGCAGCAGCTCACCGCCACCGGCGGCCGGCTCGACTCGCTGCTCGCGCGGGTGGACCGCGGCGAGGGCACCATCGGCAAGATGACGCGGGACAGCACGCTCTACTGGAACATCACCCGGCTCACCGCGTCGATGGACTCGCTGGTCAACCAGATCCGGAAGAACCCGGGGAAGATTCAGCTGAACGTGCCGGTGAAGGTGTTCTAGCGTGCGGCCATGCCGCTGACCGTCACGTTCCTCGGCACCGCCGCCGCCGTCCCCACCGTCGAGCGCAACGTCGCCTCGCTCGCCATCGCGCGGGAAGGCGAGACGCTGCTCTTCGATTGCGGCGAAGGGACCCAGCGGCAGATGATGCGCTACGGCGTCGGCTTCTCCTTCACCGAGGTCTTCTTCACTCACTACCACGCCGACCACGTCCTCGGCCTCACCGGCCTGCTCCGCACCATGGGGCTGCAGGACCGCACCGCGCCGGTGACGCTCTACGGGCCGCGCCCCGCCGCCCGTATGCTGGGCGACTGCGTGTCGTTAGGCGTCGAGCGCAGCCGCTTCCCGATCGAGATCGTCGAGGTGAAGCCCGGCGACCGGCTCCGGCGCGACGACTACGACGTCGTCGCCTTCGAGGCGGAGCACCGCGCCGACAGCGTCGGCTATGCGCTGGCCGAGCACGAGCGACTGGGCCGCTTCAATCCCGAGCGCGCGCGGGAGTTGGGGATACCGGAGGGTCCGCTCTGGGGCCGGCTGCACCAGGGCGAGACGATCGAGCTGCCAGACGGCCGGCGGGTGAGCTCCGCCGATCTCGTCGGCGGGCCGCGGCCGGGCCGCACCGTCGTCTACTCCGGCGACACCCGGCCGGCGCACGCGGTGATCGAAGCGGCGCGCGGCGCCGATCTCCTGATCCACGAGGCGACCTTCGGCGAGGACGAGCGCCAGCGCGCCAGGGAGACGGGACACTCGACCGCGCGCGAGGCGGCGCAGGTCGCCGCGGACGCGGGGGTCCGCCGCCTCGCGCTCACCCACATCAGCGCGCGCTACACCCGCGAGGCGCCGGAGCTGCTGGAGGAAGCGCGCGCGGTGTTCTCCGAGACGATCGTCGCGCGCGACGGCCTCACGCTCGACGTGCCCTTCCGCGACTGACGTGCGCGCCGGCGCGTCGCGCCGGCGCGCAGTCACCTGCCCGGCGGCGTGGCCGGTGCCGCCAGCGTGTCGCGCACCGCGCGCAGCAGCGCCTCGGGCGCGAACGGCTTGGGCAGGAATGCCTCGTCGTCGGCCGCGAGCCGGCCCAGCGTCCGCGCGTCGGCATGGCCTGACATGTAGAGGACGCGGAGCGCCGGCTGCGCCGCGATGGCCTGCTTCGCCAGCTCGGTGCCGCCGATGCCCGGCATCAGCAGGTCGCTGACCAGCAGCGACACCGGCGCGCCCTCGTTTCGGCTCTGCTCCAGCAGCGCCAGCGCCTCGGCGCCACCCGCGGCGGCCAGCACGCGGTAGCCGGCGGCGGCGAGCAGGCGCGCCGTCACCTCGACCACCGTCGCCTCGTCATCCACCACCAGCACGCGCTCGCCGCCGCCGGGCGGGCCGGCGCTCTCGCTCCTGACCGTCGCGGGCGTGTCCGATCGATCGCCGTCGGCGGGGAAGTAGAGGCGGAACGTGGTGCCGGCGCCCGGCGCGCTGGTCACCGTGATATGGCCGCCGTTCTGCCTGACGATCCCGTACACCACCGAGAGTCCGAGGCCGGTGCCCTGGCCGGGCGGCTTGGTGGTGAAGAACGGCTCGAAGACGTGGCGCAGCGTCGCCGCATCCATGCCGATGCCCTCGTCCCGCACCTCGATCAGCACATAGGTGCCGGGCGCGACCTCGGCCGGATCGCGGATGGCGCTCGCCTCCACCCGTCCGACTCCGATGTCCAGGTGCCCGCCGCTGCGCAGCGCATCGCGCGCATTGAGCGTGAGGTTGAGCAGCACCTGCTCGAGCTGACTCCGGTCGATGGTCACGGTCACGTCCTCGCGCGGGACGTGCACGGCCAGCACCTTGTCGGCGCCGAGCGCTTGGCGCAGCATCGGCGAGAACTCGGTGACGACGCGGGCCACGTCGTGTGCCGCCGCCTCCCGCGGCTGCCGCCGGCTGAAGGCGAGGAGCTGCTGCGCGATCGCGGCGGCACGGGTGCCGGCCTTCTCGATCTCCTCCACGTCGTTGCGGCGCGGGTCGCCCGGCTCCAGCGCGCGGATTACGAAGGAGGAGAAGCCGAGCACGCCCTGCAGCGCGTTGTTGATCTCGTGGGCGACCCCGCCGGCGAGCCGCCCCACCGCCTCCATCCGCTGCGACGCCTGGAGCTGCGCCTCGGCTTCGCGGCGCGCGCTCAGGTCGAGGACGAAGAAGACGCTGCCGTGCTCCAGCAGCGATCCGCCGGCCAGCACCGGCACCCGGCGTCCATCCTTGCGCCAGAGCTCCTTCTCGTAGGGCGCGCAGGCGCCATGCGCCCGGCACTCCTCGAAGGCGCGCCGGTCGGCGTCGAGGTACTCCGGCGGCGTGAGCACGGCCTGGCGCAGCCGGCCGGCGTCGACGTCCTCGCGGGTGTAGCCGAGGAGCGCGAGCAAAGCGTCGTTCGCGTCGGTGACGTGATCGCCGTTCCAGAACCCGATGCCGATCATGCCGGACTCCACCACGCTGCGGAAGCGCGACTCGCTCTCGCGCAGCGCGTCGGCGGCATGGCGCCGCTCGGTGACGTCGAGGGTGATGCCGGCGAGCCGGGTCGGCTCGCCCTCTAGGGCGGGGTGCACCCGGCCGATCGCCTCCAGCCAGCGGAGGCCGAGCGACGGCGGTGCCGGGCGATACTGCACCCGGAGCGCGCCGCCGCTCTCGATGGCGTGCGCGAATGCGGCGGTCACCCGGGCGCGGTCGTCCGGGTGCACCAGCGAGAGGAACCACTCGAACGTCGCCGGCCCGCTCGCCGCGGGCACGCCGTGCAGCGCGTAGCACTCGGGCGACCAGCTCCCGGCGCCTGACGACGGCACCAGCTCCCACACGCCGGCCCGCGCCGCCTGCTGCGCCAGCCGCAGCCGCTCCTCGGTGCGCGCGCGCACCGCCGCTTCCCGCTCCGCCTCCCCCCGGGCCGTGCGCTCCGCGTCGAGCAGCTGCGCCCGGTGCAGCGCCTGGGCGCACTGGTTCGCCAGCGTGAGCATGAAGGCGCGGCGCTCGGCATCGATCGCGTGCTCCGCCACGAAGCTCAGGGCGAGCGCGCCGAAGGTGCGGCCGTCCACCCCCAGCGGCAGTGCCGCGAGCGAGCCGGAGTTGAGCCGGACGCTCGGTGCCTCGCTCGCGGGAAAGCGCGCGCGGCGGTCGGCCCGGCTCTCGACCAGCACCGGCTCGCCCCGTCGCGCCGCCTCGCAGATCGGGATCGGCATCGAGAGCGGGATCCGCTCGAACTGCGCGAGCAATTCGTCGGGATACCCCTCCGCCGCGAGCCGCACGATCGCGTCGCCGTGGCGCCATGCGATCCACGCGGCGTCGGCGCCCAGCGTGCGCACCGCCTCGCGCACGATCAGCTCGGCGATCTCGTCGCACTCCAGCGGGGCGAGTAGCGCGGCGCTCAGCCGCACCAGCCGCTCCCCCTGCGCCGCGGCGCGCTCGGCCCGGGTGCGCGCCTCCTGCTCGGCGCGGTGCAGGCGGGCGTTGTCCACCGCCAGCGCGGCGCGGCTCGCCAGCTCCTCGGCGAGCTCGAGATCGGGAGGGCCGAAGTGTCGCCCCGATTCCGCGGCGATCAACGTGAGTACGCCGATGGTGCGGCCGCGCGCGATCAGAGGAACGCCGATGTAGCTGGAGAGCCCGAGCTTCCGGAGCAGGGCCAGGTGCTCGGCGTCGCGCGCTCCCTGCCGGAGCATGTCGGGCGTGATCATCGGCACCAGTTCGGAGGCGCCGGTTCGCAGCACGCGGTAGGTTGGATCGCCGGCCGCCGGATCCTGCTCCGGCGGATAGCGCCGGTGCAGCTCCAGGCCGAGCTCTTCCCGCGCGGGATCCACGTGCGTCGTCGCGACGCGGCGGAGTCCGCCGCTCGCGTCGGCGAGATCCACGGCGCACCAGTCGGCCAGCGGGGGGACGCAGAGCCGGGCGACGGTGCGGAGCGTGGTGTCGGGCTCGAGCGACGCGCTCAAGAGATGACTGGCTCGAGCCAGAAAGCGGAGCGCGTCGGGTGTCGCGAGGGCCGGAGTGGACACGATTGTAATGTGACAGGAGGCGCGGCTCGGGGCTACGGCAGGCTGGCTTGCGCGCCCGCGCGGCGGGACGCATCCTCGACTCGGGAATCTTCCCGGAGTTCCGAATGCGGCGATCGGCCGTGCTTCTCTCCTGTGTCTGGGTCGTAGCGGTCGCCTGCGGCGATGGCGCCGCACCGACCACGCCCGGCGGTGGCGCTACGCCCCCCGCCGCGGCGAGCCGGGTGCGGGTGGTGCACGCCGCGCCCCGCGCGCCCACGCTCGACGTCTTCCTCGACGACGTGCTGCGCGAGGGCCGCGTCACCTACGGCACCGCGTCGCCCTATCTGAACGTCCCGCCCGGAGAGCCCGCGGTGGCGGTGCGGGCCGTCCTCACCGGCGAGCCGATCGCGAGCGGGAAGACGGCGGTGAATGCCAGCAGCGACGTGACGGTGCTGGCGATCGGCATCTATCCCGCGAACACCCTGCTTGCGCTGCGCGACAGCAATGCCGCCGCGGCGGGCGACAGCGCGCGGGTGCGCATCGTCGACGCCGCGCCCAATGGCGGTGCGTTCGACGTGTACCTCACCGAACCCGGCGCGTCGCTCGACGGACGCGCGCCGGTGCTCACCGGCTTCGGCTACACCGCAGTCTCCGATTACCTCACCCTGCCGGCCGGCGCCTGGCGCATCGCGGCGACGCTGCCGGGTACGACGACGCTGATC
This sequence comes from Gemmatimonadales bacterium, assembly GCA_025934955.1. Classification (GTDB taxonomy): domain Bacteria; phylum Gemmatimonadota; class Gemmatimonadetes; order Gemmatimonadales; family GWC2-71-9. The sequence continues at coordinate 24,835 of JAICWE010000023.1, read as the reverse complement.
CTCGACACCGGCGAGCAGCTGCTCCAGCCCGGCGAGGTGCGGACCGCGGTGGTGCTGGACGATTCGAAAGGCAACCGTGCCCGCGGGATCCTGCTGTTCAGCGACCGCGCGGCGCGGGCGCAAACTCAACGGCGCGAGTGACATAACCGGACTTGCCGGGGCCGGAGCCGCAGGGTAAGTTTGTCGCCTTGCCGGGGCTGTAGCTCAGCTGGGAGAGCGCTGCAATCGCACTGCAGAGGTCAGGGGTTCGATTCCCCTCAGCTCCATGATCACGCGGAAGGTCGGTGGGACGACGCATCCCAGAGGCGTCGGGTGCAGTGGAGATAGTGTAGTCAAAGTCCGATCCGATGCCCCTTGGTGTAACTGGCAACACGCCTGACTCTGGATCAGGAGAGTCCTGGTTCGAGCCCAGGAGGGGCAACTTGAGACCCGGTAAGCAAGCAAGAGCTTACCGGGTCTTCGCTTTGACCGCGGGTACGCAACGTGGGCTGCGGACCGGAAGCAGGCGCGTATGGTTCGGCCCACCCACAGCGGAGATCGCCGTCCGTGCCGTCAGGTCCACCGCCGACCACGCGCGCGAGCGCCATGACCGCGCTGCGCGCCGGGCGACTCGGTTGATGGCCTGCCGCCCCGCGCGACGAACGGATGCGCCCGACCGCTGCGCCGCGCCGGTGCCCGATTGCATCGACCCGGTGTGGAGCGCGGCGCTGCAAATGGGCACTAGGAGCACCGTTGCCGCCGTGGCCATCTCATGCGGCGAAGGAGGCCGAACCGGCCTCGACGAGATTACCATCGACCCATCTGGACACGACCACGGTATACGCCGATCCGTCTGACGCGCGCCAATGTTGGCCCGCAGCGCTGATCGGCGGGGGCATCGGGGGCGTGATCGGCGGCGGTATTGGGATGGCGATCGGCGAACAGTTCGATCCACCGCGATCACGCCCTCCCAGCGACTCTGCTTCCGATTCAGGAGTGGTCACAGCACGTTAGAGACCTCCTCCGCGCGCCATTCGCCTAACGAATGGCCTGTACCACCGGCAGCCGTGACGCGCGGCGCGCCGGGAAGAAGCCGCCCAGCGTGCCCATCACCACCGCGAAGATGAGCCCCGCGAACAGCAGCCCCGGCGTGATCCGGAAGCTGAACGCGATCTCGCTGAAGCTGGCCCAGTTGGTGGTGCTGGTGACGATGCCGTTCATCGGCAGCGCGAGCAGGCAGCCCACCACGCCGCCGATCGCCGCGATCACCGCCGACTCCGCGACGAAGCTCGCGAGAATGCTTCGCGGCCGGAAGCCGAGCGTCAGCAGCACCGCGATTTCGGGCGCGCGGGACGATACCGCGGCGTACATCGTGTTGACCGCCCCGAACACCGCGCCCACCGCCATGATCGCGGTGATGAGGATGGCGAGGACCCGCAGGATGTTGCCGAGCAGCTCCGACTGCTTGGTGTAGAAGGCCGACTCGCGGTACACGTCCACCGTTACCCGCTTGTCGCCCTCGAGCGCGCGCTTCGCCTCGTCGTAGGCGCCGGCATCCGCCAGGCGGAACGCCAGCGACTGGAAGCCGTCGCGCCGCATCGCCGGGATGATCTGCTCGTTGCCGCCCCAGATCTCCGATTCGAACGCCGAGCCGGCCGCGGCGAAGTGGCAGGTGACCGTCCACGGCCGCCCGGCGAAGTGCATCGTCTCGCCGATCCCGGTGTTGGGGAACCGGCCGACCAGCCGCTTGCCGATGCAGACCTCATTGCGCCCCGTCGCCGGCCGGTTGCCCGCCAGCACTACGACGTTGTTCCGCACCTGCCACGCCGCGTCGCTCACGCCCCGCACCACCACGTTGGCAAGCTGGGTCGTGTCGGCCATGCGGCCGAACGGGATGACGACGTACACCTCGGGGCTAGCAAGCGGCCGGCCGCCCGGGTCCCGCGCGACGTGGGGCGACCCGGTGAGGATGCTGATCGCCTCGCGGTCCAGACCGCTCGACATCTCCGAATCCGCCCCCTTCCGGAGCACCAGCACGTTGGCGTCCGAGCCGGTGGTCGCGAGCGCCGCGGCGAAGCCGTTCGCCAGCGCCAGCATGGCGATGAACACCGCGACCACGAGTCCGATGCCGAGCGCCGTCATCGCGGTCGAGACCGGGCGGGCCCGCACGCTCCGGATGTTGTAGATCAGCGGAATCTTCATTCGGCGTGCCTCACTCGACGTTCCGGAGCGCGGCCACCACCGGGAGCCGCGCCGCGCGCACCGCCGGCACGACGCCGCTCGCCAGCATCAGGAAGAGCGCGACCAGCGCGCCGACGCCCAGCGTGGAGGCGGTCACGTCGAAGCCGGGGAGCATGCCCCCGGCGCTGAAGTTGGTGGCACGGTACAGCACCTTCGCCGCGCCGAGGCCGATCGCCGCGCCCGTGATGGTGATGAATCCCGCCTCCGCCAGCACCAGCGCGAAGAGCCGCCGGTCGGAGAAGCCGATGGTCTTGAGCACCGCCACCTCGCGGCCGCGCTCGCGCGCGCTCATCATCATCGCGTTCGCCGCCACCAGCAGGATGGCGAACACCACCGCCATCCCGATCGTGTTCATCAGCAGGCTCACGTTTCCCCACATGGTGGCGAAGCTCGCGTTGAATGACTGCTCGGTGCCGGTCTTGGTCGGCGCACTCGAGTTGCGGAAGCCCTCGTCGATCGCCTTGCCGATCCGCGGGGCGTTCTGGGCGCTGTCGATCCCGAAGATGTACCAGCCCGTCGTCCCCTGGCGGCCGGTCCGCTCGTCGAGGTATTGCCAGTGGAACATCACCGCGTCGTCGTTGATGCTCTTGTCGGTCGGCGTGTACACCCCGCGCACGGTGAAGGTCCAGTCGCCCGGGTAGATGGTGCCCTGGAGCGTGATGTTCTGACCCACCCGCCAGCCGAACACGTCGAGCAGTCGCCGGCCGATCAGCGCGCCGGAACGATCCGCGAGGAACGCTTCCTTCTGGTCCTGCGGCACCGACATCTCGGGGTAGAGATCCAGGTACGACTTCGCGTCCACCGCGAATGTCGCGAAGAATCGCTTGCCGTCGCCGTAGCGGCCGCCGAACCAGTTGGCCCACGACACCTTCTCCACGCCCGGCGATGCCGCGATCCGGTTGGCGTACGCCACCGGCAGCGGGAAGACGAGACCGGTCGCGTTGGTGGTGACCAGCCGCCGCGCGCTCCCGAACTGCGAAGCCGCGTGGAGCGTCGTCACCACGGTGCGGAGCGAGGCAAAGAGGAAGAGAGCCAGCGCCACGCTCGCCATCGTGAGCAGCGTGCGCCGCTTGTGTCGGCCGAGGTTGGCCCGGAGCAGGCCGACGAACCTCATACCGCGGCTCCGGCCGCGCTCGCCTGCTCGATGAACGTCCCCTTGTCGAGGTGGAGCTGCCGCTGCGCCCGCGCCGCCACCTGTGGATCGTGGGTGACGACGACGATCGTCTTCCCGAACTCCTCGTTGAGCCGGCCCAATAGCGCGAGCACCTCCTGCGAGCTCCTGGCGTCGAGCTGGCCGGTGGGCTCGTCCAGCAGCACCAGCGTGGGGTCGGCGACGATCGCCCGCGCGATCGCGACGCGCTGTTCCTGCCCGCCGGAGAGCTGCCGCGGATAGTGCCGGAGCCGGTCGTCGAGGCCGACGACGCCCAGGGCGATCCGCACCCGCTCGTCGCGCTCGCGCCTGGAGAGCCGGGTCAGGAGCAGCGGCAGCTCGACGTTCTGGAACGCCGTGAGCACCGGCAGCAGGTTGAACTGCTGGAAGACGAAGCCGACGTTCGCCGCGCGCCACGCCGCGAGCTGGCCCGCACTCATCGCGCTCACCTCCGCGCCGCCCACCTGTACCGTGCCCGATGTCGGCCGGTCGAGACCGGCGACGAGATTGAGCAGGGTGGACTTGCCCGAGCCCGACGGCCCCATGAGGGCGGTGAAGCTCCCCTGCTCGATGTCCATCGAGAGCCCGCTGAAGACGTCGATCCGCTCGGCGTCGCGGCTGAAGCTCTTGTGCACGTCACGGATCTCGACCAGCGCCATCTGTCGCCCCCTTCGGATGATTGCTACTCGCCTGTCGTGACCCGCATTCCCTCCGCCGGCGCGTCCACGCCGCCGGTCACGATGCGCTCGCCGCCCGCGAGTCCCTTCCGGATCTCGCGATAGCCCGCGCTCACCGGGTCGGCCTCGACCTCGCGCGACGCGAGCCGCCCGTCCCGCACCAGCCACACCACCGTGCGGCCGCCCGCGTCGCGCACCGCCGCGGCCGGGAGCCGGAAACGCGTCGCCGCCGGCGCGCCCGCCGGCTTCGGGCTCGAGTCCGCCGGCGCGAGGAAGTCCACCCTGGCGCCCATCTCCGGAAGGATTCGCCGGTCGCGCTCGAGGATGCTCACCTTCACCTGCACCGTGGCCCGCTGCCGATCGGCGGTGGGGACCACCTGCCTGACGGCGCCGCGGAACGAAGTGTCGGGATAGGCATCGAGCGTGATCCGCGCCGGCTGCCCCCGGCTCACCCGCCCGATGTACGCCTCGTTCACGTCCACCTCGACCTCGAGTGAGCCGAGATCCGCCATGGTGACCACCGCGCCGCGGGTGAGCCCGCCGCCCACCGATGGCGCCACGACCTCGCCCACCTCCGCTTCCTTCCGGAGCACGGTCCCGCTGAACGGCGCCCTGATGTAGGTGTTGTCGAGCGTCGCCTCGGCAAAGCGGAGCGCCGCCTCGGCGGAGGCGACCCGTGCGTCCGCGGCCCGGGCTCGCGCATCGGCCTGATCGGCGCGGCTCTGGGCCGCTTCCGCCTCCTGGGCCGAAACCAGCTCGGGCTGCGTCCTATGGATCTCGTTGGTGCGGCGGGCCTCGCGGGCGGATTGATCGCGGTCGGCCGCAGACTCGATCAACTGCGCCCGCGCGGTCGCCAGATTCGCCTTCGCCTCGGCGACGGCGGCCCGGTAATCGGCATTGTCGAGCTGCGCGATCACCGCGCCCTCCCGCACCACCGACCCGCCGTCCACCGCGAGCGAGGCGAGCCGCCCCGGGATCTTGGCCGAGACCGATGCGTGCACCCGAGCCACCACGTAGCCGTTGGCAGTCACCGTCGTCGCGCCGGCCGCGCTGGTCGAACCGCCGCTCGCGATCGGTGTGACGACCATCGTCTCGACCCTGGGCGCGGAGCGGCTCCGCGCATAGAGCGCGGCCCCGCCGAGCAGGACGACCACGACCGCCGCGAGCCCCGCGGCTCGGCGGAAGGCCCGGCGTACCGCCGGCGGGGCGCCGCGGTCAATACGCAGCTTGGAAAGATCATGGCTGGGCTGGGTCACGGAGCGAATATATGCCGAAGGTCGGAGCCCGCCAGAGCCGCCGCTTTCGTCTTCCGCGGCCGCCGGTGACACGTATCACCGCGCCTCTAGCCGAGGTTCCTCTATTGGAGCGATCCCATACGGAGGAACCATGCGCGTCGCACCCTCGCTGTACACAGTACTCCCGCTCGCAATCTGCGTCGCACTCGGCGGCTGCAAGGCACGGGACAACGGAGCCGCGACAACCTCGACCGGCACCGCAATGAGCACCCCGACCGGCGACACCACCGCGCCGCCCGCCGCCGCCGGTGGTGCGGCCGATACCTCGGCGGCTGCCGCCGGCGGCGCGGCGGCCACGGGCGCCACGCTCTCCGACGCGAACATCGCCGCGCTCGTGGACGAGGTGAACGTCGCCGACAGCACCCTCGCCGCGGCCGCCCTGCCCAAGCTCACCAGCGCCGGCGCGAAGAGCTTCGCCAAGCTGATGATGGGCGAGCACCATGCGGCGCACGTCCAGGGGATTCGCGTCGCCAAGCAGGAGAAGATCAACCCCGAGCTGCCCGCCACCGATCCGTTCAAGCCCGCGGTCGCGGATGAGCAGAGCGCGCTCGCTTCGATGAGCAAGGGGCCGTCGTACGACTCGACGTACATCGCCCACGAAGCGGGCATCCACCAGGCGGTGCTCGACTGGGCCGGCAAGAACCCCCCGCAGAACGCGGCCTACCAGAAGTACATGAAGACGGTGGGCGAGGTGGTGGAGAAGCACCTGAAGGAAGCGCAGCGCCTGGAGAAGACGATGCAGAAGTCCCAGGCCTGACGACGGTGGTCGTCGCCAAACGGGCCTACGAGCCGGCCGCCGCATCCGACGGCTATCGGGTGCTGATCGACCGGCTCTGGCCCCGCGGCGTATCGAAGGCGAAAGCGCGGCTCGATGCCTGGGAGAAGGACCTCGCTCCCTCGGCCGAGCTGCGCGAGTGGTACCGGCACGATCCGGCGAAGTGGCCGGAGTTCCAGCGACGATACAAGCGTGAGCTCAAGGCGGCGGCGGCGCAGGCGGTGCTCGACGATCTGGTCCGGCGGGCAAAGCGCGGCCGCGTGACGCTGGTCTATGCCTCGCAGGCCGCCGCGATCAGCGACGTCGCGGTGCTGGAGAAGCTGCTGGGTCGGCGGCTCGAGGCCGCGAAGCGCGCCAGGCGCGCGTGAGGCGGGGCAGGTGCCGCTGGGCTACGCCCGCAGCGGCCGCGCGACCAGCACGCCGGTACAGCGCCGGATGGCGGCGACGTACTCCGGCAGCGTGGTGCGGGTAACCTCCACGACGCCGCCGGAAAGCGGCGCGTGCAGCACGCGGAGGACGCCATCGGGCCCCCGATGGGCGAAGGCGGCGTGGGTCACGTCGAGCCCCGGAATGTCCGTGGCGAACGCGAGCACGTCGCCGCTCTCGATCCGATCGACGACGGCCGGCAGCTGCTTGCTCGGTATCACGCGACGGGCATGCGCGTCCAGCCGCCGCTCCATCGCCGCGATCTCCCGGAACACGCCATCGTCCGCCAGCGCCGGGTAACTCGCGCGATGCGCGCTCATGAAGCGGAGCGGCCGCACATCCTCCGCGCCGCCGAGCTCCGCGCCGCGGTCCTCGACCAGCCCGCGCCGCTCCCCGTCGCTGATCCACTCGCTGAAGTAATGCAGCCGCGACGCGTAGCCCCGCCGCTCGCCGCCGCGATAGCGCATCCGCTCCGTCTCATGCCCGAGCCGCTCCCACGACGGCGGGCCGGGGTGGTCCGCGACTCTCCCCACGGCGATGCACGCCTCCACCAGCGTCACGCAATCGAAGCGAGTCAACGACAGCGTGAGCGGTTCGGCCCCCGGCGCACTCCCGCCCCCGCGGATGTACGCGTCGAGCGTGCCCGGTACATACGGCGTTCCCGCCGCCAGCTCGCCAACCCGAATCGCGTCCCGCTCGAACGGGCCGGGGGAATGCGTCCTCCGGTCAGCCCGAAGCGCCGCGGTCCAGCCGGTCAGGCGCTCGCGGTCCGGGTCAGCCCCCCACCGCTCCGGTTGTCTACCCCATCCAAGCGCGGGGAGCCGACCGGGGAGCGCGACCGCAGCCGCGGCAACCGCGACGCTTCTGAGCAACTCTCGGCGTGAAAGAGGTGAGTCCATGACGAACCCTGCACTGACGAGTGTCCCCGATGCCGAACGTTCGACATCAGGTAACCTACGGGGTCGCCCCGCCCGCCGCCTTGTGTGTTGCGGCGCACCATCCTAACGATTCTCGGCTACCGGGACGCCAAGAGGCGGGCGCGACGAACGTCAAGCGGTCGAGGAGAACCCCGATGCCGGTCACCCAGTCCGAAAAAGGCCACCGCTTCCAGGCGCTGCACGCGCGCCCGGGCGCCTTCGTCATTCCCAATCCGTGGGATGCCGGCACCGCGCGCATCCTAACCAGTCTCGGCTTCGAGGCCCTCACCACGACGAGCGCCGGACTCGCCTTCACCTTGGGCCGCCGCGACGGCGAAGGCGCGGTGAGCCGCGACGAGACGCTCGCCAACGCGAAGGCGGTGGCCGACGCGACCGATCTCCCGGTCGCCGCCGATCTGGAGAACGGCTTCGGTGACTCGCCCGAGGCGGCGGCCGAGACGATTCGCCTCGCCGGCGAGACGGCGGGACTGGTGGGCGGCTCGATCGAAGACTCGACCGGCGATCCCGCCCGGCCGATCTACGACTTCGGCCACGCCGTCGAGCGCATCGCCGCCGCGGCCGAAGCGGCGCGGAAGCTCCCCTATCCGTTCGTGCTGGTGGGCCGCGCCGAGAACTACCTGCACGGCCGGCCCGACCTCGACGACACCATCCGCCGGCTCCAGGCCTTCGCGACGGCCGGCGCCGACGCGCTCTACGCGCCCGGCCTCACCCGGGCCGACGACATCCGGACGCTGTGCTCCTCGGTGGGGAAGCCGGTCAACGTGCTGATGGGAATGAAGGGCGTGTCGCTCTCGGTGGCCGGGCTCGCGGCGCTTGGGGTCCGCCGGATCAGCGTCGGCGGCGCGCTCTATCGGGCGGCGTTAGGCGCCTTCGTCCGCGCCGCGCGGGAGATCCGCGAGGCCGGCACCTTCGGTTTCGGCGGCGACGCCATGCGGATGGCGGCGGTCAGCGAGCTGATGGCGCCGCGGGAGCCCTAACGAGCCGCCGTCTTCCCGGCCCCTTCGCCCGCCAGCTCCCCCATCCGCTGCCGCGCGTCCCGCACCGCCGGCTGCAGCACCGGATCCGCGTCCTTCCAGAGATTCACGAACTGCCCGTAGTACTCGCTCGCGCGCGCCTTGTCGCCCCGCTCCTCGTACAGCTCGCCCAGCCGCTTGTAGCTCGGTGCCAGCGCCCAGGCGTTCTCCTGCACCACCTTCCACCCCGACCCGCCCGGCGCCGCCGCGCTCTCGTACGCCGCGATGGCGGAGTCCGGCTGGCCCGCCCGCTCGAACGCCACACCGAGATCCCAGCGGCCCCACTCGGCCCGCTGCCCCTTCGGTCCGATCGCCTCGAACTCGGTGATTGCGTCCTTCGTCCGGTTCTCCGCCAGCGCTACCCAGCCGCGCGCACGATACATCATCGCGTCGCCCTGCCGGATGCCTGCCGGCACCGCCGACTCGTACTCCGCCAGCAGCCGCTTCGCCTCCGCCGCATGTCCGGCGATGACGTACGCGTAAGCCAGCTCGCCGTACGGCCGGTCGAGCGCCGGCATTGACGCCAGCGGATGCTTCACGAGCGCCGCCTGCAGCACCTGCACCGCCCCGGCGGTGTCCCGCAGGAAGAGGGCGCGCCGCGCCGCGCGCATAGCCGCGCCCACCAGTACGTCGCCCGGGAGCCCCTCCGCCTCGGTCACCGCCTCCCACTGCTCTTCCTGCTTGTCCGCCTCGGCCAGCCGGCCGTGCTGCTGGGCCAGGAAGGCGAGCCCACCGTGGGAGAAGCGCTGGTACGTGGCGTTCCGCACCTTGAGCCCCATATCCACCAGCGCGCGCTCGGCGCTGTCCGGCTGGCCCGCCGCCATGAAGTAGATGCCGCGCCCGCGCAGGTAGCTCGGCGACTCCGGCTCCGCGTTGCCGTATGCGTCGAGTGTCTTCCGCGCCGCGGCCAGATGGTTCGCGCCGAGCTGAGAGTTGACCAGTTGCAGATACGTGTTACCCGTGCTGCTCGGCACCGAGACGCCGACCGCCGCGAGCGACTCCGCCTCCGCGAACCGCCCGACCTGCGACAGCGCGAGCGACAGGTTGTTGAGGGCGATCCCGTTCGTCGGGTCCATCGCGAGGACGCGGTGGTACGCCGCCTCGATCGAGTCCTCCCGCACGTCCACCGTCGTGTAGTAGTAGGCGGTGGTGATATCCCGCTCGATCGCCGGCAGCCGGTCCCGGTGCTGGTAGGCGCGCGTCGTCGCCGTGACCTGCTGGTCCACGCTCCCGAACGAGTTGCCGATCGCGACCGCCAGCTTCCGCCACGCCATCGCGAAGCCGCTGTCCTTCGCGATCGCCTGCTGCAGCAGCGGGATCGCCTTCGCCACGTCGCCCCGGTCGCTGAGTGCTGCGCCCTCGGAGTAGAGCCGGAGCGCGTCGAGCGACCCGGTCGTCACCTTCTCCAGCGGCACGCCGCCGCGGATGGTGCGCAGCGACTCGCCGATCCGCTCGCGCACCTTCCCCGAGAGCCGGTCGATCGCGTTCACGATCCCGGCGTCGTTGTCCGCCGTCTCCCGGATCGCGAGCAGCTCGGTGCCCGCCTGGGGATCGAGGATGCGGGCGACGAGCACGTAGCTCCGGCCGATCGCGCTGATCTCGCCGGCGACGACCGCCTTCGCCCCCTCGCGCGCCGCGATGCCGCGCGCCAGCTCCGGGGTGAGCGGCGTCCCCGCCGGCTTCTGCATCCGCTCGAGCGCCGCGCTCACCGCCGACGCCGGGAGGATCTTCACCACCGGCGACTGCGCCAGGTCGATCCGGAACGCCTCCGTCACCGACCCGCCGAGCGTCGCGTCCTGGGTCCGGTTGTCGAAGTCGGCGACGACCAGCTGGTCCTTGGCCGTGAGCCGCCCCGCGCCGAACAGCGTCCCCACCGGACCGATGCCTGACGCGCGCATCACGAAGTAGAGCGCGACGACGCCCGCGAGCCCGCCGAAGGCGAGATAACCGCCGCGCCGCGCCTTGCTGAATGTGAGATGCCGCCCCACCGCCGTCTCGCTGCTCGCGGAGTACATCCCCGTCGCCATCGCCCGCGCGCGCTTCCGCTCGACCACGCCGGTCACCACCATGATCGGCAGCCCGAGCAGCAGGAGCGCCAGCGCCGTCCACGGCACCCAGTCCGGCAGCCCGAGCTTCTGGGTGAGGAAGTACACCGCGCCCATCACCGCCACCGCCACCAGCAGGAAGAGCCCGCCCACCCGGAGCGGATGCCCGTAGCGGGGGTCGTCCAGCCGCACCGCCTGGGTCGGCTGGGTCTGGGTCGGCGTGATCCCGCCGCTCGGCGTCGAGCCCAGCGTCTCCAGCCGCTCGACCATGGCGTCCGCCGTCTGCCACCGGTCCGCCGGCCGCTTCGCCAGGCAGCGCATGATGGTCTCGGCCAGCGCCGCCGGCGTCGCCTGGCGGTGCTCGGTGACCGGCGTCGGGGCCTCGGTGACGTGGGCCGCGAGCACCTGCTGCGGCGTCATGCCGATGAACGGCGGCCGCCCGGCCAGCATCTCGTAACCCATCGCGCCTAAAGCGTAGATGTCGGCCCGGTGGTCCACGTTGGGGTCGGCCGCGGCCTGCTCCGGCGCCATGTACGTCGGCGTGCCCAGCGCCACGCCGACCGTGGTGAGCGACTGCCGGCCGGTTGCCTCGCTCACCGCCTTGGCGACGCCGAAGTCCATCACCAGTGCATGGCGGCCGGAGAGCATCACGTTGTCGGGCTTGATGTCCCGGTGGACCACACCGCGCGAATGAGCGTAGGAGAGCGCGTCGGCCACGTCCCGCAGGAGCCGGGTCGCCTCCGGCACCGGCAGTTCGCCCTGGCGGTTGAGCCGGTCGCGCAGCGACTCGCCCTCGATGAACGGCATGACGTAATAGAGGAAGCCGCCGGCCTCCCCCGAATCGAGCAGCGGCAGGATGTTCGGATGGGAGAGCCCGGCGGCGATCTTGATCTCGCGGACGAACCGGTCGGGCCCGAGCGTCGCGGCCAGCTCCGGCCGGAGCACCTTGACCGCGACCCGGCGGTCGTGCTTCAGGTCCTCGGCGAGATACACCGTCGCCATGCCGCCCTGACCCAGCTCCCGCTCGATGCGGTAGCTGGGCGCGAGTGCTGCGACGAGAGACGGGGGAGCGGAGGTCACGGAGCTTGCAAGATGCTACAGCGTCCCGTTTCGCGCGAGAGCGCTCAGCGACCTGTGCCCACGATGAGCCGCCGCTCGTAGGCCGGCGGCTCCCCCGGCCGCGCGGCCGGCCGCGCCACCGTCAGCCGATAGCTCCCCGGCGCTGGCCGCCACTCGAAGTCGCTCGTCTCGCCCACGCCGAGCAGCGCCCGGGCCGGGCGCTCGGTCGCCAACGCCGCCGGCAGATCGGCGCCGTCCTTCGCGACGGCGCGCCACCGCTGGGTCGTCGTGTCCTGGCGGATCGAATAGACCCAGGCATTGGCCGGCCCGATGTTCACCAGCCGAATCCGGTGGGCCACGCCGGGCCGCAGCTCCATCGGCGCGGACACCGAATCGCCATTCACCAGCACCCGCGGCGGCGCGAAGCCGGGGCCGTCCCATCCGGTCACGAAGACGTGATCGGTCGCGGGATCGAACCGCCGCCCCGGCTCCAGCACCACGATGGCGCCGTAGAGCCCGGCGGTGAGCTGCTCCAGGTCGTTCATGTGGGTGTGGTACATGAACGTCCCCGCGCGCGGCAGACTCAGATGGGCGACGAACGAATCGCCCGGCTGGATGGACGGCGCCACGTGGGTCGAGTCCATCCCGCTCCATCCCGCCACTCCGTCGGACCAGCTCTCCAGCTCTATGCCGTGCCAGTGCACCGCGCTGCGCTCGCGCAGATGATTCACCACCGTGATGTCGGTCGGCTGGCCCCGGGTGAGCACCAGCACGCTTCCGGGAATCGAGATCGAATCCGCCGCCGGCTCGGCCGCGCCCTGCTGCAGCACGTAGCCTAACGCGCGCTCGGACCGTCCTCGGCGGGTCCCCTGCTGGATCAGCAGCCGGAGCCGGCGCACGTCCTTCCGCGCCGGCGGCTGCCACCTGGGCCGCGGCGCCACCACGATGCCGAGCACCAGACCGGCCATGTGCAGCCGCGGGTCGTCCGACATCATGTCGTGGCTGCCGGGAGGGAGGGGGTCGAGCCGCGCGTCGCTGGCCATCACATGGAAGGCGATGTGGCAGTGAAAAACCCAGTCGCCCGGCCGGTCGGGCGACCAGGTCGCGGCGAGCGTGGAGAAGGGCCGCATCTGGTCGGTCACCACCAGCTCGCGGGCGCCGGGCTGGTACGTCGTATCGGCCCGCGCGTCGCCCCGCGAGTCCACTCTATAGAAGAAGCCGTGCAGGTGCATCGGGTGCCGCCGGTTGCTCGCGTTGACGATCCGCCACCGCAGCGTGTCGCCCACCGTCGCCGCGATCCGCTCGTCGTACGGCCACGAGCGGCCGTTGATCGTGAGCGCATTGCTGTAATTCGCCGAGTCGAGCACGTGGCCCCAGATGTTGAGCACGAAGATCCGGTCCGGTGCCACCGGCCCGGGCCGATCCACCACGAACGCGCCGCCGAGCTGCTCCCGCTCCTCGTCGCCGGTGCCGGGCCCGGTGCCGTAGACGTGCGCGCCGAGCCGCGCCCAGTAGAGGTAGGTGCCGGGTGCGCCGGCGGGAAAGCGGACCGTCGCCGAGTCGCCAGGCCGGAGCAAGATCGAGTCGAGCGCGGCGGCCGGATGCGTGGCGAGCCCGTACACCGTGACCGCCGAGTCGGCCAGCGCGTTCCGCACCGTCGCGACGATCCAGGTCCCGGTCGGCACCCGGATGAGCGGGGCGGGGACCTCCGGCGGCTTCCCCTCCTCGGAGAACGCCGCCACGGTGATGCCGGGGCCGCTCGGCGTCTCGGGGTGCCACGTCGCCATCGAGATCGCCAGCCGGAGCGTGAGCGTGTCGCTGTGCCGAACCCCGGCCGCGGCCCGGTTGTCGTTAGGCCGCACCTCCGGGAGCGCCGCCGCCGGCCGCCGCGCCGGACGCCCGGCCGGCCCGCCCGTGATTCCGAACGCAAGCGCAATGACTGCCGATCCGACCACCAGCTGCGGATGCATGGGCCTTCCTCTGTTTCGTTAGTATCGCCGCTGGATGCCACCGGACAGGCGCCCCCAACGTATCGGCCGGAACCCGCAGACGCCAGACACCGCATGCCCGCCGCAGCGACCTGAGTCCCACTCCCCGTCATTGCGAGGGCCGCAGGCCCGCGGCAATCCCCCGACGCATGCACCGGAGTCCCCGGCCCGAGTCCCACCGGAGCGCCGGCCCGCGTCCCGCCCCACCCCCCCGTCATTGCGAGGGCCGTAGGCCCGCGGCAATCCCCCGACGCATGCACCGGAGTCCCCGGCCGCTGCGTCCCGGTGCATGCGTCCGGGGATTGCCGCGGCCGCGGCGCGGCCTCGCAATGACGGGCGCGGGGCGCGACGCCGGTTCGCGCTCGGGCGGACCGCGCTGCGCTCATGCGATTCGCTCCGCCGCTGCGCCCGACTTACGATCCACGGCCCACAGCACGCCGAGCCGCAGCCATGCAGGGCCGTCGCTACTTCGTCTACATCCTGACCAACGTCCATCACACCGTGCTCTACACCGGAGTGACGTCCGACCTCTGCCGCCGGCTTGCGCAGCACCGGGCCAGGCTCGTCCGGGGGTTCACCGCGCGGTACAACGTGACGAAGCTCGTGTACTACGAAGCGTTCGACGATGCCCGTCACGCCAGTGCCAGAGAGAAGCAGCTGAAGGCCGGGTCGCGAGCCAGCAAGGTTGCCGCAATCGCCCGGACGAATCCCGCGTGGAGCGACCTCCTGGGTTGACCCCTGCGTGGCGCGCGCACCACCGACCGCTCACATCCGCCCTCGCAGCGCCTCCCATGCGGGATCCCCGGCGATCCCCCCAGCCGACACGAACGACGGCTCCGCGACCACGACCCGGAGCCGCGCCAGCGCCGAGTCCGGCAGCCCCGCCGCGAGGTAGATCGGCGCGGTCTGCCCCAGCACCATCGCGCCGAAGAAGTGGTCCCGTCCGATCGGCTCGAGCTGCTCCGCGCGCCGCGCCTCCGCGAGCGCCTCGGCGCGATGGCCGAGTCCCGTCTCCGCCGCCGCGAGCGCGGTGTGGAGGAAGGCGTAGTCGCCGGCGGTGCGGAGCCGGTGCCGCGCGACCGCGGCCAGCGAGTCGTAGTAGGCGCCCGCCCGCGCCGGCTCACCCGTCAGTTGGTAGCTGTCAGCCTTGACGCGGTAGTAGCCGACGCTGTCCGGCCCGTAGTCGGCGAGCGTGAGTGCCAGGACGTCGGCCCGGAACGTCGAGTCACCCGCCAGCAGCGCGACCGGCGCCGGCATCCGCGACTGCGCCATGAGCCCGGCGAACGGCATCCGCGCGAGCGCCGCGTGAAACACCGCCCGCGCCGCCGCCGCTCCGCCGGCTCCGCCTGCCGCCCCGGCGGCCGCCAGCATCCGCATCCAGTAGGTGAACCCGACGTCCGGCGCGAGCGCGATCGTCCGCGCGCACGCCGAGTCGGCTTCGGCGTAGCGATGCGCGAGCAGGTACGTCTCGGCGAGCCCCTGCGCCACGTCCACCGAGCGCGGGTCCAGCCGCGCGGCGCGCCGGAGGGTCGCGATCGCGTCGTCCCAGCGCCCCTGTCGGCGGCGCACGTAGGCGCTCGCGGCAACCATCGCGCCGTCGTTAGGCCGGGCCCGCTCCGCGATCGCGAACTCGGCGAGCGCGCGGTCGTAGTCGCGCGCGCTGTAGAGCGCGTACCACCCCATCGCTTCGTGGGCCGCCGGGAGCGACGGATCGAGCGCGAGTGCGCGCCGCACCGCCGTGTCGGCCCGCGCGAGCGCCGCGCGGCTCCGGTCCCACGCGAACCACCACGTGAGCCCTTCCGCCTGGCCGAGCCGCGCCCACGCGGCCGCGAAGTTGGAGTCGAGCGCCACGGCGCGCCGGTAGAATCCGATCGCCCGCCGCTCATCCTCGGCGGTCGTCCGGTCGTCGGCGTCGTTGCCGCGGAGATACGCGTCGTACGCGTCGGGGTTCGCCGTCGGCCGCGCGGCGAGCGCCCGGCGCTCCGCCGGCCGGAGCGCGACGTCGAGCGCCCCCGCCACCTGCTCGCCGATCCGGCCCTGCACCTCGAACACGTCCTTGAGATCCGCGTCGTAGCGGTCGGCCCAGAGATGCCGGTCGTCGGCGACCTCGATCAGCTGCGGCGTCACCCGCACCCGCCCGCGGCCCGCCGAATCCCGCTCCCACCGCACGCTCCCCTCGAGCACGTACCCCGCGCCCAGCTCGCGGCCGATCTCCTTCACCGACTTCGTCGTGTTGCGGTAGCCGTCGGCGGTGGTGCGCGAGATGACGCCGAGTCCCGAGAGCGAGGCGAGCCGGCTGGTGATCTCCTCGGTGAGCCCGTCGGCGAAGTACTGGTCGGCCGGCGCGCCGAGGTTCTTGAGCGGAAGGACGACCAGCATCTTCGGCGCGGCCGCCGCGGGAGTTGCGCGGCTCCGGTAGAAGCGGGTCGCCGCCGCTGCGGCGGCGAGAGCGCAGAGCGCGACCGCGACGGCGCGGAAACGGCCGGAGCGCACGCCGAGGGGGCCGCCCGCTGCCGCGCTCGTCGTAAGAATCGTCGTGGTCGTCGTGGTCGCCGGTATCGCCGGTATCGCCGGTATCGCCGGAGGCGTGGCGCCGCTCGCGGCGGACGCGATCGCCGCGGCGAATTCGCCCGCGGTGGCGAACCGGTCCGCGGGCGTGCGGGCGAGCGCGGTCAGCACCGCGCGTTCCAGCGGCTCCGGCACCGTCTCCCGCGCCGTCCGGAGCGGCCGCGGGCTCTCGGTGAAGCGCCGGGCGAGGATCGCCTGCGCCGTCGGCCCGGTGAACGGCGGCTCCCCGGCCAGCATCTCGTACAGCACCGCGCCCGCCGAGTAGATGTCGCTCCGCGCGTCCACCGACTTGTCGCCGCTGGCCTGCTCCGGGCTCATGTACGCCGGCGTGCCGATGGCGAGCCCGGTGTCGGTGAGCCGGGCGTCGGTCGCGTCGAGCGCCCGCGCGATCCCGAAGTCCGCTACCAGAGTGTCGCCGTCCCGGGTGAGCAGGATGTTCTCCGGCTTGATGTCCCGGTGCACCACGCCGTGCCGGTGCGCGTAGTCGAGCGCCCGCGCCGTCTCCCCCGCGATCCGCGCCGCCTCCGCGATCGGAAGCTGCCGCTCCCGGGTGAGCCGGTCCCGCAGCGACTCGCCCTCGACGTACGGCATGGTGAACCAGAGGTTCCCGTCCGCCTCGCCCGAGTCGAACACCGTGAGGATGTGGGGATGCTGCAGCCGCGCGGCGAGCTCGATCTCCCGCTGGAACCGCTCGGCGCCTAACGCTTGGGCCAGCTCGGGCCGGAGCACCTTGAGCGCCACCGGCCGCTTGTGCCGGAGGTCGCGCGCGAGGTACACCGTCGCCATTCCGCCCCGCCCGAGCTCCCGCTCCAGCGCGTACCGCTCGGCGAGCGCGCTCGCCAGCTCCGCGGGAATCGAGGCCATGCTCCGCTACGACGCCGGGCCGGTCACTGCCCGGCCACCAGCCGCTCGAACGCCGGCGTCCCCCGGAGCGGCGCCCAGAGCGGGTCCGCCTTGAGCCGCGCGATCGAGATGTCCGATGGAACCGCGAGCGCCTGCCGGAGCAGCGCCACGGCCGAGTCGGGCTGGCCTGACGCCATCCGGATCTCCGCCGCGTTCACCACCACCCCCATCCCGAAGTACGCATCCTTCGACACCGGGAGCAGCTCGGCCGCGCGGCGGGCCTCGGCCAGCGCCTGCTCCCGCCGGCCCCGGTACGCCTCGGCGAGGCCTAACGCCGAGTGGAGGAGCGCATCGTCGGGAAGGCTGTCGAGCCGCACGCGCACCGCGGCGGCGAGCGAGTCATAGTACGCCCGCGCCGCCTCGGCATGGCCCTGCAGCCGGTAGATCACTGCCTTGGCGCTATAGTAGTCCACTGCGTTGGCGCCGAAGTCGGCGGCGCTGAGCCGCGCCAGGTCCAAGGCGTGGCTCTCGTCGAGGGCGACGATGCTGAGCTGCGGCTGCATGCGCGCCTGCGCGATGAGCTTGCCCAGCGGGATCTGGCGAAGCGCCGCCGTCAGCACCGAATCCACCTCGGGCCGGCTCCCGCGCCACTTCATGTAGAGCAGCATCGCCTGCCAGTATCCGAACGCGTAGTCCGGCCCGATCGCGACCGCCCGGCTCAGCACCCGCTCGGCATCGGCGTACCGGCGCATGAGCAGGAGCGTCTCGCCCAGCGAGTAGGCCAGCTCCGCCGACTGCGGATCCTGCGCGGTCGCGCGCTCCAGCATCGCGATCGCGTCGTCCCACCGGCCCAGACGCCGGTCTATGTACCCGATCGCGGCGGTGATGTCGGCGTCGTTGGGCAGCTTCTTCTGGGCGACGGTGAACTCGGCGAGCGCCCCGGCGTAGTCGCGCTCGCTCCAGTAGTGGTAGTAGCCCATCGCGACGTGCGACTCCGCCAGCTCCGGCGCGAGCGCCAGCGCGCGCTCCGCCGCTTGCCGCGCCCGGGTGAGCGACCCCGCCGAGCGGTCCCAGTAGAACCACCACGCCGCCGACTCCGCCTGCGAGAGCTTGGCCCACGCCTCGGCGAAGCTGGAGTCGAGCGCGATCGCCTGGCGATAGAGTGCGATCGCGGCGGCGTCGTCGGCCCGGGTCAGGTGGTCGAAGTGGTCGTTGCCGCGGAGGTAGGCGTCGTACGCGTCGGGGTTGCTGGTCGGGCGCGCCGAGAGCGCGGCGCGGTCCTCCGGCCGGAGCACCAGGTTGAGCGCGCCGGCCACCTGCTCGCCGATCCGCCCCTGCACCTGGAAGACGTCCTTGAGGTCGGAGTCGTAGCGGTCGGCCCAGAGGTTGTTGTCGTTCGCCACCTGGATCAACTGCGGCGTCACCCGCACCCGCCCGTGCCCGGCGGAGTCGCGCTCCCAGCGCACGCTGCCCTCCAGCACGTACCCCGCGCCGAGCGCCTCGCCGATCTCCTTCGCCGACTTGGGGCTGTTCCGGTAATGGTCGGCGGTGGTGCGCGAGATGACGCCGAGCCCGGCGATGCCGGCGAGCCGGCTGGTGATCTCCTCGGTGAGCCCGTCGGCGAAGTACTGGTCGGCCGGCGCGCCGAGGTTCTTGAACGGAAGCACCACCAGCATCCGCCCGCCGGCCGCCACCTCCCCGCCGCGGCCGTGCCGCCAGGCGAACAGCACGCCGAGTCCGATCACGAAGCCGAGCCCGAGGAGCCCGAGCCCGACCGGCAGGCGGCGCCGTCGCGCCGGCGCCGCCGGTGCCACCGCGGTCGGCGTCGGCGCCGGGGCGGGTGCGGTCATCGCCGCGCCGAGCGCCGCGGCGAACTGGGCCGCGGTGGCGTAGCGATCGGCCGGGCTTCGAGCGAGCGCGGTGGCGACGGCCCGCTCGATCGGCTCCGGCACCGTCTCCCGCACCTGCCGGAGCGGCCGGAGCGGCTCGGTGAAGCGGCGGGTGATCATCGCCTGGGCGGTGGGCGCGGCGAACGGCGGCTCGCCGGCCAGCATCTCGTACAGCACCGCGCCTAACGAATACACGTCGCTCCGCCCGTCCACGTCCCGCTCGCCGGTCGCCTGCTCCGGGCTCATGTACGCCGGCGTCCCGATCGCGAACCCGGTCCCGGTCAGCCGGTCGGCGCCGCCCTCCCCTCCACCGACCGCGCGGGCGATGCCGAAGTCGGCGACCAGCGTGTCGCCGTCGCGCGTCACCAGGATGTTCTCCGGCTTGATGTCGCGGTGGACCACGCCGTGCCGGTGGGCGTAGTCGAGCGCGCGGGCGACTTCGGCCGCGATGCGCACCGCCTCGTCCACCGGCAGCTGCCGCTCCCGCGTGATCCGCTCGCGGAGCGACGCGCCCTCGACGTACGGCATGGTGAACCAGAGCTGCCCGGCGGCTTCACCCGAGTCATGCACGGTGAGGATGTGCGGATGCTGCAGCCGCGCCGCCAGCTCGATCTCCCGTTGGAACCGCTCGGGACCGAGGCTCGCGGCCAGCTCCGGATGCAGCACCTTGAGCGCGACCGGCCGCTTGTGGCGGATGTCCTGCGCCAGATACACGGTGGCCATCCCGCCACGGCCGAGCTCGCGCTCGATCGTGTAGCGGTCGCGCAGGGCGTCGGCGAGTGCGGTAGGCAGTGTGCTCACGGGGGAAGGGGACGGTCGCAATCTGATCGGCCGGCACCGCCTTCGCCAGCCGCCGCCGCCCCGCCGTCACCCCAAGGCCGCGCAGCAGGCCCACCCCCGTCATTGCGAGGCCGGCCCCAGCCCGTCATTGCGAGGCCGGCCCCCCCCCGTCATTGCGAGGCCGCGTAGCGGCCGCGGCAACCCCCCGACGCATGCACCGGGACCGGGCGGCCGGCGGCTCCGGTGCCTGCGTCAGGGGATTGCTTCGGCCCTCCGGGCCTCGCAATGACGGGTCCGGAGGGATTGCCGCGGCCGCGCACAGACGGCCGCCGCCGGCCCCGCCTAACGCTCCGCCGAGAGCCGCGCGAGCGCCGCCTTCGCCTCGGTCACGTAGGGCATGAGCTCCGGGTCCGGCTTTCGCCACATCTCCACCACGTACCGGTACGACTCGAGCGCCGTCTCCCGCTTCCCCAGCCGCTCGGCCACCCGCCCCCGCTGAAGGGTGCGGAGCACGTCCATCGCTATCGGCGTCTCGTCGTACGGATGGTCCAGCACCGCGAGGGCGTCGGCGTCCCGGTGCGCCGCCGCGAGCAGATTGCCGTAGGTGAACCGGACCCACGGGATGTTGCCGTAGAGCGAGTCGGGAAGCGCCGCGAACTCCCGGATCGCCGCCGCGCTGTCCCGCCGCGTGAGCGCGAGGTAGGCGTGGATCACCGGCGGCGCCCCCGTGATCAGGAGCGACGCGCCCGGCACCCGCGCGAGCGAGTCGTAGATCCTCGCCACCCGCAGCACCGAGACCGTGTCGCCGCTCCCCGCCCAGAGCGGCAGGGCCAGCACGGCGGCGGTTCCGCGTGCGAGCGTGAACGGCCCGCTCAGCATCCGGTGGAACATCGCCGCCAGCGTGTCCGGCTCCGACATCCCGTCCATCACCATCGCGGCCGCGCCGTACGGCGACCCGCCCGGCTCGTCGGCCATCATCGCGTAGGCTTCGCGCAGGTGCCCTCGCGTGGACGGGAACCGGCTGAAGAACGAGGGGCTGTCGTGCGGCGAACGCCGGTGGTACTCCCGCGCGAGCTCCGCCGCCGCTTCGGCGTTGTCCCCGAACCCGGCGAGACTGATCGCCCCCTGCGCGATCGCCGTCGGCGATGCCCGCGCCATGAGCGCCCGGAAGCTGTCCGGCGGCGCGGTCGAGTCGAGCGCGAGCAGCGCGAGCTCCGAGATATCGGCGAAGTCCCGGCTCGGGTGCAGCGAGAGCAGCCGCCGCGCGAAGTGCCGCGCCGCGTCGGGGCGGCCGATGAGGAGTGCCAGCTGCGCGCCGTGCTCGAACCCCGGCCCGTACGACGAATCGAGCGCCTCCACCCGCGCGAAGCCGTCGTAGAGCTGCTGCCACGTCTGGGTGGACCAGGTGCCGAAGTGGAGCCGCGCGTCGGCCCACTCGTACTGCACCTCGGCGTCATCCGGGTAGCGCTCGAGCGCGTTCTGCGTCGTCGCGAGGAGCCGTACTCTGAGGGTGGCCGTCGGCCGCGGCCCCGCCGCCGAGATCGCGGCGACGAGCGAGTCGGTCGCGACGAGGAGGCTCTCCCGCGGCGAGAGCCCGTGGTTGAGCGCGCCGGCCCGGAGCCCGAGCGCCTGGAACATCGAGTCAGATACCCCCTGCGTCCACCCGTACGTCTCGCCCAGCCGGCGGATCGCCGGGACGATCGTCGAGTCGAGCGCGAGCGCCCGCTCGAACGTCACGCGGCTGGAGTCCCACTGCGCCCGCCGGAACTCCTGCTCCCCCTCGAGGAACGCCTTGAGCGCCGGGAGCGACCGCGCCCCGACCGAGCTCCCGCGCACCACGCCGATCGCCGTCACCTGGCCCGCCTGCCGGAGCAGCTGCACCGCGAGCGAGTCGCCCAGCCGGTCGAGGTGCGACTGCGCCTCCCGCACCGTCACCTCGCCGATCGAGCGGCCGGTCGCGGCGTCGAGCAGCGTCGCGTCGGCCCGCGCCGAGTCGCCCACGCCCTGGAGCGTGCCGTACACCACGAGCCTGGCACCCGTCGCCCGCCCGAGATCGGCCGCCGAGACGGCATCCGCCCGTCCGTGCCATCGCTGGATCACCGTCGAGGGCGCGACGGTCCGGAGCGGCCCCGCGCCGTCGAGCGTGCGGGAGAGCACGTCCACCAGTCCCTCGCGCCAGAGCGCGAGCCCCGGCGCCAGCACGTCGAACGGCGCCACCGCGACGGTGTTCTGGTTGAGCGCGACGCTCTTGTTCGCCCCGCGCCGCGCCACCGCCCCCGCCGCGACCGCAAGCACGACCACCACCGCCGCGCCGATCGCCGCCCACTTCGCCACCGGCCGCTTCGGCGGCGTGCCCGCCTCCGGCGTCAGCGTCGTCGGCGCCACACCCGAGACCGGCGTGATCCCGCCCGACGGCGTCGCCACCGCCTCCAGCGCGTGCAGCACCTCCTCCGCGCTCTGCGGCCGGTCGGCGGCGTGCTTCTCCAGGCAGCGCGTCACGAGTTCCGCGAGCGCCGGCGGTACCGACGGCCGGTGCCGGGTGACCGGGTCGGCCGTCTGCGTCACCTGCGCCGCGATCACCGCCTGCGGCGTCGAGCCGGTGAACGGCGGCCGCCCGGAGAGCATCTCGTAGGCGAGCACGCCGACCGCATAGATGTCCGCCCGGTGGTCCACGTGCGGGTCGGCCGCCGCCTGCTCCGGCGCCATGTAGGCCGGCGTCCCCACCGCCATGCCTAACGACGTGAGCGACCCGCCCGGGCTCGCCGAGTCGGTGAGCGCCTTCGCGACGCCGAAGTCGGTGACCAGCGCGTGCCGGTTGGCCAGCAGCACGTTGTCCGGCTTGATGTCCCGGTGCACGATCCCCCGCGCGTGGGCGTAGGAGAGCGCGTCCACCACCTCCCGCAGGATCCGCAGGCACTCGGCCAGCGGCAGCTCCCCCTCGCGCGCGATCCGGGCCCGGAGCGACTCCCCCTCGATGTACGGCATGACGAAGTAGACGACGGGCGAGCCGTCGGGCAGCGTCGTCTGCGAGGCGGAGAGCAGCGGGACGATGTGCGGGTGGTTGAGCCCGGCGGCGAGCTGGATCTCGCGGCGGAAGCGGTCGAGGTTCACCTCCGGCCCGAGCCCCGGCGGCAGCACCTTGAGGACCACCGAGCGCCCGAGCGCGCTGTCGCGGGCGAGGAAGACGCGGCTCATCCCGCCGCCGCCCAACTCGCGGGTGATCTCGAACGCGCCGCCAAGGGCGGCGGCGAGTTGCTGCTCCAGTGCGTCGGGCAGGCGGGCCTCGAATGGGGGGTTGGCGCAAGATACCGGGCGGGCGCTGCGGCGACCAGACCGCCGCGCCGCTGTGCGCGGCCGGACGCATGGCCTCACCGACCCGCTCGGCTACATGCGGCGCGATTCGGCGCCGCTGGGCGCGGGTTCGCGTGGTCGGAAGCCGCGTGACCCGCTAAGTTCCTCCGGAGGAGGAAGCATGGCGACGAGTCGAGTGAAGAAGTTGCGGAAGCGAGTCGCGGAAACGTCCGTCGGAAAGCGTGCCGCCGCCGGGTCCCGAAGGAAGTGGACCAAAACGGCGGTAGCGGCCGGCGTGGACCGCGCCGATCTCGAGCGCGTCAAGGAGCTGACCGGCGCGACCTCCAACGGCGATGCCGTGAACCGTGCCCTGGCATGGTTTCTCGGCAAGGAGCGGGTGACGCGCGCGCTCGACGGGTTGGCCGAGCTCGGGGCGTATCGTGATCCCGGCACGCGAATGAGCCGGTGACCAGGTACGCGCTGGACACGAACATCTACCTGCGGGCGGCGCGGACCAGCGCCGCCCGCGGTGCGTTAAGGCGCCTCCCGGATGCGACGTTTCGGCGCACCGTTTTCCTTGCGACGGTATGGGAAGAGCTCCAGGCCGGCACCCGCTCGCCCGCCGAACAGGAGCGGCTCGATGATCTCGTTCATCCATATCTTGCGGCCGGCCGGATGCTGATCCCATCCGCCAGATCGTTCCAGCAGGCCGGACGCGTGCTCATGCACCTCTCCGACCGGGAGAGACTCCAGCTCGCCGGGATGCGCGCCTCGCTACTCAACGATGTCCTGATCGCGGTGACGGCGCGCGAGCATGACGCGGTGCTCGTCACCGAGAACGTAGCCGACTTTCAGCGGATCGCCCGCCATTTGCGTGGCCTGCGGCATACGACCCGCCTGCTGTAGCGCGCTGTCACACCCCTCCCCGACCTTGACGCTCCGCCGCTCACCCGCGGCGGCGACCACTAGCGGAGGGGACGCATGCGCACCGACGTCAGTCTGTCCACCAGGTTCCTCACCACCCAGAACGCCCATCAGGTCGGTCTCCTCACGACCATCACCGGCGAGCTCCCCGACGCCTCGAAGCGCCCGCCGATCAACATCGCCCTCGTCCTCGACCGCTCCGGCTCCATGGCCGGCCTCCCGCTCGACGCCGCGCGCGAGGCCGCCCGCCGCTTCGCCGCGTTCCTCGGGCCCGCCGACCGCCTGACCATCGTCACCTTCGACGAGCAGGTACGAGTCATCTACGGCCCCGGCCCCGGCGGCGATCCCGCGATCGCCGCTGCCGTCGCCGCGATCGAGGCCGGCGGCTCGACCAACCTTTCCGGCGGCTGGCTCATGGGGATGAAGCTCGCGGGGCAGGGGCTGGTCGAGGGCACCAACCGCGTCGTCCTCCTCACCGACGGCCAGGCCAACGCCGGCATCATCGAGCCGGCGGCGCTCACCGGCATGGCCGGCGGCGGCCGGGAGAAGTGGGTCACCACCACCTGCATCGGCTTCGGCGCCGGCTTCAACGAGGACCTGCTCCAGACCATGGCCCGCGCCGGCGGCGGCAACTACTGGTACGTCGAGCAGGACGACCAGATGGCCGCCATCTTCGAGGGCGAGATCGAGGGTCTCGTGGCGCTCGCCGCGCACAACGTCGAGGTCGAGGTGCGGCTCACCCATCCCGGCGCCGCCGGCGTCAGCTTCCTCCAGGACTACACCGTCCTCGCGACCCCCGACGGCCGCTGGCGCGCGACGTTAGGCGATCTCCACGCCGTGAGCCCCCTCGCCTTGGGCCTCATCTTCCACGTGGACGACGCCCAGGCCCTCGGCAAGGTCCAGGTGGCGGAGGTACGGGTCGAGGCCGACGTCGTGCAACCAGGCGGCATCGAG
>JAICWE010000055.1 GCA_025934955.1 Gemmatimonadales bacterium | reverse complement strand
GGCGCCGCCGCGCGCTCGGGCCGGGGCGCGAGCGCCGCCGTCACGCCGAGCCGGGCGAGCGCGTCGGCGAACACGCGGTGCACCCGCCCGTACGCCGCGCCGAGCGAGCCGAGCATCGCCGTCGGTGCGGCGACGGCGTAGGTCAGCTCCGCCGCGTGCCACACCGCGCGGCCGCCGGTCGGGCGGCGCACGGTGTCGAGGCCGAGCGCCGTGATGCGAGCGCGGTCGTAGCGGCGGAGCGCCGGTTCGTGGCGCCCGAACGAAAGACAATGCGGCGCCCAGGCGTAGAGCCGGAGCGCCGCGATGCCGTCGCGATCGGCCCGATCGAGCAGCGCCCGATCGATGGCCATGTTGAGCCAGCCGGGCCGGGGCCCGTCGAGCCAGAGCTTCAGGTATACATCTCCATGCCGGCGCAGGTGCAGACCAGGTTGCGGTCGCCGTACGCGCTGTCGATGCGGCCCACGGTGGGCCACACCTTGTGCTCGCGGGTCGCGTGGGTGGGGAAGGCGGCGCGCTCGCGGCCGTACGGGTGCGACCACGCGTCGTTGATCACCGACGCCAGGGTGTGGGGCGCGTTCTTGAGCACGTTGTCGTCGCGGTCGGCGACGCCGCTTTCGATTTCGCGGATCTCGTCGCGGATCGCGATCATCGCGTCGCAGAAGCGGTCGAGCTCCTCCTTCGACTCGCTCTCGGTCGGCTCGATCATCAGCGTGCCCGCCACGGGGAACGACACCGTCGGCGGGTGGAAGCCGAAATCGATGATCCGCTTGGCGATGTCCTCCACCTCGATGCCGGCGCTCGCCTTGAACGGCCGGGTGTCGATGATGCACTCGTGGGCGACGAGCCCGCCGGGTCCGCTGTACAGCACTTCGTAGTGGCCCTGGAGCCGCCGGGCGATGTAGTTCGCGTTGAGGATCGCCACCTTGGTCGCCTCGGCCAGGCCGTCGTAGCCCATGAGCGCGATGTAGGCCCAGGAGATCGGCAGGATCGCCGAGCTGCCCCACGGCGCGGCGGAGATGGTGCCGCAGCTCTGGTCGTGGTGCAGCGGCACGACCGGATGATCGGGGAGGAAGTCGGCGAGGTGCGGCGCCACGCCGATCGGGCCCATGCCGGGGCCGCCGCCGCCGTGCGGGATGCAGAAGGTCTTGTGCAGGTTCAGGTGGCAGACGTCGGCGCCGATGTCGCCCGGGCGGCAGAGGCCGACCTGCGCGTTCATGTTGGCGCCGTCCATGTACACCTGGCCGCCGTGCTGATGCACGATGCGGCAGATCTCCATCACCGAGCCCTCGAACACGCCGTGGGTGGACGGATAGGTGATCATCAGCGCGGCGAGCGTGTCCCGGTGCTCGGCGGCGCGGGCGCGGAGGTCCTCGACGTCGATATTGCCGTGCTCGTCGCTCCGCACCGGGACCACCCGCATGCCGGCCATCACCGCGCTCGCCGGGTTGGTGCCGTGGGCGCTCATGGGGATGAGGCAGGTGTTCCGCTTCGCGTCGCCGCGGGCGTGGTGATAGGCGCGAATGACGAGCAGGCCGGCGTACTCGCCCTGGCTCCCGGCGTTAGGCTGGAGCGACACCCTGGCGAAGCCGGTGATCTCGGCCAGCGCCGACTCGAGCTGGCTGAAGAGGAGCTGGTAGCCGGCCGCCTGGTCCCGCGGCGCGAACGGGTGCAGCCGGTTGAACTCGCGCCAGCTCACCGGCATCATCTCGGTGGTCGCGTTCAGCTTCATGGTGCAGGAGCCGAGCGGGATCATCGCCGAGGTGAGCGAGAGGTCGCGGTCCTGCAGCCGGTGGATGTAGCGCAGCATCTCGGTCTCGCTGCGGTAGCGATGGAACACGGGGTGCGCGAGGTACGCGCTGGTGCGCTCGAGCGCCCTGGGGACGGCGCGCTCCAGCCGGATGCCGATGTCATCCAGCATGAACGGCAGCGCCTCGTTGAGCGAGAAGATCGCGATGAGATCGGCGAGATCGCCGAGCGTCACCGTCTCGTCCAGCGCGACGCAGATCCGGTTGGGCGAGAGGGCGCGGAGGTTGATCTGCCGCGCGCGCGCCGCGTCGATCAGCCGCGGCAGCGCCCAGCGCTCCACCTCGACGCAGATGGTGTCGAAGAAGTGCTCGTGCACGATCCGGTAGCCCAGGCGCCGGAGCGCGTTGGCCAGCAGCACGGTGCGCTGGTGGGTGCGCTCGGCGATGCGGCGGAGGCCGTCGGGCCCGTGGTAGACGGCGTACATGCTCGCCATCACGGCCAGCAGCACCTGCGCGGTGCAGACGTTGCTCGTCGCCTTGTCGCGGCGGATGTGTTGCTCGCGGGTCTGCAGCGCCATGCGGAGCGCGGGCCGGCCGCTCGTGTCCTTCGAGACGCCGATGATCCGTCCGGGCAGGTGCCGCTTGTACTCCTCCTTCGTCGCGAAGAACGCGGCGTGGGGCCCGCCGTAGCCCATCGGTACGCCGAAGCGCTGCGAGTTGCCGACGGCGATGTCGGCGCCCCACTCGCCCGGCGGCGTGAGCAGGGTGAGGGCGAGGAGATCGGTGGCCGCGGTGACCAGCGCACCGGCGGCGTGGGCCCGGTCGGCAAAGGCGCGGAAGTCGCGCACCTGGCCGTCGGTCGCGGGGTACTGCACCAGGCAGCCGGCCACCGGCGACGCATGGAAGTCGAAGAAGAGCGGCTCCGCCACGATCACCTCGACGCCGCGCGCGGCGGCGCGGGTCTTCACCACGTCGATCGTCTGCGGATGACACTTCTCGTCCACCAGGAATCGCCGCGGGCGATCGGACCCGGCGACGGACAGCGTGAGGTGCATCGCCTCGGCGGCGGCGGTGGCTTCGTCCAGCAGCGATGCGTTGGCGACCGGCAGCCCGGTGAGGTCGGCGACGACGGTCTGGAAGTTCAGCAGCGCCTCGAGCCGCCCCTGCGAGATCTCCGCCTGGTACGGCGTATACGCGGTGTACCAGCCGGGGTTCTCGAGGATGTTCCGCTGGATCACCTGCGGCGTGAAGGTGCCGTGGTAGCCCATGCCGATGTAGGAGCGGAACACCTGGTTCTGCCGCGCGAGCCCGCGCAGCGCCTGCAGCACCTCGCGCTCGCTCCGGCCGGGCGGGAGGTCGAGCGGGCGGCGGAGCCGGATGTCCTCGGGGACGACGGCGTCGATGAACGCGTCGAGCGACGCGAAGCCCAGCAGCTCCACCATCTCGTCAATGTCTTCCTGCCGCGGCCCGATGTGGCGGTAGGCGAAATGATTGGGGTGCATGACGCGGGTCGGCGGCAGACCGCCGGCGGCGCTCGGCTTCGAGGGGGAACGGGTCGCGACTGCTGGGGTCATGAGGTGTGGGTCCGCTGGTGAGGAATTTCACGGGTGACATGCAAAGACGCCCCGGGGAAATCGCCCGGGGCGCCGCTGGGTTGGGTCGCTCGTTCCACGCTACTCGCCGATGTGCGACCGGTAGGCACCGGGCTGGAGCAGCCCGTCGATGTCGGCCGGGTTGTCCACCCGGAGCCGGACCATCCAGCCGTCGCCGTAGGGATCGCGGTTGACGACGGCGGGGTCGGCGTCGAGCGCTCCGTTCACTTCGACCACCTCGCCGGCGAGCGGCGTGTACAGCTCGCTCACCGCCTTCACCGCCTCGATGGTGCCGAACGCCTGGTGCGCGGCGACCTTGTCGCCCGGCTTCGGCAGGTTCACGAAGACGACGTCGCCCAGCTCGCCCTGCGCGTAGTCGGTGATGCCGACGGTGACGACGTTGCCGGCGCCCTTGCGGACGTATTCGTGCTCGGCGGTGTAGAGCAGGTCGGCGGGGACGTTGGACACGGGGACTCCGCGCGGCGGATCGGCGTGACATCGGAACCTGTCGGAACGTATCGGAACGAGCGGCGTTGCGCGGGCGGAGTCTAGATGCGCGGGTAGGCGAAATCAAGCCGCGTCACACCGGGCGGCGCGAACCGCCGCGGCTCAGTCGCCGGTGATCGCCTCCCACACCTTGCGGGCACGCCGCTCGAGCGCGGCGTAGTCGTCGTAGTTTTCGATGATCCAGGTGGCGCGGGCGCGCTTCTCCGACGCCGGCATCTGCGCCGCGAGCAGCCGGTCGGCGACGGCGGGCTCGAGGCCGCGCTGGCGAATGAGGCGTGCGCGGCGCGCCGCCTCGGGGGCATCCACGAGGATAATGCCGTCGAAGGCGGCGGGGTCGTCGGCCTCGAAGAGGAGCGGGATGTCGTCCACCACGACGCGCTCACCGCGTGCCTGCGCATCGGCGAGGAGCCGGGCGCGCTCGGCGCGGACGGCCGGGTGGACGATGGCGTTGAGCGACGCGAGCGCGTTGGGGTCGGCGAGGACGGCGGCGCGGAGCGCCGGGCGGTCGAGCTCGCCGTCCGGCGCCACGACACCGGGCCCGAACCGCTCGACGATGGTGGCGTGCACCGCCGTGCCGCGCCGCTGCAGCTGATGGACGATCCGGTCGGCGTCGATGACCGTGGCGCCCCAGTCCGCGAGCAGCGCCGCGACGGTGGACTTCCCCGCCGCGATGTTGCCGGTGAGCGCGATATGGCGCATGGATGGAGGGCGCGGCCGGCCGGTGGCGGGCCGCGCGCCGGCGTCAGGCGGCCGAGCGGCGCCGCGGCCGCTTGCCGCGGGCGTCCTCGCGCGCCAGCTGGCGGCGGCCCGCGTTGGCCCACGCGATCGCCGCGCGGAGCGCGCCCCGCTTGCCGCCGTGGCTGGCGTCGCCGAAGAAGGCGGTGAGCCGCGGCCGGGTGCGGCCGTCGCGCTGCTGCTTGTAGCCGAGGCGCACGAAGTAGCCGTGGGTGCGGCGCTCGGGCTGGTCGATCCGGCTCACGCCGGGTGCGGGGGAGCGGGTGGCGCGGCGGGGGCGGGCGCCACGAGCCGTGCGGGCGCCGCGAGTCGCGCGGGTGGTGCGGGAGGTACGGGCCATGCGCATACCCTGGTTGAGTGGTCGCGTGCCGGCGTTAGGCCGGATGCACCAAGGTAGCGAAGACCGGCCCGCCTAACCAGCGCCGCGCCGGACGATCACAGGAACTGGCCCTGGTCCTCGTCCCGGCGCGGCACGCGGTGGCAGTGGCGGCAGCGCGCCTCGTAGCTCTCGCGGCCGCCCACCATGATGGTCGGCGAGTCGTAGCGCGCCGGCCGGCCGTCCACCAGCCGCTGGTTGCGGCAGGCGAGGTCGCCGCAGACGACGCAGATCGCCCAGAGCTTGTCCACCGACTCGGCGACGCACATGAGCTCGCCCATGGCGCCGAACGGCTCGCCCCGGAAATCGGAGTCGGTGCCGGCGGCGACGACGCGCACGCCGCGGGCGGCGAGCTCGGTCATCACCGGCACGATGTCGGCGTCGAGGAACTGCACCTCGTCAACCGCCACCAGCTCGGTATCGGGGCGCACCAGGCGCTGGATCTCGCGGGCCGAGTCCACCGGCGTCGCCTCGACCTCGGCGCCGTCGTGGCTGGAGATGCTGTAGAGCCCGGCGTAGCGGGCGTCGAGATGCGACTTGAAGACCTGCACCTTTTTCCGCGCGATGATCGCGCGCCGCACCCGCCGGATCAGCTCCTCGCTCTTGCCGCTGAACATGACGCCGCTGATGACTTCGATCCAGCCGGGGCGGCTGCCGTGGTACATCGGGGCTCCGGGTGCGCTGATTGGGGGGATGCGAACGGCGAGGTTAGCGCGCGATCCACGCCCGGTCAAGCGCGCGCCGCGCGGCCTTGCGGGCGAAGCGAGCCGCGCGGCATATTCACCGCCCTCCGCCTCATCCCGCCGGTGAACGTGAAGGAGCCGCCGTGAACAAGCAGACCCTCGTCGCACAGCTCGCCCGCCGCCTGGATGTGCCCAAGTCGCGCGCGGCCGAGATCGTGGACGCGGTGTTCGCCGCCGACGGCATCATCGCGAGCGAGCTGAAGCGGGGCGGGCGGGTGCGGATCGCGGGCTTCGGCGACTTCGAGCTGCGGCCGCGCGCGGCGCGCCAGACGCTGCACCCGCGCACCGGCAAGGCCGTCGCGGTCAAGGCGTCCAACGTGCCGGCGTTTCGCGCGGGGAAGGCGCTGAAGGACCTCGTCAACCGCAAGCGGTAGCCGGAGCGTTAGGCGCGCGGCGGCCGGCTGCCGCCGGGCCGGCGGCCCGGCGGCCCGGCACGCGGCCCCCGTCCGCCGGGACCGCGGCTGGGACCGCGCTGAGGGCCGCGCTCCCGCTCGCCTTCGGCGCCGCGGGTCGGACCGCGGTCGAGCCGCGCCGAGAGCCGCTTCCGCCGGACCGACAAGCCGGTGAGCGCCGCGGCGATCCGCTCCGCCTCCTGCGCCGGCAGCTCGATCAGACTGAACGCGTCGCGCAGCTCGATCCGGCCGATCTTGCCGCGGTCCACCCGCACCTCCTTCGTCAGCACCGCCACCAGATCGTTGGGCGTCGCCTGGTCGTTCCGGCCGACGTTCACCCACACCCGCGCGCTCGCCGGGACATCGGACGCGGCGCCCTCCGCGGCCGCCGGGGCGCCCCCCGCTCCGCGCCACAGTTCATACAGCGCCGCCGCGACGGCGGCCGGATCGTAGCGCTCGAACAGCGGCGCGAGCGCCAGCACCCCGCGCTCGGCGCCGCCGCTCTCGAGCTGCCGCTGGATCGCCGCGCGCTGCGCCGCGGCACCGGTGGTCACCGCCTCGATGAGCCCTGGCAGGCGGAGCGGCCGGCGCGGCGCGGCGATGCGCTCGACGTAGCTCTCGGTGCCGGGCGGCACCAGCAGCACCACGTCGCCCGACGCGCGGAGCTGCGCCAGGCGCTCGTGGCTCGGCAGGTCGTACGCGATGACGAGATCGGCCCTGGGGGTGTCGGCGGTGGTGAAGGCGACCGCGTCGCCCAGCGGCACCGCGCGCCGCACGGCGGCCTCGGCGCTCGGATCGGCGGCCCACACGACCGCGCGGGCCGGGTCCAGCAGCTCCAACACTTCGGCGACGGCGGCGGCGCGACGGTTCCACGGCACCGTTACCGTGCGCACCGGGCCGATCGGCTCCTCCGCCGGCGTCTCGGCGGTGGGACCGAGGGTGAGCGCCTTCCGGGCGTAGCGCTCGACCAGCCGGGTGGCGCCGGCGGCATCGGCGGTGACGACGACGCGCTGGGTGTCCTTGGGCAGATCCTGCATCAGCGCCGCGAGTC
Organism: Gemmatimonadales bacterium; assembly: GCA_025934955.1. Lineage (GTDB taxonomy): Bacteria > Gemmatimonadota > Gemmatimonadetes > Gemmatimonadales > GWC2-71-9. The sequence continues at coordinate 11,132 of JAICWE010000055.1, read as the reverse complement.
CTTCCTCGTCCTGGTACCGCTCGGGCCAGGCGAGCACGACGGCGCCGAGCGCGTCGGTGGCGAGGGCGGAGCGGCGCAGCAGGGCGAGCGCGGTATCGGGATCCGTCACGAGCAAGCCGCCCGCGCCGGCGCGGAGCCGGCGTTGTGCGCGGGCGGTACCGTGGGCCACCTGAACCGACAGGCGTGCGCCGGCGGCGGCGTCCGCGGCGGCGCCCCATTCATCCCGCTCCGCGGCGGGGCACAGGAGCAGCGCATGCAGGTCGGGCCGCTCGGCGAGCCCGGCGAAGACCGGCGCGGCGTACGCGGGCGATGGAGGAACGACGAGCACGATATTGTGACCGCGCGCAGCGGTGGGTGTGAGCGTCGGGTGCAGCTCGGAGTCGGACACGGGAGCCTCGGCGATTGTCAAAGAAGGTACCGGGCGCCGAAGCTAATCCCTCCCGGTTGACATCGCCAGCATGGAGACGGACCTTTCGGAAACTCCACGCCACTCCAGCACTCGGACCCGCAATGCCCGACCCGCTTTCGCTCAACGTTGCCTACCTGAAGGCGTCCGAGACGGTCGCGATCAGCAACGAGACCAAGCGCCGCAAGGCCGCCGGTGAGGACGTCTACGACCTGAGCGTCGGCGAGCCGGACTTCGATACGCCGGCCGTGGCCGCGGAGGCCGGCATCCGCGCCATCCAGAAGGGGCTCACGCGCTACCCGCCCAACATCGGCATCGCGGAGCTGCGCGCGGGCATCGCGCGGCAGCTCTCGCTGATGAGCGGCGGGCGTCCGGTCAACCCGGACAACATCATCGTGAGCTCCGGCTCCAAGCAGGCGATCTTCAACGCCTGCTTCACGCTCTTCGGACCCAATCACCGGGTGCTGATACCGTCGCCGGCGTGGGTGTCGTACCCCCAGATCGTCCATCTCTGCCGCGCCGAGCCGGTGCTGGTGCCGGGCGACGTCGAGTGGGGCCTCAAGGTCAGCGCGAAGGACCTGGACAAGCACACCTCGAAGCTGACGCGCGGGCTCATCCTCTGCTCGCCGTGCAATCCCACCGGCGCGGTGTACACCCTGGCCGAGCTTCGCAGCATCGCCGAGTGGGCGCGGGCCAACGACATCTGGATCATCGCCGACGACATCTACCGGCGCATCAACTACGGCCCCGGCCCGGCGCCGTCGTTCCTCGACCTGCCGGAGGAGTTCCACGAGCGGCTGGTCGTGGTGTACGGCGCGAGCAAGGCGTACGCGATGACCGGCTGGCGCATCGGCGCGGCGCTGGCGCCGCCGCACGTGATGAAGGCGATGGCGGCGCTCCAGTCGCACACCACCACCGGGGCCAACCAGCCGGCCATGTGGGCCGCGGCGACGGCGTTCAGCGACGAGCGGGTGGAGCAGGACGTCCAGAAGATGGTCGCCGCGTTCCGCCGCCGGCGCGATCACGTGGTGCAGCGCTTCCGCGCCGAGGTGCCCGGCGTCGAGTTCGTCGAGCCGCACGGCGCGTTCTACTTCTTCTTCCGGGTGGACGGCATCCGCGAGCGGGAGCCGGTGACCGGCTCCAGCTTCTGCGAGCAGCTCATGCAGAAGGAAGGCGTGGCGCTGGTGCCGGGGGCCGCGTTCGGGGACGACCGATGGGTGCGGATGAGCTACGCGGTGAGCGACCGCGAGCTGGAGGCGGCGCTCGACCGCATCCTCCGCTTCATCGAGACGCTCGCGGCCGCGCGGGCGGCGTGAGCCACCGTGGGTGTCCTCTTCGAGGGGCCTAGCATGGACGCGCGGATCGAGCCGTTGAACGGGCCGCTGCCGGCGATCGCCTGGCGCTGGGATCCCGAGACCGACATCCTCTCCGGCTCGTTCAAGGGGCAGCGCAAAGGCGCGGGACTCACCGGCACGCTGGAGCTGACCGACGACATGGGCAGCGTGGCGGTGGTGGACGTGGCGAGCGGCGTGATCTGCGGGCTGGACATCGTGGTGTGGCCCGAGGTGCAGACGGTCGGCACCCTCGCGGTGCCGAAGCAGCTCACCGACGGCCGCGTGGTGCTGCCGTCACGTCCGTCGCGCCCGGGCATCGCGTCACTCGAGGTGGACGCGACGCTCTCGGTGCAGACCGATGCCAACGAGCGCACCTTTCACCTCCGGATCGGCGCGCGGCGGCCGGTGGAAGTGGTGCGCGTCGCGGACAATCTCTCCATCGAAGTGGACCAGCAGGGCAACCTCGCCGGCTTCTGGCTCACCGGCGTCCCCGCCTTCCCCGCGCTCGAGGACTGACGCCGCTCACGCCGCCTGCGGCAGGATGAATCCCTTCGTCTGCTTCGCCACCAGCGACCTGGTGCTCAGCTTCACCGGCGGTCGCGCGCTCACGGCGCTCCGCGAGCGGCTCGGCGCGGGACGGGTGGCGCCGCTCTACGGCTTCGTGGACCCGCTGGTCCATCGGCCCGCGACACCGCTCGAGCACTACCGCGCCGATCTCAGCTACATCGGAACCTACGCCGCCGACCGCCAGGACGCGCTGGAGGCGCTGTTCATCGAACCGGCGCGCCGCCCCTCGTGGACCGGATGATTCTCGGCGGGGCCGACCGGATCTGCTTCGTTGTGGCAGCGGGGAAGTCCGACATTCTGGAGTACTACGGCGGCTACCGCTGCGGCGCGGACGTCTGCTCACGGTGCAGGGTCGTCGCCGTGCACGGCTTCCCGCTCGACTGGAACCACTGGCAGATCAACGAGTGGCCCGACCGGCTCGCGGAGGTCCGCGCGATCACCAGCCTGCGGAACTCTGGTGCGTAAGTGTCGGCACTCACCGCAAGTGAGTGCCACGTGTGCTCCACTTTTTTCGCCGACTGTCCACAATCCCGAGTCGATCCTGCCGATGCGCGCCGCTCGCCTGCGTAACGCCCTCGCCCTGAAAGGGCTCACCCCGGCTACCGCCCTGCCCGAGGCCAGCGCGGGTCGCGCTGAGGAAGCCGCCATCCAGCCGGCGCAGCTGCTCGAGGGCGACACGCTCGCGTGGCGCGACGTCGGCGGGGCGGAGCGGTGCCCCGAGCCGCTGGCGTTTCTCGACGGAGTGCAGCGGCTCGAGCCGCTCGCCTACCTCGGATCGTCACCGCTGGTGCTGGTGGAAGTCGCCGCGGCGGTGCGGGAGCGGCGCGATCGGACGCTGCGCACGGTGGTCGCCGAGCGGCGGCAGGTCGTGATCGGCCGCCCCGCTGCCATCGCCGCGGCGGGCGAGTCGCTCGCCGGGCTCGCCACCGCGGCGCTCGGCGAGGAGACGCCGCCGCATCCGGTGCGCGACATGGCCGACGCCGGCCGCCTCGCCGACCGCCTGCGCGGCGAGCTGGAGATCCGGGTCGGCTCGCGCTTCCGCTCCGAGTCGGCGAGCTGGCTGATCGTGGACGGATCGCTGAGTGAGAGCCCGGCGTGGGCCGCCGATCCGCGGATGCTCGGCGTCGCCAAGAGCCACGCGGCACTGCCGTTCGACGGCGCCGAGCTGGAGCGGTATCTGCGGCTGCCGGGCGGCCATCGGAGCTCGCTCTTCCAACCGCGCTCCCGCAGCGTGGCACCGGTCCACGCCTTTGCGCTGCGGCTCTGGCCGTGGGAAGGGAAGGACCTGCTCTACGGACTGGTGCGCGTGGAGCTGGCGCCGGCCAACGGAACGTCGGAGACGGCGGACCGGCTGGCGCGCTGGATTCTGGCCGAGCGGGCGCCGATCAGCGCGCCGGACCGCCGGTGGGACCGGCTGCTCTATGGAATTCACTCGGTGGAGGAGTACCTGCGCGCCGCCCGGTGAACGGCCGGGCTACGCGTCGAGGCGGAGCCGCCGCAGGAGGACGCCGAATCGCGGATCCGAGCGCAGCGGGTCGAGGATCGGCTCGACCCGAAGATACGCCAGCCAGCCGCGGCGCTCCTCGTAGCACCGCTCCAGCCATTCGAACGCCGCGTCGACGTCGCCTAACGTGATGGCGAGGATGGCGAGCGGCACCGGCGAGACGTACTCCCGCTGCCGCCGCGCCTCCAGCTCGGTGCGGATCGTTTCCGCCTCGCGCCGGCGACCCGCCAGCACCAGCAGCCGTCCCAGATGGCCCAGCGTGTAGCTGTCGGCCGGATCGTAGCGCAGCGCGTCGCGCAGGCTCGTCTCCGCGTCCGCGAACGCGCCGGCCTGGATCTGCGCCATGCCGAGCAGCCGGTGCGTCTCCGGTTGCGCGGGATTGAGCTCGACCGCGCGGCGAAGCTGCTCGACGGCGAGGTCGGCGCGGTTGCCGGCGCAGAGCAGCCAGCCGTAGCTCCGCCGGATCGAGATGGATGCGGGGTCGAGCTCGAACGAGAGTCGCGCCTGTCCGATCGCGTCGTCCGCCCGGCCCTGTGCGAGCAGCAGCCACGAGTACCACTGGCGCGCGGTGGGATAGCGCGGATTCAGCTCGATGGCGCGCCGCAGGTGGCGGCCGGCCTCGGGCCAGTCCCAATCGTGGATGAAGGTCACCCAGCCCAGCGACGTGTGCGCCTCGGCCAGCCCGTCGTCGAGCGCGAGCGCGTGCTCGGCTTCGATCCGGGCGCGCTGCATTCCCTCGGCGACCGGCAGCGAGCGGTAGTCCACGCTGAGCGCGTGGCAGTCGGCGAGACCGGTGTAGGCCAGCGCGTACTGCGGGTCCTCGGTGATCGCCTGCTCGAACAGCCGGATCGCCTCGGCGAAGCTCTCCTGGGTCCGCAGGTTCCAGGCAAAACGGCCCTGGAGATAGAGCTGGTAGGCACGCACGTTGGAGGTATAGCGCTTCGCGACCGGCTGGCCCATGGGCGCCAGCAGCCGGGTCCGCAGCGTGTCCACGATCTGGCGCGCGATCTCCTCCTGGATCGCGAACACGTCGGCGGACGTGCGGTCGTACCGCTCGGACCAGAGCGTGCGCCCGGTGGCGACGTCGGTCAGCATCGCCATCAGCCGGAGCCGCCCGCCGGCCCAGCGGAGCGAACCCTCCAGCACGAACGCCACGCCCAGCTCGGCGCCGATGCTCCGCACGTCGCGGTGGACGCCCTTGTAGGCAAACGCCGAGGTGCGCGACGCGACCCGGAGTCCGTCCACCTGGGTCAGCACGCCGATCAGCTCGTCCGTCATTCCATCACTCAGGTATTCCTGTTCGATCCCGGCGGTGCCGTTGGCGAAGGGCAGCACGGCGATCGCGCGGTCCGGCGCCGCGAAGATCGCGTCGAGGCCGCCGGCCGGGGCCCGCGCGCCGTGCCGGAGGGCGGCGGCCAGCTCGCCGGCGGTGTCGTAGCGCTCGGACGGATTCTTGGAGAGGGCGGTGAGCAGCGCGTCGTCCATCGCCGCCGGTACGCTGGGGCGGAGCACCCGGGTGGGACGCACCGGCTCGATCGCCTGGCGGGCGATGATCGCTCGCGCGGTCATGCCCGTGAACGGCGGCTGGCCGGTGAGCATCTCGTAGACCACGCACGCCAGGCTGTACTGATCGCTCCGGGCATCGAGCTCGGCATCGCCGGCGGCCTGCTCCGGGCTCATGTACGCCGGCGTGCCGACGGCGACGCCGCTCGCGGTGATCACCTCGGTGTCCGACGCCGACTGGAACTCCGCCGCCGAGAGCGCGCGGGCGACGCCGAAGTCGGCCAGCACCGGCTCGCCCTCGTGCAGCAGGATGTTCTCCGGCTTGATGTCGCGGTGCAGCACGCCGGCGCGGTGGGCGTAGTCGAGCGCCGCCGCGAGCCGCTCGGTGATGCGGACGACCTGGGCGATCGGCAGCGTCCCCTCGCGCGTGAGCCGGTCCCGCAGCGACTCGCAGCCGGCGTAGGGCATGACGAAGTAGAGGAAGCCGTCCTGCTCTCCCGAGTCGTGCACCGGCAGGATCTGCGGGTGACTGAGCCGCGCGGCGAAGCGGATTTCGCGGAGGAAGCGCTCCGGCTCGTAGCTCCGGCCGGTGAGCTCGGGATGGATGACCTTGAGGGCGACCCGGCGCCCGTGCCGCAGGTCCTCGGCCAGGTAGACCGTGGCCATGCCGCCACGGCCGATCGTCGCCGGCCGGCCGTCGGCATCCAGCTCGAGGCGGTAGCGATCGGCCAACGCCGAGCAGAGTCGATCCAGGACCTCGGGCAAACGCGGCTCACGATCAGGGTACTTCGCCACCGAACGTCGGCGGCGCGTGGAAGGTTTCTGTTCGGGCGCGTCGGACCCGGCTCGCCGGCCCCTGTCGGCGGCGCTACCGGCGGGCGAGATTTGCCGCATGGACGATCCCATCGCCCCCATCGGCCGCGTCGTCGCGACCGAGCTCAAGCCGAGCACCCCGCACCAATTCTACTTCTGGACCGCCCGCGAGTCGCCGGTCGGGATCGGCGCGATCGTGCGGGTGGATGCGCCGAGCCGCACCGTGTACGGCGTGGTCACCGACGGCTTCGCCTACTCCGACCTGATGACACCGATGCACGCGGTGCTCGGCGCCGACGGCGATCCCGTCGCCGCTGCCGACGCGCCGAGCGACCGCGCCGAGATCCGGCTCTACAGCGCGGCGGTGCTGCGCCAGATGCCGGAGGAGCCGCTCCAGCCGGTGCCGCTCGGCGCCGTGCACCTGGCCTCCGATGCCGACGTGGTGCTGGCGTTGCGCATGGATGCCTACACCGGCGGCGACCGCCCCACCGGCGTACCGGTGGGCGTGTACGCGGCCGGCGGCAGCGAGTCGCCGGTGTATCTCGACTGCGACTTCCTGCTGGGTCCCGAGGCCGCGCACCTCAATATCAGCGGCGTCTCCGGCCTCGCGACCAAGACCAGCGCGGTCGAGTTCCTGCTGACCAGCATCTTCCAAGCGTTCCCCAGGCACAAGGGCTCGGTGGCCGCGGTCTGCTTCAATGTGAAGGGACCGGACCTCTGCTTCCTCGATCAGCCCGCCGTATTGGGCGACGCCGACCGGCGGCTCTATGAGGCGATGGGCCTGGCGCCCGAGCCGTTCGCCGAGGTCCGCTACTTCGCGCCGCACAAGCCGGACGGTGTGAACCTGAACACGCTCCGCACCCACGAGGCGCTGGCGCACAACACCGAGCCGCTGGTGTGGGGGCTGCGCGAGGTGCTCGACTTCGCCGAAGTCCTGATGAACCGCGACGACGTGGACGCCAAGGCCGACGCCTTCATCGACTTCCTGGCCGAGCGGGTGGTCGGCCGCGAGTATCAGGACGACATGCTGCGATCGAAGCCGTTCCTGGTCGAGAGCTTTGCCGATCTGGAGGAGTTCTTCCGCTGCATCTTCGATTTCATGGAGGTACTGGGGAAGGGCGGGGAGGTGTGGAAGACGCACCACCTCGCCACCATCCGGAAGGTGCGCAACCGGCTCAGCAACATCTGCACGCGGTCCAAGGGCCTGGTCACCGACGACGGGAGCGCGAACGATCTGCCGTGGGGCCGCTTCGCCGATCGCAGCGTGCAGGTGCTCGACGTCGCCGGGCTCGACCCGCTGGCGCAGGACCTGGTCTTCGCCCGGGTCGTCTCCAAGCTGCGCGAGCACCTCGAGCGGCGCGATCTCGGCGTGGATCACGTCGTCGTCTTCGTCGATGAGTTGAACAAGTACGCGCCGGCCGACGGGCCGGAGACCTACGTGCGGAAGATGCTGCTCGACCTCTCCGAGCGCGGCCGCTATCTCGGGCTCGTGTTGTTCTCGGCGCAGCAGTTCCGGTCGCAGGTGCAGCGGCGGGTGGTGGGCAACGCGGGCACGACGATCTACGGCCGCATGGACATGGACGAGCTGGCCACGCCGGGCTACGCCACACTCTCGCCGGCGACGCGGATCAAGCTCGGCACGCTGCCGAAGGGGGAGCTGATGCTCCGGCACCCGCACTTCACCCAGCCGATCTTCGTCCGCTTCCCGCGCCCGCCGGTGATGACGGGTAGGGAAGGTGTGGAGCGCTTTCCCCCGGCGGCCGATCTCCCGTTTGCCGACGCCGTCGCCCGCCAGATGCGGCAGCTCGACCGCCGGATCTCGAGCGATGCGGTGCGTGCACTGGTGGACGGCCGCCGGGAGGAGGATGTGCGTCGCGCCCTCTCCGCCACCCGCCGCGCCCGCCCCGACAACCCCGAGGCCTACTTCACCGCCGCTCTCGGCCGCCGCGTGCTGGCGGAATCCATCGCCCCTGCCCGCCGCGGTGTGACCCCGGTTCGCCGCCTCGACGACCCGTACGCGCCGTAGCGCGGCGCCGCAACGCCGGCCCGCCTACCGCGCCGCCGTCTCCCGCTTCCACCAACGCCGCGGCACCTCCATGATCGGCTCGGACCGCTGCTCCGACGCCAGCCGCCCCGCATGGGCGCCGAGCAGGTCACTCCGCGTGATGATGCCGACCACCTTGCGCGTATCCGAGCGCTGCACCACCGGCAGCCGCCCCACTTTCTCGCGCACCATCTGATCCGCCGCCTCGCGCAGCGAGCTGTCGTCGTAGATCACCACCGGCGGCCGGCTCAGCAGCGAGCCGACCGGCGCCGCGGCCGGCGCCGCGGGGTCGGTGAGCCCGCGCCGCGTCACCACGCCGACCAGCTGTTCGCGGTCGTCCAGCACCGGGAAGCCCTGATGGGTCGCGCCGTCGGCGCCGCGGGCCAGCCACTCGCGCACTTCGCTGAGCGGCGCGTCGGCGCGGAGCGTGATCACCGAGGACGACGCGGCGTCGCGCACCAGAAGCTGGTGCAGGTAGTCCACGGTGTACTCGGTGCGGATCGGCACGCCGCGGCGGGCGAGGCGCTCGGTCATGATCGTGTGCTTCATCCGCATCAGCGAGATGAGGTACGCCGCGCTGCACCCGCCGAGCAGCGGCAGGAGGCCCAGCGGCTGCCGCGTGGTCTCGAACGCAAAGACCACCGATGCGAGCAGCGCGCGCGACGCGCCGGCGAACATCGCCGCCATGCCGACCAGCGCGGCGACGCGGGGATCGATCCCCGCCTGCGGGAACAGGTACGCCAGCCCGGCGCCCACCAGCGCGCCGAAGCCGCCGCCGATGGTGAACAACGGTGCCAGGGTTCCGCCGGCGGTGCCGCTCCCGAGCGCGATGGTCCACGAGATCAGCTTGCAGACGACCAGCACCGCCAGCGCGCGGCCGACGATGGTGCCGGACAGAATGCCGCGGATGTTGTCGTACCCGACGCCGAGCGTGTGCGGCGCGATGTAGCCGAGCACGCCGACCGCGACCGCACCGATCGCCGGCCACCACATCCAGTGGATCGGCAGTCCCTCGAAGAAATCCTCCACGGCGTATACCCCGTGGGTCACGTACACCGAGACGAAGCCGGTCACCGCGCCGAGCACCACGTAGAGCGCGAGCGCCACGCCGCCCGGCTCCGGCACGTCCGGCATCGGGAACGCCGGTGCGGTACCGTGCAGCGCGAACTTGACGGCGGTCGCCATGCAGGCGGCCAGTGCCACGGGAATGAGCGACCGGGCGCGGTACTCGAACAGCAGCAACTCGACGGCGAGCAGCACCGCGGCGACCGGGCTGCCGAACACCGCCGTCATGCCGGCCGCGGCGCCCGCCGCGAGCAGCACCTTTCGTTCGTCGGCGGTGGTGCGGGTGAGCTGGCCCAGCAGCGAGCCGAGCGCGCCGCCGGTCGCGATGATCGGTCCCTCGGCCCCGAAGGGTCCGCCCGTGCCGATCGAGATGGCGCTGCCTAACGGCTTGAGCAACGTGACCCGCGGCGGGATCCGGCTCTCGCCGAACAGGATCCGCTCCATCGCCTCCGGAATGCCGTGCCCGCGAATGGCGGGCGAGCCCCACCGGGCCATCACGCCCACCACCAGGCCGCCGATCACCGGCACCACCAGCACCAGCAGGCCGATGTGATTGTCCGCCGGGGACACCGGCGCGAACGACAGCCGGCCGTAGAAGGAGAGGTTGGTGAACAGGTCGATGAGCCCGATCAGGATCTCCGCCGACCAGGCGGCGGCGAACGCGACCACCAGCGCCCACCCCACCACCAGCAGCGTGCGCCGCCGCGCGCTCGGCGGCTCCTGCGGCAGCCGCAGCGCGCTGGCGGCGTCGGCGAGGGCCGGCGCGACCGGCAGGCCGCCGGTGGTGCCGGTGTGCGCCGGGTGAGCCTCCGATCGCTCAGACATCGGACGCGCCCGCATCGCGGGGGCCTTCGAGGAAGAGCGGCGCCGGGCGCTCGCCCAGCCCGAGGCGTTGCACGACCAGACGGAGACCGCGTGCGACCATCCGCCGCTCAGCGGCGCTGAGCCCCTCCAGCACGCTGATGAGCTTGGCCTGGAAGGTCGCCGGGGCCGAGCGCAGAAGGGTGTGCCCCGCGGCGGTCAGCTCGATGACGCGGCGGCGGGCATCCCGGCCGTCCGGTACTCGCTCCACCAGGCCGCGCTTGACCAGCCGGCTGACGACGACCGACACCGAGCTTTGATGGGTGAGCGTGCGGGCCGCGAGCTCGTTGAGCGATGCGGCGGGCGCCTCCGCGAGCTGCTCCAGCACGAAGAGCTGGGCGCCGCTCAGACCCCCGCGGCGCTCGGCCGCGACACTCGACGCGCGGAGTTCCTGCACGAGCCGGCGAAGGGCGTCGACCGCGGCGGCGACGTCCGTACGAGCTGTTGCTTGGGGTGCCATGCGAAACAAGATAATGCCTTGCCCCCGCGTCGCGGTGCCGCCATTCTCCACCCGTGAGGCTCGCCCACATCGCCGACCCCCACCTCGGGATCCGGCAGTACCACCGTCAGACGCCGAACGGCATCAATCAGCGCGAGGCCGACGTCGCGAACGCCTTCCGCGCCGCCATTGATGGCGTGATCGCGGCGCGCCCGGACGCCGTCGTGATCGCAGGTGATCTCTTCCATTCGGTGCGTCCCACCAACGCGGCGATCGTCTTCGCCTTCCGTCAGTTTCAGCGGCTCCGCGACGCCTTGCCCCGCGCGCCGATCGTGCTCATCGCCGGCAACCACGATACGCCGCGCTCGGCCGAGACCGGTACGATTCTGCGGCTCTTCGAGGAGCTCGGTGTGGACGTCGCGGCGGAGGAGTCGCGCCGCCTCGCGTATCCAGCGATCGACCTCAGCATTCTCGCCGTGCCGCATCAGGCGCTCGGCGCATCCCAGCGGCCGCTCCTTCGGCCCGAGGGGGCGGAGCGGCACCAGGTGCTCGTGATCCACGGCGAGGTCGAGGGCCTCTTCCCCGACCGGAGCGCG
>JAICWE010000035.1 GCA_025934955.1 Gemmatimonadales bacterium | reverse complement strand
TCATTGAGCCACATGTTGGCCCAGTTCTCGGTGGTGACGAGATCACCGAACCACTGATGCGCCAGCTCGTGCGGGATCAGGATGTGCCGGTACCACGGGCGGTCCTGGTAGGCGCGCGCGTCGGGAAGCCAGTCCACCAGCGTCGTCGCGCTGACGTTCTCCATGCCACCGAAGAAGTCGGCGACGGTGGTCTGGGCGTATTTCTGCCAGGCGTAATCCACGCCGGTGAGCCGGGAGTACGTGTCGATCATGTCGGGCGTGACGGAGAAGAGCGGCCGCGCGAGCGCGCTGTCGGCGCGGTAGACGTAGTAGTCCACCGGCAGGGTGCGCCATTTATCCCGGATCCGGGCCAGCGGCGCGATCACCATCGAGACCAGATACGATGACGCCGGATGGTCCTCGGCCCACGTCGTGGTGTGGGAATCGCCGTGGGTCACGTCGCTCACCAGGCGGCCGTTGCTGACGAGGGTGTATGCCGCCGGCAGCGTCGCGGCCAGCTCCCAGGTCAGCTTGTCGTTGGGGAAATCGTAGGTGGGGAACCAGCGGTGATTGTCGAAGTCCTCGCCCTGACTCCAGATCTGCTGCGGCCGGTGGGCGCGCCCCGGCTCCGCCTTGATGAACGTCAGCCCCCGCCCGTTGTCCACCCGCCCGTGATAGGTGATGACGAAGCGCGTCGTGTCCCCGAACGGCACCGGCCGGGAGAATCGCACCACCAGCGTGTCGCCCCGGTGCGCGCTGCCGAGGCCGAGCGACCTTCGGCCGCGCGCCGGCAGCGTGGTCACCGTCCGGATGTCGAGCAGCGAGTCGGCGTCCAGCACCAGCGAGTCGAGGCCGGGGCGGCGAGCCACGACCGTTGTGACGACACGACCGTCGAACGCGAGCGAATCCCAGTCGAAGTTCGACAGCTCGATCCGCTGATGCACCAGATCGTAGTCGTGCGAGCGGGTGTACTGGTCGTTGAGGATCCGCTCGGCGTTGCTCGACGGCTGGACGTTCTGCGCGGCGAGCGGGCGCAGGGCGACGGCGAGAAGCAACAGAACGGTGAAGCGGCGCATCGGGGATCCGGGTTCGGGACGGGGGAAACATAGCGGCCGGGATTGGACAGCGGCGCCGTCCGCGCCGTATGTTAGCTGCTCTCCCCCCGACAGCCATGGACCAGGACCAACTGCACGCCGCGCTGGCCCCCGAATACGAGCTCGTGCGCTTCATCGCACGGGGCGGGATGGGCGACGTGCATCTCTGCCGCGACACCCGCCTCGACCGCGAGGTCGCCGTGAAGGTGCTGCCGGTCGAGACGAGCAGTGCGGTCGCGGTGCGCCGCTTCCTGGATGAAGGCCGGCACCTGGCGCAGGTGCGAAGCCATCACGTCGTCGCGGTGCACGACGTGCGCGAGCGTCTGGGGGTCGCGTTCCTCGTGATGGACTACGTGCGCGGGCCCACGCTCGAGGCGCGGCTGCGCGACGGCCCGCTCGCCGAGCGCGAGGCGGTCGCACTGGCACGCGGGCTCCTCGACGGGTTGGCGGCGGTACACGAGAGCGGCCTGCTGCATCGCGACATCAAGCCGTCCAACATCTTTCTCGAGCGCGGCGACGCGCTGCTGGCCGATTTCGGGATCGCCCGTGACACGCGGCGCGAGCAGACGACGCTCACCGATCCCGGGACTCTGATCGGGACCCCGGCGTACATGGCGCCCGAGCAGCTCGCGGGCCTGCCGGCGACGATGCAGAGCGACCTGTACGCGTCGGCGGCCGTGCTGTACGAGGTGTGCACCGGCCGCCGCTGGAATCTCGTGCCCGATCCCGCGGGGGCCGACTGGGACGGCGTCCCGCGGGCGCTGCGGGCAGCGCTCGCCCGCGCGCTCCAGTTCGAGGCGGCGGCACGGTGGTCCGGCGCGCGCGCCTTCGCCGCGGCGATCCGGCCGGTGCGCGCGGTCCGGCTCCGGCGCGCCGCGGGAGCGGTCGGGGGAGCCCTCGCCGCCCTGGCGTTAGGCACCGCGGGCGCCGCCTGGGTTCGCGCCGGTCTGCCGTGGCCGCCGCGGCAGCGGCCCCGCCCGGCGGCCGTCGCCCCGGCGCAATTCGCGGTGCTGCCGTTCGACATCGGCGACAGCGCGCGGCTGGGCCGGGCGCTTGCGGAGCGGGCGGGGCAGCGGCTCGAATGGTACCCCCGATGGACGATGACGCCGGCGGTCGCGGCCGCGGCGTGGTGGGACACGACGGCGGCGCACACCCGGGAGGCAAGCGCCGGCGCCGCCCTCCGCGTGGGCTACACGGTCCAGGGGCGCCTCGCGGCGCGCGGCGGCGATGTCGAGCTCGATCTGGCGCTGCGGGACTCGACCGGCCACCTGGTCGAGGCGACCGCGATCCCGCGGCTCCGGCGCGACCCGACGGACTGGGCCGGTGCGGTGTCCGACTCGATCGTCCGCCTGCTCTTCCCCACCGATTTCCCGACCTGGCTCGAGCTCATGGGCCAGCGCGGCAGCAAGGAGGCGTACCGGGAGCTGTTCGAGGGCGACAGCCTCTTCCAGCTCGACGAGTGGACCCGCGCGCTCGAGCACTATGACCGGGCCTTGCGGCTCGACCCGACGCTGGTGCAGGCCGCGTGGCAGCGGACGCTGGTGCTGCGCTGGCAGCGGCAGCCCTTCGAGCCCGAGCTCCGTCGCCTGCTGGAGACTCAGCGCGCCCGGCTCCCCGACTTCTACCGGCGCCTGATCGAGGCCCAGCTCGAGCCCGACCTCCGGCGCCGGCTCGACCGCTACCGCGCGGTGCGCGACGCGTACCCACAGCGGGCCGTGGCGACGCTGCTCCTCTTCGACGAGCTGTTCCACCGCGGGCCGCTGATCGGCCATCCCCTCACCGAGGCGCTGGCACTGGCGCACGACGCGGTGCGCCACGAGCCGGCGCTGGACCAGGCGACGACGTACGATCACTTCGTCTGGGGCTACGCGCACCTCGGCCGGCGCCGGGAGATGAAGGACGGGATGGTGCGACGGCTCGCACTCACGCACGACGCGCCGGACGACGACGAGAGCGCGAGTCGCGCCGCTTTCTGCCGCGTCGCGTACTACGGGCGGTTCCATCCGCGAATCGCCGCCGCCGCGATCGCGCTGGCGCTCTGGCGGCCGACGCCCGGACGGCTCGAGGAGCTGAACAAGGTCGCGCGGACCGATCTCTCGTTCGACATCCCGCAGGTTGGCGTGGCACTCGGCCGCAGGGTCGCGGCTGGCGCCCGCACCCCCCGGCTCCGCGCGAGCGGTCTCGCGGGCCAGGGGCTCGCGCTGTTCGCGCTCGGCCGCCCCGGCGAGGGGCTCGCGCGGCTGGATTCGGCATTGGCGCTGTTCGCGAGCGACGAGGCGGCGCTCCAACGGGCGGAGTGGCGGGTAGTGCCGGCGGCGTTAGGCATGGTACGAGTCGCACCCGGCGTGGCGGAGACCGGCCGGCGGGAGCTGACCGGACTGGCCGGCGGCCGGGGCCCGTTGGCGGCACGCGCGGCATGGGCTCTCACCGTGGACGCCTGGGCCCGCGGCGACAGCGCGGCGGCGGAGCGCGGGGCGGCGGCGTTCCAGCACGCCGCGGGGAAGGACGCGGGCTCGCGTCGCCTTGCCGCGGTGCTCCGCGCGATGCGCGCGGCGGCTCGCGGCTTTCCCGACAGTGCGCTCGCGCTGTCGGACTCGCTGGTCGTGACCGCGGACTCCGCCGGCACGCTCGGCGGTCCGTTCGCGCGGCCGGCGCTGTATCTCCACCGGGCGGCCTGGGCCGCGCGCCTGGGCCGGCTCGACGATGGGGAGCGCGCCCTCCTCTGGTACGAGAACTCGGACTTCGAAGGATGGCCGCGTGACGAGCCGACCGGCGGCGAGGTGGACGGCGTTGCCGGCGTCGCCGCGCGCCTGCTGCGCGCCGAGAACGCCCTCGCCCGCGGCGACGCGGGCTCGGCGTGCGCATTAGGCGGCCGGGTGCGCGAGCTCTGGGCCGGCGCCGAGCCCGCGATGGCACCGCTGGTGGAGCGCGCGACGCGGCTGCTGCGGCGCTGCGAAGGCACGTGACGATTCACGCCCGTACCCTCGGCCCGCTCCAGCTCGCGGTGAACGGCGCCGAGCCGGTGCCGGAGCTGCTGTGGCGCAAGCACGCGGCGCTCCTCATCTACCTCGCGCGCTCGCCGTCGCGCGGGCGCACTCGCGAGCATCTGGTCGGGCTGCTGTGGCCGGACAAGCCCGAACCGGCCGCGCGGCATTCGCTGAGCGAGGCGATCCGGATCATCCGCCGCGCGGAGCCGGACGGTATCATGGTGAGCGGCGGGCAGGTACGGCTGTCACCCGGGACGGTCGAGCTGGACACCGACGTGGTCGAGCGGCTCGCCGCCGACGGTCGCGCCGCGGAGGCCGCCGCGCTCGTCACCGGCGAGTTCATCGAGGGATTCGCGGCGATCGATGCGCCGGCGTTCGAGGAGTGGCTCGCCGCCGAGCGCCTGTACTGGCGACAGCGCGGCGTGGCGCTGCTCGCGGCGGAGGCGCAATCGCGGCTCGACCGCGGCCGACTCATCGAGGCGGCGGAGCTCGCCCGCCGGGCCGAGGAGCTGGATCCGCAGAGCGACGTCGCCGCACGCGCGGCGATGCGCGCGGCGGCGCTCGCGGGGCATCGGATCGCGGCGGCACGGATCTTCGAGCGGCTGCGCGGACGACTGGCCGAGGTGGGCGCCGTGCCGGACGGCGAGACGGCGGCGCTCGCCGCGCGGATCGCGCGCGAGCGGAGCGCGCCGGCGCTGCCTGACGAAGGCCCGGCCGGCGGCCGCCGGTTCCCGCTCGTCGGGCGGGACGACGAGCTTCGACGGCTCGCCGCGGCCCGGCGCGATGCGACCGCGCGCCGCCGGGCCGCGGTGCTGCTGATCGAGGGCGATGCCGGCGCCGGCCGCACGCGGCTGGCGGACGAGCTCGCGAGTCGCGCGCGGCTTGAGGGCGCGGCGACGGCGTTGCTGCGCGGCGTCGAGGCGGACGGGCTGGCGCCATGGAACGGCGTGCTCGCGCTCGCGCGGGGAGACCTGGCGACGCTTCCCGGTCTCGCCCGCGCCCAGCCGGGTGCGCTAGCCGCGCTCGCGGCCCACATTCCCGAGTGGGGCGACCGCTTTGCGGCCGCCCGCCGCACGCCGCCGATGCCGCTCGAGCGCGCGCTGCTGGACGTGGTCCTGGCGGCGGCCGCAGAGCAGCCGATCCTTTTGGTCGTGGACGATGCGGCGCGCCTCGACCGCGAGTCCCTCGCCGCGCTGCTCGCGCTGGCGCGGGACGCTGGAGCCGCGCCGGTCGCGCTCTGTCTCACGGTCGCCACGCACGAACATCGCCCCGAGCTCGACGAGCTCGTCGTGCGTCTCGACCGGGACCTCCCGGGCGCGGCGGTGCGCCTGGCACCGCTCACCGTCGGCGAAATCGCGGAGCTGGCCGCGGCGCTGCTGCCATCGACGGAGCCGGCGCAGCGCGAGCGGCTGGCCCGGCGGGTCGCGAGCGACTCCGCCGGCCTCCCGCTCCTCGTCGTCGAGCTGATTCACGCCGTCGCCAATGGGCTGACGCTCGATCCGACCGTCGCGAACTGGCCGGCGCCGCTCCGCACGCTGGAGCAGACCCGGCCGGTGGAGCTGCCGCCGGCGGTCGTTGCGGCCATCCGGCTCAATGCGCGCCGCTTGTCGGCTGCCGCTCAGCAGATGCTGATGGTGATCGCGGTGGCCGAGCCTCCGGTCCCGCTCCCGGCGGCCGCGCTCGGCGCCGACTTCGACGAGGCGGCCGCGGCCGCGGCGCTGGACGAGCTCGAGTGGCATCGGTGGCTCACGAGTGACTCCCGCGGCTACGCCTTGCTCGCGCGCATCGTGCGAGATGTGATCGTTCACGACCTGCTCACGCCCGGGCGACGCCGTCGCATTGCCGAGCGGCTCGCTGCGCGCGCCGGGGAGCGCGGCGGACTCGGGGCGGCGCGCGCTTGATGCCGCCTTGACGATCGCGCGGCAGCATCGGGGCGCTCTCACGCCAACCCCGACCGGAGCCGCGCATGTCCCGCTACCGTCTGCTTGCCCCGTTCGTGCTCCTCGCCCCCGCGCTGGCGAGCTGCGGCGATGCCGCCGCGCCGCTCGCCAGCACGGCACGCAGCCACTCCGCCATGCCCGCGCCGGTGCCGCTCGCGAACGCCGACATCGGTACCCGCTTCTGGCCGTACACCGGGAGCGAGTTCTCGGGCACCGGCCAGGACCCGATCAACCTGATCTTCACCGGGGTGAGCGATCCGCGACGGATCCGCGCGCTGCTCCTCTCGCTCGGCGGCGATCGAACGGCGCTCGGCATGCCCGACGCGTACCCGTTCAACTGCACCTGGTCCGACGCGATCGGCGATCTCCAGACCGGCTACTCCGAGGCAGGCGGCTGGACCGGCAGCGCCGTGCAGCTTCAGTGCGGCGACTATGGCCCCGTGCGCTTCCACCTGCGCCTGTTCGCCGCCGGCGGTGCGACGATCGCCAACGCGCACTTCGAGCTGCTGATTCCGGGCACCGCAGATCACCAGGTGCTGAGCTGGGAACTGGCCGAGCGGTTGGTGACGGGCGACTTGGTGCGGAGCGGGCGGCTCGACGCCGCCACGCCGCCCAGCGCCACCGCGGCGATCAACCCGGCGCCGTTCCGGGAGATTCCGGCAATCATCTACGACGGCCTGCCGCTGGAACTTCGCGGCGCGATCGGCGGTCCGCTCGCGGACGTGACGGCGGCAGTGCCGATCGGCACCGACGGGAAGGCGACGGTGCTGCACGTCGCGTCGGCGCCGGCGATTACGCCGGGCCTCGCGACGCAGGATTTCACCTTGGCGTATCACCAGGCAATCCCGAAGCCGTTCTGCGCGGCGCCCGGTGAGCTGGTGTTCGTGGACGGGCCGGTGCACCTGGCGAAGCGGGTGGTGGTGGATGCGGGCGGAGCGCTCGCGAGCAGCTTCGATGCGGCTGGCGAGCTCACGGTCCTGCCGCTCGGCGCCGGCGGCGAGCCGGCCGGCGAGCCGTACCGGGCGGTCGTGGCCGAGCACCAGGAAACCGCCGCGAGCGACGGTCGGAGTCTGGTCCGCGGTCTGGTGCAGCGGACCCTCTTTCTCTCCGGCGACACGCCGAGCCGACTGATCGTACGGCTGGCCGTGGGGCCCGAGGGTCAGGCCGACTACCGCCCCGATGTCCGATGCGCCGATTGACGGCGGCCGCTGGGGCGATCGCTAGAGGAGGAGCAGCTGCATCACCGGCGCGAAGCTGCGCCGGTGATGCGGCGTCGCGCCGAGCGCGCGGAGCCCGTCGTGGTGTGATGGAGTGCCGTAGCCCATGTTGCTCTCCCAGGCGTAGCCCGGATAGCGGCGGGCGAGGCGCGCCATGAGCGCGTCGCGCACCGTCTTGGCCACGATGCCGGCGGCGGCGACGGAGAAGCAGAGCGCATCGCCGTCCACCAGCGCCTCGTGGGCGTAGCCGAGCTCGGGAAGGGGGAGGCCGTCGAGGAGGATGCGGCGGGTGCGCTCTACGGTCAGGGGGGCGCACAGCATGCGCTCGGCGCGAACGACCGCGCGGCGCATCGCGATCGCGCTCGCGACGCGGATGTTGAGGCGATCGATCTCGTGAACCGACGCGGCGCCGACACCGACGGCAATCGCCACGCGGCGAATTCGCTCGGCCAGCCGGACGCGGCGGGGAGCGGGAAGCGTCTTGCTGTCGCGCACGCCCCGCACGCGACGGCAGCCGGCCGGAAAGACGACGGCCGCGGCCACCACCGGTCCTGCCAGGGGGCCACGGCCGACTTCATCGACTCCGACGAGAAGCTGCTCCTCGGCCCACGCGGCGCGTTCGCGTTCGAGCGTAGGGACGATCGGCGTCATGCTGCGTGCGCTCGCGCGCGCTCAGCCTTCGCGCTTCTCCCGGATCCGCGCGGCCTTGCCGCTCAGCGCGCGGAGGTAATAGAGCTTGGCCCGGCGCACCCGGCCGCGCCGGACCACCTCGACCGAGGCGATGGTCGGGCTGTGGAGCGGGAAGAGCCGCTCGACGCCGACGCCCGCCGACACCTTGCGCACCGTGAAGTTCTCGCTGATGCCGCCGCCGCGCTTGGCGATGACGATGCCCTCGAAGGCCTGGAGGCGCTCTTTCTCGCCTTCCTTGACCCGCACCATGACGCGGACGGTGTCGCCCGACTCGAATGCCGGGATGTCCGAACGCAGGCCCTCCCGGGCCACCGCAGCCAAACGCTCCATCGCAACTTCCTCCGCGCCAGCCGGCGCTCGTGAAAACCGTACCGCTGTCATCCTGCCACCGCAATCGCTATTGCTCGTCCTCGTGCCGGGCCCAGAGGTCCGGCCGCCGCGCGCGGGTGAGGCGCTCCGCCTCCCGCCGCCGCCACGCCTCGATGTCCGCGTGATTGCCCGATCGCAGCACCTCGGGCACCGTGAGGCCGCGGTACTCCGGCGGCCTGGTGTAGCTCGGCGGGCTCAGGAGCCCGTCATAGTGCGAGTCGCTGCTGGCGGACTCGTGATCGCCCAACGCGCCGGGCAGCAGCCGGACCACCGCGTCCAGGACGCAGATCGCGGCCGGCTCGCCGCCGGAGAGCACGAAGTCGCCGAGCGAGACCTCATCCGTGGCCAGCCGGTCGGCGACGCGCTGGTCCACGTCCTTGTAGTGCCCGCAAAGCAGCGTGAGGTCCGTACCTAACGACCAGCGCACCGCGTCCGCATGCTCGAAGCGCCGCCCCCGCGCCGACATCAGCACCACCGGGCCGGCCGGCGGTCCCAGCGATTCGACGGCCTCGAAGAACGGCTCCGGCTTGAGCACCATTCCCGCGCCGCCGCCGTAGGCGTAGTCGTCCACCGTGTGGTGGCGGTCGCGGGTGAAGTCGCGCAGCTGGACCAGGTCGAACCGTACCAGACCCGCCGCCGCCGCGCGTCCCGGGATGCTCGCCGCGGTCCACGCCGCGATCGCCTCGGGAAAGAGGGTCACCACGTGGATCGTCAGCATCGCGGCGCCCCTCTCGTCACTCCTCGATCAGGCCCTCCGGCGGGCGCACCGTCAGGCGGCGCGCCGCACGGTCCACCTCCAGCACGAACTCCTTCTTGTACGGCAGCAGGAACTCGCGCCTGGGCCCCTGCACCTCCATCATCAACCCGCTCGGCAGCTCGTACAGCGAGCTCACCACGCCGAGCGCCGTACCGTCCTCCCGCCTGACGCCGAAGCCGGCCAGCTCGTGGAGATAGACCTCGTCGCCCTCGGGCGGCGGAAGCTCCGCAGCGGGCACGGCGATGAAGCTGTTGCGCCACGGCTCCAGCGCGTCGCGGCTGTCGGCGCCGCGGAACTTCAGCAGCCACTCGCGGTGGTATCCGCGGCTCCGCTCGATCTCGACCGGTCCGGCCAGCACGTCGCCGGCGGTGTCCACCACCCAGATCTGCCGCCCCGCCGCCAGCACGTCATCCGGCCGGTCGGTGAGCGGGAAGACGGTGACCTCGCCCTTGAGCCCGTGCGGCCGCCGCAGCCGGCCGACGAGCAGCCGACGATCGTCCGCCATTACGCCTGGGCCGACAGGACCCCGGCGTGCTTCAGGATCGCCTCGACCGTCTCCGACGGCGTGGCGCCGCGCGCGATCCAGTTCTTCGCCTTGTCAACGTCGAGCTGGACCTTGTCCGACGCCGTCTTCCCCTTGGGGTCGTAGGTGCCGAGGATCTCGATGAAGCGCCCGTCGCGCGGCGACTCCTGGTCGGCGACGACGATGCGATAGAGCGGGACCTTCTTCCGTCCGGTGCGGCGCAGGCGAATGCGAGTGGCCATCAGGCTATCCGTTTCTTGGGCTGCAGGTCAACCGGGGAATCCCTTGCCGAAGGGCAGGCGCATCCCCCCGGTCTTCCCCGCCATCTTCATGAACTTCTGCATCTGCTTGAACTGCGTCAGCAGCTGATTGACTTCCTGAACCGTGCGGCCCGAGCCCTTCGCGATCCGGAGCCGGCGCTGCCCGTTGATGAGGTCGGGCTCGCTCCGCTCCTTCGGCGTCATCGAGAGCACGATGGCCTCGACGTGCTTGAGCTTTTTATCGTCCACCTTGGCGGCCGACAGCATGGCCGGATTCATTCCCGGCAGCATGCCGAGCACGTTCTTCAGCGGTCCCAGCTTCTGCATCTGGCGCATCGCCCCGAGAAAGTCCTCGAGGTCGAGCCCCTTCTTCGACTTCACCTTCCGCGCGAGCCGCTCGGCCTCTTTCTCGTCTACCGTCGCCTGCGCCTTCTCCACCAGCGAGAGGATGTCGCCCTGCTGGAGGATCCGGCCGGCGAGGCGGTCGGGATAGAACGGCTCCAGCGCGTCCAGCTTCTCGCCGATGCCGATGAACTTGATCGGCGCGTGGGTGACTCCGTAGATCGAAAGCGCCGCGCCGCCGCGGGCGTCGCCGTCCATCTTGGTCAGCACCACGCCGGTGAGGCCGAGCGCGTCGTGGAAGCCCTGCGCGATGCGCACCGCGTCCTGGCCGGTCATGCCGTCGGCGACGAGCAGGATCTCCTGCGGCGAGACCGCGGCCTTGAGCTTCTTGAGCTCGGCCATCATGTCTTCGTCGATCTGCAGCCGGCCGGCGGTGTCCACGATGACCGTGCGGGCCCGTTCCTTCCCGGCCGCGTCGATGCCGTGCTTCACCAGCTTGACCACGTCGCCGCTGCCCGGCTCGGTGTAGACAGCGACGTCCACCTGCTTGCCGAGCGTCGCGAGCTGGTCGGCTGCGGCGGGACGATACACGTCCGCGGCCACCAGGTACGGCGCCTTCTGCTCGGCCTTGAGCCGGCGGGCCAGCTTGCCGGCGGTCGTCGTCTTGCCGGAGCCCTGGAGCCCGACCATGAGGATGACCGTGGGCGGCACCGAGGCATACGCGAGCGGGGCCTGCTTCTCACCGAGCAGGGCCACGAGCTCGTCGTACACGATCTTGACCAGCTGATGCCCGGGCTTGACGTTCTGGATGGTCGAGAGCCCGACCGCCTTCTCCTGCACCCGCTCGAGGAACTGCCGCGTGAGCTCGAAGCTGACGTCGGCCTCGAGGAGGATGCGGCGGATCTCGCGCAGCCCTTCCTTGACCGCTTCTTCCGTCAGCACGCCGCGCCCGGTGATGCGGGTCAGCGTGGCGTTGAGTTTCTGGGACAGCTCTTCGAACATAAGCCGCTAAGAGTAGCCAGCGGACGGGGTTTGGACAAGGGAGCGGTTGCGTGTTTCGGCCGATCTACAGTAGCGACCGCAGGCGGGTCCGGCGGTCAGATCCGGTCGAGGAGGGCCTTGAAGCGAACGGAGTCCCGAAGCGACTCGAGGTCGGAATCGTTCTCGATCCACTCGCGGTGCCCGAATCCAGTCTCGACCGCGCGCTCGAGACAATCGAGGGCTCGATCGACGAGGCCGAGCCGTGCGAACGCGCACCCGACGTTGTAGAGCACGCCCGAATCCCCCGGATCGATCGCGAGCGCGCGCTCGGCCCAGGCGAGACTCCGGTCCCGCTCGCCGAGCGCCGTCAGGTCGATGGCGCCCATGTAGAGGGCCCGGGCGTCGTCGGGGTTGAGCTCGAGATGCTGCTCGACGGCGCGGACCGAGCGGCGGCGCGCGGCGTTGGCCTCGGCGGGGCGATCGAGGCAGTCGTACGACATCGCGAGCATGCTCGGTGTCTGGAAGTCCTCCGGCCGCACCTCGCTCGCGAGCTCGAACTCGCGGGCAGCCGTTTCCATCTTGCCCTGCTGAAAGCACGCGCGGCCGAAGAAATAGTGCGCCTCGAAGAGCCGCGGATCGAGCCGGATCGCCGTCTCGAACTCCTGCTCCGCCTCCGCGTACCGCCGGGTCAGGGTGAGCGCGAGCCCGCGCGAGGCGTGCGCCTCCGCCACGTCGGGACCAAGCCCGAGCGCCGTGCGGCTCGCGGCGTCGGCCTGCTCGAGATTCGCCTTGCTCGCGTCCCAGTACATGTAGAGGAAGGAGCTGCAGTCGGCCATCCCGGCGTGGGCGAGAACGAAGCCGGCGTCGATGTCGATCGCGCGCTGGAACATGCGCCGCGCGAGCTGGAGCGACTTCTCCCGGAACTGATGGAACGCCTGCCGCCCGCGGAGGTAGTACTCGTACGCGCGCACGTTCTCCGGCCGCGGCTTCTCGATCGCCCGCTTCTCTTCGTCGCTCAGCACGACGCGGAGCGCGCGCACGATGCTCTCGGCGATCTCGTCCTGCACCGCGAAAACGTCTTCGAGGTCGCGGTCGTAGCGCTCGGACCAGAGGTGATAGCCGTCGCTCACGTTGATGAGCTGCGCCGTGATGCGGAGCCGGTTGCCTGCCTTCCGCACGCTGCCTTCCAGCACCGTGCTCACGCCGAGCTGCTCGCCGACCAGGCGGATGTCCTGGTTCTTTCCCTTGAACGCGAATGCCGAGGAGCGCGACGCCACCTGGAGCGCCTGCACCTTGGCCAGCGCGTTCATGATTTCCTCGGCGATGCCGTCGCAGAAGTAATCCTGATCCTTCTCCGGGCTCATGTCGGCGAACGGGAGCACCGCGATGGACTTGGCGGGAGACGCGGCCGGCCCCGCGGCCGGCGTGATCGCCGTGCGGGTGGCACTCGGTGGGGTCACCGCCCCGCCCTGCGCCGTGAGCGCCGCCGCGAACTCCGCCGCGGTGCCGTAGCGCTCCGCCGGCGCTCGCGCGAGCGCCTTGAGGACGACGCGTTCGACGCTCTCCGGCACCGAGCCCCGCAGCCCGCGCAACGACGGCACCGCCTCGGTGAAGCGCTTGAGGATGATCGCCTGCGCCGTCGGGCCGCCGAACGGCGGCGCGCCGGCCAACATCTCGTACAGCATGCAGCCGAGCGAGTAGATGTCGCTCCGGCCGTCGAGATCGCGGTCGCCGCTCGCCTGCTCGGGGCTCATGTACGCCGGTGTGCCGACGGCAGTGCCGGTCTGGGTCAGCGAGGCGTCGCCGCCTTCGCTCACGGCGCGAGCGATGCCGAAGTCGGCGACCATCGCCTCGCCCTCGTGCAGCATCACGTTCTCGGGCTTCACGTCGCGATGGATCACGCCCTGCGCGTGCGCGTAGCCCAGCGCGCTCGCCACCTGCCGCGCGATGGTGAGCGCGTCGGCGATGGGGAGCTGGCGCTCGCGGGTGAGCCGGCCGCGGAGCGACTCGCCCTGCACATACGGCATGACGTAGTAGAGGTATCCGTCGGCGTTGCCCGAGTCGATCAGCGTGAGGATGTGCGGATGACTCAGCCGCGCGGCGATTTCCACCTCGCGCTGAAACCGCTCGGCGCCGACCTGCACGGCAAGGTGGGGATGGAGGATCTTCACCGCCACCGGCCGGCGGTGCTTCACGTCCTCCGCCAGGTAAACCGTCGCCATGCCGCCGCGGCCCAGCTCGCGCTCGAAACGGTAGCGCCGCGCGAGTGCGGACTGGAGGCGGTCGTCGACATCGATCACGGCGGGAGTTCCTGGCGAGGGCGCTTCAAGGATACCAGCGGCGCGGCGCCCCGGCCAGAGCGCCGCGCCCTTTGCGCGCCTCCGGTCTCGCGGCATACTCCACCGCCATGGATCGCCACACGCTGGTCGAGATGCTGTTCACCACCGCCGTCGCCACGATCGCGGGCGGCATGACCGACACCGTCTCGATCTTCCTCCTGTTCCGCCCGCACGAGCCCAGGGGCATCGGCCGCTTCCGCATCCAGGGCGCGCTCCCGAAGAACAAGGCGCGGCTGGCGCGGAGCATCGCCAAGACCGTGGGCGAGCGGCTCCTCACGCCCGAGGACCTCACCCAGCGGCTCAACACGCCGCAGATCCGCGACACCTTCGCGTCGGCCATCGGCCGGATGTTCGACGGGCTGCTTCAGGAGGAGCGGGGCTCACTTCGATCTCACTTCACGCCGACCTTGTCCGACGCGATCGACCGCGCCGTCGGCTCGATGGCGCCGGCACTGGCCAACAAGCTGGCCGACTGGCTCCGGTCGGCGGAGGGCCAGGCCGAGCTGGCCGGCTGGCTCGAACGGCTCCGCGTCGAGGTCGCCGACCGTCCGCTCACCGCCGGACTCACGCCCGAGCGGCGGAGCGCGCTGCACCAGCGGGTGAGCGGGCTGATCGATCAGGTGACCGAGAGTGCGGAGCTCGAGCGGACGCTGCGCGGCTTCATCGCGGCACAGGCGGAGCAGCTCGCCGGCGACGAGCGGCCGCTGCTCCAGCGGCTGCCCGCCGGCTTCGCCGGCGCGGTGGAGCAGGCCATCGCCGACTACATCCCGGTGGCACTGGAGCGACTCGGGGCGCTGCTGGGCGACCCCGAGGCGCGGAGCCGGATCGAGTTCGCGCTGCGCGACGCCTTCGATCATTCGATCCGCGACCTGCTCATCCACGAGCGCATCCTCGCGCGACTCGTCGTCACCGACCGAACCATCGAGCGGCTGGTGGACGGCTTCGAGCATGAGGGGTTCGACCGCTTCGCCGCCGCGCTCAATGCGCCGGAGATGAAGGAGCAGCTCTCCCGCGCCGTGCGCGACGCGGTGCTGCACTTCCTCTCGGTGCCGACCAGCGAACGGATGCGCCGGCTGGGCCCCGAGCGGCGGGATGCGGCGGCGGAGGCGTTAGGCGACTGGCTGGTGGGCGTGGTGCGGGAGCCGGCGGCCCGCCGGGTGGCGGTGGCCGCGGCGGACCGGGCACTCGAGGCGCTGGACCATCGCACCTGGGGCGACGTGTTCAAGGCGGTGCCGCCGGAGCGGCTCTCGGAGCTGGCGGCGCGCGGGCTCGCGGGGCCGCAGGGGCGGCGCGGCGTGGAGGAGGCGATCCGTGCGTTGACCGATCGCCTGCTGGCCCAGCCGAGCGGCCGGCCGGCCGACTGGGTCGGCGAGGAGATCACCGGCGCGATGCGCCGCGACCTCACCGATGCGGCGTGGCGCTGGGTGGAGGTGCAGATCCCGCGCATCGTGCGGGAGATCCGGGTCGAGGAGATGATCGAGCAGAAGGTGAACGAACTGCCGATCGAGCGGGTCGAGCGCCTGATCCGCGACGTGAGCCAGCGCGAGCTGGACCTGATCGTGAAGGTGGGTTACGTGCTGGGCGGGCTGTTCGGGATGCTGGCGTTCTGGCTGGGGAAGCTGGTGGGTCTGTAGCCGGCTAGCGGGCGCGCAGCCGCTTGCGATAGACGTGCTGGCTCTTCACCCGCTCGTAGCCGAGCCGCTCGTAGAACGGATGCGACTCGGCGCGAGTGATGGCACTCCGCACCGATATGACCGCAAGACCGCGAGCGCCGGCCCAGCGCTCGATTTCGGCCACGAGACCCCGGCCGACGCCCGCGCGGCGGAGGCGCTGATCCACCACGAGGCCGAGGATCTCGCAGCGCTGCTCCGACTCCACGAGCAGCTGGTCGGCGCCGTGGATCCAGCCGACGACGCGAGTGGCCTCCGCCGCGACGAACACGGCCTGATCGGCCGCCGCGAGCAGCCGTTCGAGCCGCTGCCGAACCGCGGCCGCGGCGACCGGATAGCCGAGCTGCCCGCTCAGCTCGGCGATGGCATCGGCGTCGGCCGGGGTGGCCGCGCGCATGCGCACGAGGGGCCCCGCGCCGTCCGGGTCGGTCACCGGCCGCCGCTCCCGGCGAGGCGCGCCGCCGGCAAGTCGCGCCAGCCGGACCACGCCGCGGGCGCGATGACCACACGCGCCGCCGGCCGACCATCCACCGTGAGCGAATCCACCGCCGTCCGATAGCCGGCCCGCTCTCGCTGCATCAGCCGCCGCCCCGTCGTGTTGCGGAAGTGCGCCGCCGACCGTTCGTCGTCCCACACGCTGTACCACACCAGCGCGCCCGACGGCGCCACGTCGTACGCGCGGAATCGATCGCCGCCCCAGCCGAGCGGCGGCCCGTCGGGCGATTCGCCGAGGCCGGCGAGCTGATCTGCGAGAATCCGCGTCTCGATCTCGCCGAAGTCGTCCTCCAGGAGCGGCGCCGGTCCGCCGGTGAAGCGCACGGCGATCGGCGCGTCGCCGCTGGCGTAGCGATCGGGGTGGAGGATCTGCTCGCTCGACGTGGGCATGCGCGGCCCGTACGGCACCGTGTCGGCGAAGCGCGAGCGGCCCCACCACGCCATGAAGGCGCCGCCGTCCCGGTACGGAAAGAGGAGCCGCTCCCGCAGGATCATCGGTACGCCGGCGAGGCCGAGCGACGCGCGCTCCGACCGGCTCAGCTCCGCGTAGCGCTCCCAGTACGCGGGATCGCTCACCACCGACTTGCCCTGCACCATCGCGAGCGAGGCGAAGTTGGCCTGGCCCTCGAGAACCGCCTGCGCCGCCGCGGCGCGGTCGCCGTCGCTGTCGTCGTGGAAGATGCTGTCGAGCGGGAGGTACTGGTGCTGGAGGGCGTGCACCAGCTCGTGCGCCGCCATGATCCGGAGCAGCGCGGGGTTCGCCCCGGCCACGCCGTAGAGCGTGCTGGTCTCGGGATCGTAGTAGCCGAGGATCTGCGCGGTGAGCACGTCCTCGACGAGCGTGCGGAAGTTCGCCGTGTCCGGCAGCAGCCCGGTGAGCTTGTAGACGATCTCGCTGCCGTGGAGCCGCGGGCCCGGCATCTGCTCGTCCATCTGGCGGACGATGTACTCGCGCGCTTCGGCGCGAGTGCGCACCGCCGCGCGCGGGGGGTGGCGGAAGTTGAGGCCGGTCGCCTGCTCGACCGGATGGACCAGGCTATCCACCAGCACCTGGAACGCCGCCGCGCCGGTCGCGGGCTTGCGCGGCGGCTGGCCGCGACACGCGACCAGCGTGGCCGCAAGCGCGGCCGAAAGCATGGCCGCCGCCATCGGGCCGGCACGCCGAACCATCATGCCATGCCGAGGTACGATTGATACCAGTGCCAGAGCGTCGTCCCGGCGAGGTAGACCGAGAACGCGCCGGCCGCGAGAAAGATCCCGAACGGCAGCTGCAGCCGTGCCCGCGACCGGAGCAGCGCGATCGGCCCGAACACCAGGACGCCGAGCACCGCGCCGAGGAAAATCGTCCCGAGCACGCCGGGCCAGCCGAGGAACGCGCCGACCATCGCCATCATCTTGATGTCGCCGCCGCCCATCGCGTCCTGCCTGAACGCCCAGGTGCCTAACGCGCCGACCGCCCACAGGCCGAAGAACCCGACCGCCGCGCCGAGCACCGCGTCGAGCACGCCGTGCCAGCCGCCGGCGATCGAGAAGAGCAGCCCGATCACCAGGCCGCCCAGGGTGAACTCGTCGGGGATGATCATCTCGCGCGCGTCGGTGAGCGTGATGCCGAGGAGGATCGTGCCGAACACCGCGCCCCGAAGCGCCTCCACCGAGAGGCCGTAGTGCGCCGCCATCGCGGCCCAGAGCACGGCGGTGAGCAGCTCAACCGCCGGGTACATGGCGGAGATCGGCTGGCCGCAGCCGCGGCAGCGGGCGCGCAGCAGCAGCCACGAGACGATCGGGATGTTGTCGTACCACGCGAGCCCGCGGCCGCAGCGGGGGCAGCGCGACGCCGGCCGCACCACCGACTGCTCCGCCGGCCAGCGCAGAACGCAGACGTTGAGGAAGCTGCCGAACACGGCGCCGAGCAGCGCGGCGAACACGATGAGCGGAACGGGCGCGGTCCCCGCGAGCGCCTCAGCGATCACGCAGTACCTCGTGGAGGAGGATGCCGGCGGCGACGCCGACGTTGAGCGACTCGGCGCCGGGCGCGAGCCGGATCGCGACGCGGCGATCCGCCGCCGTGTCGAGCGCGGGTGTCACGCCGGCCCCCTCGTTGCCGACGACCAGCGCCACCGCGCCGCGCTCCGAGCGGCGCGGCAGCTTCTCCAGCGACGTGCCGTCGGCCTCCGCGACCCAGAGCGAGACGCCGTGCTCCCGCGCCCACGCGATGAACCCGGCAGGGTCGGCCGGCACGCACGGCAGCCGGAACAGCGCGCCCATGGCGCCGCGCACCACCTTGGGATTGGTCAACTCCGCCGTCCCCTTGAGCGCGATGACGCCGCCGGCGCCGAGCCCGAGTGCCGTGCGCAGCATGCCGCCGACATTGCCCGGGTCCTGGACCGCGTCGAGCACCAGCACCGCCGCGCCGCGGGGGACACGGATGTCGGCCAGCGTCCACGTGCGCGGCGTGATGACCGCGACGACGCCCTGCGGATGCTCGGTGTCGGCGAGCTCGGCGAGCTCGCGGTCGCCCATCTCCTCCAGCCGCACGCCCGACCCGGCGAGCGCGCGCTTGAGCGCCTGACCTCGGCTGCTACCTTCCAGCGCGGGCGACACCGCCGCGCCCTTGAGCGCGATCCCGGCGGCGAGCGCCTCTTCCACCAGCCGCACGCCTTCGGCGAGCGCCAGGCCGCGCCGCTCGCGCCCGCGCCGGAGCCGGAGGTCCCGTATGAGAGTCTGCAGCGAGCCGCTCATCGTGCTCCAGTGATCATCGCGTGAAGATCGCGCTCACCATCGCCGGCTCCGACTCGGGCGGCGGCGCCGGGATCCAGGCCGACCTCAAGACGTTTCATCAGTTCGGCGTCTTCGGCACCTCGGCGATCGTCGCGGTCACCGCACAGAATACCCGCGGCGTGCGCGCCGTGCACCCGCTGCCGGCGGATATCGTCGCCGCGCAGCTCGCCGTGCTCGCCGAGGACCTGCCGCCCGCAGCGCTCAAGACCGGCATGCTGGCGGAAGCGGCGCTCGTGCGGGTCGTGGCCGACGCGGTGCGCGCGTACCGCTGGGCAGCGCTCGTCGTCGATCCCGTGATGGTGGCGAGCTCGGGCGACCGGCTCCTCTCCCGCGAGGCCGAGGCGGCGATGCGCGACGCGCTGCTGCCGCTCGCACATGTGGTGACGCCCAATCTCGACGAGGCCGCGATTCTGCTCGGCGAGCCAGTCGCCGACGTCGCCGCGATGGAGCGCGCCGGCGGTGCGTTGTTGGAGCTCGGTGCCCGCGCCGCGCTGGTCAAAGGCGGCCACCTGAGCGCCGACGACGTCACCGACGTGCTCGTCACCCGCACCGGCGTCAGGCGCTTCACTCGCCCGCGGCTCGTCACCACGTCCACCCACGGGACCGGCTGCACGCTCTCGGCCGCCCTCACCGCGGGCCTCGCACTGGGCCGCGACCTCGAGGCCGCCGTCGCCGACGCACTCGACTTCGTCCACCGCGCCATCGCCGCGGCGCCCGGACTCGGCGGCGGGCACGGACCGCTGAACCACGGCGTCAGCGCAACGGCGGCGCCTCAGCCGCCCTCGAACGGCTCCATGTGAATCAGCGCGCCCTGTACCTCCGGCACCGCATCACGGATCGCTGACTTGACCCGCCCGCTCAGCACGTGCGCATCCTGGAGCGACATCGCCGGCTCCGCCTGCACGTGCAGATCCACGTAGTAGCCCATGCCGACCTTCCGCACCTTGAGCTTCTCGATGGCACGAACGTCGTCCACCGCCGTCGCCGCGGCCGCGACGCGGCGCAGGAGATCCTGGCCCGGCGTACGATCCATCAGATCCGCGATCGCGGGCCGGAGCGCGCCGACGCCGTTGTACGCGATGATCGTCGCGGCGAGCAGCGCCGCGTAGTCGTCCGCCGGCGGCCACTGGAACACCAGCGCCAGGCTGATGCCCACGAACGCCGCCGCCGAGGTGATTGCGTCGGCACGGTGGTGGACGGCATCGGCGCGGATCGCGGTGCTGCCGACGTCGCGGCCGATCGCGCGGACCCGGCGCGAGAGAATCTCCTTCACGATCATCACGCCGACGAGCACCGCGAGCGTGAACGGCGCCGGAATGTGGTGCGGCGTCATGATCTCGCGGACCGACTCGATCGCGATGCCGATCGCCGCGCCGAGCAGCATCAGCGCGACGATCGCCGCGGCGAGTGCCTCGGCCTTGCCGTAGCCGAACGGATATTCGCTATCCGCCGAGCGCGCCGCGATGCGGAGCCCACCCCACACCACCAGCGACGAGAAGATGTCGGCGACCGACTCGATGCCGTCCGCGATCAGCGCGTACGAGTGCCCGACCAGACCCGTCAGCAGCTTGATGATGGCGAGCGCCGCGTTGAGCAGCATGCCGACTTGCGCGGCGCGGATGCCGCGGCGGGCGGGGTCGGTCCGTTCCGCGTGGGGCGTCACGGGAGCCGTGCCACGATCCCTTCGACCAGAGCGGCCAGCTCGCCGCGCACCGCGTTGGCCACGTCCATCACCTCGGCGTGGCTGAGCGGCTGGGCGCCGATGCCGCAGGCGAGATTGGTGACGGTGGAGATGCCGAGGCAACGCATGCCGCGGGCACGTGCGGCGATCACTTCCATCACCGTGCTCATTCCCACCGCGTCCGCGCCGAGCCGCTCCAGCATCCGCACCTCGGCCGGCGTCTCGTAGCTCGGACCGAGCAGGCCGACGTACACGCCTTCGGCGAGCGCGACGCGCCGTTCCCGCGCCACCTCGCGCGCGATCTCCCGCAGCTCGCGGTCGTACGGATCGGACATGTCGGGGAAGCGCTCCTCGCCCGGGAGCACTTCGCCGATGAGCGGATTGCGGCCGGTGAGGTTGATGTGATCGGCGATCAGCATCAGCGCACCGGGCTGCAGCGTCCGGCGCACCCCGCCCGCCGCGTTGGTGAGCAGCAGCGTACCGATTCCGAGCGCGCCGAACGCGCGTACCGCGAGCACGCTGGTCGCGGCGTCGTGGCCCTCGTACATATGGAAGCGGCCACTCTGCGCGACCACCCGCCGTCCCGCCAGCCGCCCGATCACCAGTTCGCCCCCGTGGCCCGGCACCGTCGGCTGGGGAAAGCCGGGGATCTCCGGGTACCGAAGCCTCACCGGGTCCTCGATCCGCTCGGTGATGAAGCCGAGCCCGGAGCCGAGGACGATGGCGACCCGGGGCACCTCGCCCACGATGCGCGCGCGAATCGCCGCGGCCGCCGCGTCGACCGCTGCCGCCGCCGGATTCAGCGACGCGCGCGCGGTGCCCGTCGCCGTCACAGCAGAATCCCCGCGATCGTGGCGCTCAGGAAGTTCGCGAGCGTGCCGGCGAGCATCGCGCGGAAGCCGAGCCGGGCGAGGTCGCCCTTGCGCTCCGGCGCCAGCGCGCCGATGCCGCCGAGCTGAATGCCGACCGAGCTGAAATTGGCGAAGCCCGCCAGCGCGAAGGACGCGATGGTGAACGAGCGCGGATCCAGGGTTCCCTTGAGCGGGCCGAGCTGCGAGTACGCGATGAACTCGTTCAGCACCGCGCGGGTGCCGAGCAGACTGCCGATCGTCTCGCTGTCGCGCCACGGCACGCCCATCGCCCAGGCGATCGGCCGGCAGACCCAGCCGAGCAGCACCTGGAGATTGGTGGGGAAGAACGGCAACCAGCCGTGCACCACGCCGAAGATGCCGTTCACCAGCGCGACGATCGCGATGAACGAGATCAGCATCGCGATGACGTTCATCATGAGGTTCAGCCCTTCGCCGGTCCCGCGCGCGGCGGCGTCAACGACGTTGACGTCGGTCTTCGGCAGATCGAGCTCGACCCGGCCGTACGTCTCCGGCCGCTCGGTCTCGGGCTCGAACAGCTTCGACATCATGATGGTACCGGGCGCCGTCATGATCACCGCGGTCAGCAGGTGCCGCGCTTCGATGCCGAAGGCGATGTACGCCGCCATGATCGAGCCGGAGATGTGCGCCATGCCCGACGTCATCACCGTCATCAGCTCCGAGCGCGTCATCCGCGGCAGGAACGGCCGGATGGTGAGCGGCGCCTCGGTCTGTCCCATGAAGATGGACGCCGCCACGTTGAGACTCTCGGCGCCGCTCGCCCCCATGAGCCGGCTCATCACCACGGCAAAGGCGCGCACCACGACCTGCATGATGCCGAGGTAGTACATCATGGCGAACAGCGCCGAGATGAAGATGATCGCCGGCAGGATCTGGAACGCGAAGATCACGCCGAGACTCGAGCCCCGCTTGCCCAGCTCGCCGAACACGAACTCCGAACCGGCGTAGGAGTAGCCCAGCACCGTCGTGACGACCGCGCCGAGCTTGCGGAAGAGCGCCTGCCCCGCCGGCACCCGCAGCACGAAGATCGCGAAGAGCACCTGGAGCCCGAGTCCCCACGCCACGATGGACCAGCGGATGGCGCGCCGGTTCTTCGACATCAGCACGCCGATCGCGAGAATCACCGCGATGCCGATGAGTCCGTTGAGCCGCGTCGTGATCGGCGTGTGGCTCACCGCGTCCTCCGGCGCGATCCCGGGCGCCGGCGCGGGCAGCGGCGACGGCGGCGCCTTCACCGACTCGGCCGGCGCCTGGCCCGACGGACTCTGCGCCGGGGTCTGCGCGTGCAGCGTCGCGACGGCCTGTCCCGCCATGCCCGGAATGAGCCAGGTGGCCGCGATCGCGCCGCAGCTCAGGGCGATGGCGAGCGCGAACCGCCGGATTCCGACGATGGACCACCGGGGCGTCTGCATGCGCGAGGCTGCCTCCGTGTCACGACCGAAAATGGCTGCGAATGGGACGGTTGGATGCTGCCGGGTTGCTACAGGTCCGCGAGCTCCGCCTCGACGTCGGCGAGGAGCGCGAGCCGCTCCGGCCACGGAAGGAACGCGCCCGCGAAGCCGTTCAGGATCAGACGGTCGATCTCCGCGCGGGTGAAGCCCAGCTCCCGGTGCGCGGTCCAATATTCGTCGGTCAGCGTGACGCCGCTCATGAGCCACGAGTCGGTGCAGAGGGTCACGTCGAGCCCCGCGTCGAAGTACCCCCGCACCGGATGCTCCGCCGCGCGGGTCACGGCGCGCGTCTGCACGTTGCTCGTGATGTTGGCTTCGATGACGATGCGGCGGTCCCGGATATAATCGCGCAGCCGCGGGTCCTCGTACAGCCGGGTGCCGTGGCCGATGCGGTCGGCGTGGCAGCGGTGGACCGCCTCCGCGATCGAGTCGGGCCCCGCGGCCTCGCCGGCGTGGACCGTGATGCCGAGGCAGCCCTCCGCCGCTGCGTCGAAGGCCGCGGCATGGAGTCCCGGCGGCCGCCCCGCTTCGCCGCCGGCCAGATCGAAGCCGACGACCCCCCGGTCGCGCCACGCCACCGACTGCTCGGCAATCGCGACCGACACCGCGGGGTCGTAGTGCCGGAGCGAGCAGTTGATGATCCGCGCCGTCACGCTGAAGTCGCGCATGCCGCGCTCGAAGCCGCGCCACTCGGCGGCGAGCACCTGGTCCAGCGAGAGCCCGGCGCGACGGCTCAGCTCGGGGCAGTAGCGCACCTCGATGTAGCGCACGCCGTCCCGCGCGGCGTCCTCCAGCATCTCGTAGGCGACCCGCTCGATTGCCTCCGGCGTCTGAAGCAGCGCGATGGTGATGTCGAATCGCGCGAGGTAGTCCTCGAGATTCCGCGCGTCGCTCACCAGCATGTGGCGGCGGAGCGCGTCCGGATTCGTGGTCGGGAGCGTCACCCGCGCCGCCCGCGCCAGCTCGATCATCGTCTCGGCCCGGAGCGAGCCGTCGAGGTGATTGTGCAGCTCCGCCTTCGGCAGCCGGCGCAGCAGGTCGCGCGTCAGCTCACGCGTCCCCATCGTCGCGTCCCTGGCGCCGGGCGGAGATCACCACGCGGAGGATCGCTCCCGGCCCGAGCAGCACCTCGCCGCCGAGCTCGATCCCGCGTCCGTCGGTCACGTACGCCTGCTGCGCGCGCAGCCGCCGGGCCAGCTCCGGATCGAACGCCTCCACCGCCTGGAGCACGTCGGTGCCGGCCGCGACCTCGACCGGCCGCTCGTTCACGAAGATCCGGAAAGTATCGCTCACGGGCCCGCCCGGGTGAAGCGGTCGGCCGCGGGCGGGACCACCGGCTGCGGCTGCGCCCGCAGGTACGCGATCAGCGCGTCGAGATCGGTGATGCCGAGCGCCGCGGTCGGAAGCGGCGTGAGAGTGGCGAAGCCGCTCCCGCCGCCGGCCATGAAGTCGTTCACCGCGAGGGTGAGCCGGTCGCCGTCCGCGACTGCCCGGCCGCCGGTGCGGCGCACCTCGAGCACGCGGGCGCCGGCCGGGCGCGATGCGTCGTAGCGCACCGTGATGCCGGAGACGTGCGCGTGCGGACCGTCGGCCTCGATGGCGTGCTCCAGCGCGCTTCGAAGCTGCGCGCCGGTCACGCTGATCCGCACCACGCCGTTCTGGAACGGCTGCGCCTCGAAGAGCTGACCGTACGTTACCGGGCCGGCCGGGAGCGACGCGCGAATGCCGCCGTTGTTCATGATCGCCACATCGGCGTGCGCCGCGGCGCGCTGGGCGTCGGCGATGAGGTCGCCCAACGGATACTCGTGGTTCTCGTTCTCGGAGCGCGGAAGCGAGTCGGCGAGCGTCGCCACCGTCCGGCGCGCCAGCGAATCCGACTGCTGCGACCAGCCGGTCACCCAGACGGTGAGCGTGGAGTCCGGCCGCACCGCGTCGTCGTAGACCGTGCGGAGCGTCATCCGTGCGGCGAGTCCCTGCGACGTCCGCACCAGGTCGGCGATGCCGAGGGTCGTGCCCGCATTGCCGGGCTCGAGGATCGGCACGCCGGCGACCGTCCGCACCACGCGCCGGTGGGTGTGCCCCGCGATGATGAGGTCCACCGCGCCGGGTCCGAGCGCCCGCGCCACGTCGAGGATTTCGCCCTTGCACGCCGCCGAGTCGCACATTGCGCCGGAGTGCGCCAGCAGCACGGTAACGTCGGGATGCTCCGCCTTGACCGCCGCGAGCGCGGCGCGGAGCGGGCCGAGATCGCCGGGAAACAGCAGACCGGCGACGTTGGACGCCTTCACGATCGTCTTGGTCTCCGGCGTGATCCAGCCGACGACGCCCACTCGCAGGCCGCCGGTCTCGACGATCGCCGACGGCACCGCCCACTCGGGCCGGCGACCGCTGGCGGAATCCACCACGTTGCTGATGAGCCAGGGATAGCGCGCCTCGCGCATCCGCGCGCGGAGCGTGTCCACCGTCCAGTCGAAATCGTGGTTGCCGACCGCGGCCGCCTGCAATCCGAAGTCGTCGAGCGCCGCGACCGTCGAGCGCCCGAAGAGCAGATTGCTCGGCAGCGTGCCCTGCATTTCGTCGCCCGCGTCCACCCGGAGCACGGGACAGCGGCACTCGGCGGCGGCGCTGTCGGCCGTCGCCTTCAGCGCCGCGACGCCGCCGACGACGCGACCCTTTGACCAGTCGGTCTTCCGCGGCAGCAGCGCGCCGTGCAGGTCGCTGATCGCGAGCACGCGCAGCATCACCGGGCCGCTCGGCGCTGCCGCCGCCTGCTTCGGCGCCCCGGCGCCCGGGGCGAACAGCGCCTTCACCTTCGCCGCCATGCTGTCGGGCGCGATGCGCCAGCCCGGTTCCGCATACCGCGCCGGGTCGAGCGTGCCGAGCCGGCGGATCTCCTCCGCGAGGAGATCGCGGATGTTCTCGGCCTGGTCGTACACCACCGGCGCGCCCTTCAGCATGTCGAACCCGCCGCCGCCGCCCTGCCGGTAGTTGTTGATGGCGAGCGTGAAGCTGTCGGTCGGCGCGACGATCCTGCCGCGCACCGCGAGACCGGTGATCCGGCTGCCCGCCGGGCGCGACAGGTCGATCGTGTACGTCGCGCCGGAGACGATATCGTAGTTGTAGCCCGGGATCGTGTCGCTCAGCCGCACGCCGCCGCGACCGTCGGTCACGAAGTAGCGCGCGCTCTGCTCCAGGTACCGCCGGAGCTGGTCGCCGCTGATCCGGATGGCCCGGAGCGTGTTCTCGTACGGGTAGACGCCGGCGACCTGCGCCAGCGTCACCGGCCCGCTGTCGAAGCCGGCGGCCGGATTGAAGACCGCGGTGGAGGCGAGGTCGGCGTGCG
The DNA here is from genome assembly GCA_025934955.1 of Gemmatimonadales bacterium. Taxonomy (GTDB): domain Bacteria; phylum Gemmatimonadota; class Gemmatimonadetes; order Gemmatimonadales; family GWC2-71-9. Next base: position 9,811 of record JAICWE010000035.1, on the reverse strand, counting down.
CGTGCTCCCGCTCGACCGAAGCGACGAAGTTGACGAGCGGCGTGGTTTCCGCGCGGCCGTAGGTGCCGCGCATCGGCCCGGTCGCGAGGCCGAGCGGCGTCGCCGCCCACGCGCGCACCGTGTCCTCGGCGCCCTGGAGTCGCGCGGCCAGCGCGGCCTCCGGCGCGACGTGCGCCAGGGGGACGATGTCGCCGCGGATGCCGACCACCCGCCAGCGCGCGCCGGCGCGCACCAGGTCGAGGTGCGCCACCGACACCGACTGGGCCCAGTTCTTCGGCTGCACGAAATGCACGCCGTTGATGACCGAGTCGCGCATCTCCTTGTGACTGTGCCCCACGACGACGAGGTCCGGCCGCACCGGCATCCGCGCCAGCGAAGCCGCGACGTTCTCGCCGCCGACCCCGCTGGTGTCGTACGACGCGCTCTCATCCATGCCGCTGTGGATCAGCACTACCGCGACGTCCGACACGCCGTGCAGCCGGCGCAGCAGCGCCGGCGCGCGCGCCGCGACCGGCGCCACGCGGATCCGGCCGCGCACGTGCTCCCGATCCCAGATCATCACGCCCGGCGTGGTGAAACCCGCGATCCCGATCCGGATGCCGTGCCGCCGTACCACCACGAACGGCGGATACGCGTCCCGGCCCGATGGCAGCCGCTCGATGTTGCCGCTCACATAGGGAAACCGCGCGCTCGCGAGCGCGCGCCGGAGCGTCGGCAGGCCGAAGTTGAATTCGTGGTTGCCCGGCGTCGCCGCGTCGTAGCCGATCCGGTTCATCGCGTCGAGGATCGGATGCGGCGTCCGCGGCCGGACCCGCGCGTAGTACGCGGCGAACGGGTCGCCCTGGATCACGTCGCCGGCGTCCACCACCACGACCTCGCCGGGATATTGCCTTCGGAGCGAGTCCACGACGGTCGCGACGCGAGTGAGCCCGCCGCCGAACGGCTGGCTGAGCGCATAGTCCCACGCCGTGGCGCGGCCGTGAATGTCGGTGGTGGAGACGATGATGACGTGCGCGGTGTCGGGCGACGGCACGGAACGGATCGGCGCCGCCAGCAGGAGCAGGGAGAGTAGCATGGCGGCGGGTAATATAGAGCGCCGCGCGGCCGGTCGCCGTCGCCGCTCACTCTTGCGCGGCGGCATCGCCGCCTATATTCGTCTTGCGCCATATGACACCATGCGAATGACCTCGCTTCCCGCCCCGACCCGGCTGCTCACGACGGTGGCGGAGCCGACGCGGCTGCGGATCCTCAACTGCCTCGCCGCGGCGCCGCTGTTCGTCTCGGATCTGCAGGCGGTGCTTGACCTGCCGCAGCCGACCGTCTCGCGCCACCTCCAGGTACTGCGCCGCGCCGACGTGGTGCGCGACACGCCGATCGCGCAGTTCGTACTCTACCGATTGCGGCGCGACGCCTCGCCCCAGGGCCGACTGCTCGGCGCCATTCTCGACGCGGTGGCGAAGGAGCCCTCGATGCGGGTTGAGCGTGAGCGCGCCGGCACCCGGAGCCGCGGGCACACGGCGACCCGGCTGCCCAACGCGGCGGAAGCGTAGCGCCGTGCTCGGCCCCGATCGGAGGAAGGGATGACGCACCGGATACTGGTGGTGGACGACGAGCCCGACATCACCGCCCTCGTCGCCTATCACCTCGCCAAGGCCGGCTACCGCGTGTCGACCGCCGCGAACGGCCCCGATGCGCTGAAGGCCGCCCGCGAGGAGCGGCCCGACGTCGTGGTGCTCGATCTCATGCTCCCCGGCGCGTCCGGTTACGACGTGCTGGCGGAGCTGCGCCGGCGGGAGGAGACCCGCGACGTCGGCGTCATCCTCCTCACCGCGCGGCGCGACGAGCCCGACCGCATTCACGGTCTGACGCTGGGCGCGGACGACTATCTCACCAAGCCGTTCTCGCCCCCGGAGCTGGCGCTCCGCGTCTCCGCTCTGCTCCGCCGGCTTGCCGCGCCGTCCGTCTCCGCGGGGTCGACGGTCACGGCCGGCCCGGTCACGATCGACCGTTCGGCCCATCGCGTGACGGTGGACGGCCGCCATGTCCAGCTCACCTCGACCGAGTACAAGCTGCTGCTCACTCTGGTGGAGCGGCGCGGGCGGGTACAGAGCCGGCCCCAGCTGCTGGAGACGGTGTGGGAAGCGCAGCCCGACATCCAGACCCGCACCGTGGACATGCACGTGCAGCGGCTCCGCACCAAGCTCGGCGGTCACGGCAAGCTGGTGGAAACGGTGCGCGGATTCGGCTACCGGTTCCGCGGCGCCGAGCGCGCGGCCGCCGCCAAGTGAGCTTCGCCCAGCGGCTCGTGGCCGGCACCATTCTGGTCCTGATCCTCACCGTGGGCGTGCTGGTCTGGAGCGCCGAGCGGACCCTTCGGCGCGATCTCGAGAGCGACATCGGCCGCGGGCTCGAGCACCAGGCACTGCTGGTCCGCGAGGCGCTGCCGGGCGACTCGCTCCGCTGGCAGGACGCCGTCGTGCGACTCGGCGACGAGAGCGGGCTCCGCGTCACGCTGATCGGCCGTGACGGCCGGCTCCGCGCCGACAGCGACGTGCGGGGCGGCGAGATCAGCGCGATCGAGAATCACGCCGCGCGGCCCGAGGTGCGCGACGCGCTCGCCGACGGCGTCGGCCACGGACGCCGCAGGAGCGCGACGGTCGGCCGCGAGCTGCTGTACGTAGCGGTGCCCGGTGGGCCCGGCGTCATCCGCGTCGCGGCGGGGCTGGAGCAGGTGGACGCGACCGTACGCCGTGCGCAAGGCGCGGTGTTCGGCGCGGCGGGACTCGCGCTGCTGGTCGGCGCGCTGCTGGCGCTGGTTGCCGGACGTTCGATCGCCGGTCCGCTCACCGGCATCACCACCGCCGCGCGCGCCATGGCGGCGGGCGCGCCGCCGCGCTTTCCCCGCTCCGGCATCCCCGACATCGACGGCCTGGTACAGGCGCTACGTGACATGCACGGCCAGCTCGGCGAGCGATTCGATGCGCTCCGGCGTGAGCGGGCCGAGTCGGCGGCGCTGGTGGATGCGATGGTCGAAGGCGTCCTCGCCGCCGACGTGCGCGGCCGGGTGATCACCGCCAACCCTGCCGCGCGCCGCCTGCTCGGCTACGCGGCCGGCGACTTGCTGCCCGATCTTCCCGAGCTGTTCCGGATCAAGGCCGCGCGCGAGACGGTGGACCTCGCCCTGGCGGGCACGCCGGTCGCCGACCGCGAGTTCGAGATGGGGGACCACGTCCTCCTGCTCAACGCGCGGCCGCTGCCGTCCGGCGGCGCGGTGCTCGTGCTGCACGATCTCACCGATCTGCGCCGGCTCGAGGTGGTGCGACGCGACTTCGTCGCCAACGTATCGCACGAGCTCAAGACGCCGCTCACGTCGATCGTCGGCTATACCGAGACGCTGCTCGCGGACCGGCCGGACGACGAGACCGCCGCGCGCTTCCTCGAGACGATCCGCAGCAACGCCGCGCGGATGCAGCGACTGGTGGACGATCTGCTCGACCTGGCGCGGCTCGAGGCCGGCCGGTGGCAGCCGGACCGGAACGAGTTGGACGTCGCCGCCATCGCGCGCGATGTGTGGGGCGCCCTGGGCGAGCGCGCCGCGCGCTGCGGCATCCGCCTCGAGGTCGCGCCCGCCGCCGACGCGCCGTCCCTCGCAGCGGATCCGCACGCGATGCGGCAGGTGCTCACCAACCTGCTCGACAACTCGCTGCGCCATACCCAGCCCGGCGGCCACGTCGCGGTGCGAACCCGGCGCGAAGACGACGGCATCGTGCTCAGCGTCGTGGATGACGGCAGCGGCATCGCGCACGAGCAGCTCGACCGCATCTTCGAGCGCTTCTACCGCGCCGACCCCTCCCGGTCGCGCGAGCACGGCGGCACCGGCCTCGGTCTCGCCATCGTGAAACACCTGGTCGAGGCGCACGGCGGCCGCGTGTGGGCCGAGAGCACGCCGCGCCGCGGCACCGCGGTTCACGCATGGTTTCCCGATGCCCCCGTCGCGGCGGAGGGCGCCGGGACGTAGCCGCGCCGCTCGCTTTACCCGGTTGTTACCTCCCGCCCGGTTTCCCGTTACCACCACGTCGTTCCTTTTGGCGTCAACGCGGCATCGCCCGTTCACCCGATAAGGAGCACGCATGTCTCAGTGGGCACGTACCGCCTTCGGCGCGACCACCTGCCTGGCCATGAGCGCCTCACTCGCGTCGGCGCAGCAGCCGGCGCCGCGGCCGCCGATCGCCGTGAGCGGAGTCGTGTACGCCCAGTACCTGTATCAGCTCAAGGACACCGCGAGCGACCTGAACAACTTCGACGTCACCCGCGCCTACGTGAACGTGATCGGCAAGTTCGCCGGCGGCCTCGGCACCCGCGTCACCGCCGACATCTACCGCAACGCCGACAACTCGCTCGCCTACCGGCTCAAGTACGCCTACTTCGGCTACACCCCGCCGCGCAGCGCGCTGACCTTCAAGCTCGGCGGGATTCATACGCCGTGGCTCGACTGGGAAGAGGCGCTCTGGGATTACCGCATGCAGGGGCAGATGGCGCTGGAGCGCGGCGGGTACATGTCGTCGTCCGACTTCGGCGCCGGCGTGGACGGGACCTGGAAGCACGATCTGGTGAACATGCAGGTCGGCGTCTACAACGGCGAGAACTACAACAAGGCGCCGGGCGACAAGCGGAAGGACGTGATGGGCCGCGCCTCGGTTCGCGCGCTGGCGACCGACGACGCGAGCGGCGTCGGCGGCCTCCGCCTCACGGTCTACGGCCAGAGCGGCAAGCCGACCGGCGGCGGCATCCGCCAGCGCGTCATCGGCATGGCGTCGTACAAGTCCGGGATGGTCACCCTCGCCGCCGAGTACGCCCGCACCTGGGACCGCTCGGACGCGCCGGCCGCCCCGGCGGTGCCTGACGCCACGACGATCAGGGGTCAGGTCCTGAGCTTCTTCGGCGTCGTGAACCTCCCCGACAGCAGGGCGGCGCTCATCGGGCGGGTGGACGTCACCGACCCGGACAGGACCGTCGCCGGCGACCGGCAGACCCGGTTCATCGCCGGCGTGTCGTATCAGCTCAACAGGAACCTGCGGCTTCTCGCCGACGTGGACGACGTGGCCTTCGAGGGTGCGGGCGTGATCGCGCCCGCGCTCTACGCGACCAGGACGCTGGGCCTCTTCCAGGCCCAGTTCACCTTCTGAGATTCGCCGGAGACCTCTCGCATGTACCTTCACCGCGACCCCGGTCCGGAGCGCACGATGCGCCGCATGGTCGTACTCGCACTCGCATTGCTCGCCGCCTGCGGTCCCGATCGCTCCCGCGCCCCGGAAGGCGACCGCACCGCCGCGGGCCACGTGGGCGCCGGCGACGGCACGACGCTCACCGGCGCGGGTGCCACCTTCCCCAATCCGATCTACAGTCGTTGGTTCGACGCCTACGCCAGGCAGACCGGCGTCAGGATCAACTACCAGTCGATCGGCTCCGGCGGCGGCATCCGGCAGTACACCGCGGGCACCGTGGACTTCGGCGCGAGCGACGGCCCGATGACCGACGAGCAGATCGCCGCGGTGCACGGCGACGTGCTCCACATTCCCACCGTCCTTGGCGCCGTCGTGCTCACCTACAACCTTCCCGCGCTCGGCGGCACGCACCTGCGCCTCGACGGCCCGACCATCGCCGACATCTTCCTCGGCCGGCTCACGCGCTGGAACGACTCGCGGATCGCCACGCTCAATCCGGGTGTGAAGCTGCCGGCGACGGAGATTCTCGTCGCACATCGCTCGGACGGCTCCGGCACGACGTACATCTTCACCGATTTTCTCTCCAAGGTCTCGCCCGAGTGGAAGCGGCAGGTGGGCAGCGCGACCTCGGTCAGGTGGCCGGTCGGGCTCGGCGGCAAGGGCAACGAAGGGGTGACGCAGGCGGTGAAGCAGACCGATGGCGCCGTCGGCTACGTCGAGCTGATCTACGCCGTCTCGAACCATCTGGCCTGCGCCGACGTAAGGAACGCCGCCGGTTCCTTCGTCACGCCGTCACTCGCGAGCGTCACCGCAGCCGCCGCCGCGGCCCACCTCACGGACGACACCGACTTCCGCGTCTCCATCACCGACCCGCCCGGCACCGACGCCTACCCGATCGCGTCGTTCACCTGGCTGCTGGTCCATCGGCAGCCGCGCGACTCGGCCAAGGCGAGCGCGCTGCACGGCTTCCTTGTCTGGATGCTGACGCCACAAGCGCAGAGCGTGGCGAAGGAGCTCCAGTACGCGCCGCTCCCCGACGACGTGGTGAAGCTGGTGCGGTCGCGGCTCGCGACGACCGGCGGCTGACGTCCCGGCCGTGACTTGCCCGTTACAGCGCCGTGACCGTCCGGCCGCCGGCGCCGGCTAGGTTCGGCGCATGGCTTCCACCGTCACCACCCCGGCAGGACGTGCCCGCGGAACATTGCGGGCGTCCCTGGCCGAGCAGCGCGGCAGCCGCGGCGATCTCGTTTTCCGCGCCGTCCTGACCATCGCCGCCGCAGCGGTCCCGGCGCTGCTCGCCGTCCTGCTGATGGAGTTGGTGCGCGGCTCCGAGCTCGCGATCAGCCGATTCGGCCTGCGCTTCATCACCGACAGCATCTGGGATCCGGTCGCGGAGCGGTTCGGCGCGTGGCCGCTGCTGGCCGGCACGCTGCTGTCGTCGCTGCTCGCACTCTGCATCGCGGTGCCGCTCTCGCTCGGTGTGGCGATCTACCTCACCGAGTTCGCGCCCAGGGCCGTCCGGCAGCCGGTGGCATTCGTCATCCAGCTCCTCGCCGCGATTCCGAGCGTCGTCTACGGACTCTGGGGCATCTTCGTCCTGATCCCGCTGCTCCGGACGACGCTGTTCCCGCTGCTCCGCGGGGCGTTAGGCTTCCTGCCCCTCTTTCAGGGCCCGATCTACGGCCCGTCCATGCTCACCGCCGGCATCATCCTCGCGATCATGGTGATGCCGTACATCATTAGCGTGAGCCGCGAGGTGCTGCTGGCCGTCCCCGGCAGCCAGCGCGAGGCGGCACTCGGCCTCGGCGCGACGCGCTGGGAAGCGGTGCGCACCGCGATCCTCCCCTACGCGCGCTCCGGCCTCATCGGCGCCGTCATCCTCGGCCTCGGCCGCGCATTGGGCGAGACGATGGCCGTGACGATGGTGATCGGGAACCGGAACGACGTCTCGGCCTCGCTGTTCGCGCCGGGCTACACCATGGCGGCGGCGATCGCGAACGAGTTCTCCGAGGCGGTGAAGGACATCCATCTCTCGGCACTTGCCTACGTCGCGCTGCTGCTGTTCGTCGTCACGGTGCTGGTGAATGCCGGCGCGCGACTCCTCATCTGGCGCGTCGCCCGCGGCGCCGGCGCCGGCAGCGGAGCGCTCTGATGCGGCGCATCGCCAGCAACTTCATGGTCGGGCTGATGCTCGGCGCCGTGGTCGTCGCGGTCCTGCCGCTGGTCTTCATCCTCGGCGACCTGCTGGTGAAGGGCGCGGGCAGTCTCTCGTGGAGCTTCTTCACCCGGCTGCCCGCGCCGGCGGGCCAGAGCGGCGGCGGTGTCGCCAACGCGATCGTGGGCACGCTGATCATCGTCGGCGTCGCGTCGCTGATCGGCCTGCCGGTCGGGATCGGGGCGGGGATCTTCTGCGCCGAGTACTCCGGCTCCCGGCTCGCCTGGCTCACTCGCTTCGTCGCCGATGTGTTGAACGGCGTCCCATCCATCGTCGTCGGCGTCTTCGCCTGGACCTGGATCGTCGCGCGGCAGAAGCATTTCTCGGCGCTGGCCGGCAGCGTGGCGCTCGCGATGCTGATGATCCCGATGGTGCTGCGCACCACCGAGGAGATGATCAAGCTGGTGCCGCGCTCGCTTCGGGAGGCGGCGCTCGCGCTGGGCTATCCCCGCTGGCGCACGACGCTCCAGATCGTAGTCCGGACGACACTCCCGGGTATCGTCACCGGCAGTCTCCTCGCAGTCGCGCGCATTGCCGGCGAGACGGCGCCGCTGCTCTTCACGGCGCTTGGCAGCCAGTTCTTCACCACCGACGTGACTCAGCCGATGGCCGCGCTGCCGCTCACCGTCTTCACCTATGCGACCGGACCGTACGAGGAGTGGCACCGATTCGCCTGGGGCGCGGCGCTGGTGCTCATCCTCGTCGTGCTCGCGCTCAGCCTGCTCGCGCGCCTCGCCACCCGGCAGCGCTTCGACCTGAACGGGTGACGCCGTTGACCACCTCCGCGCTCCCTTCCCCGGTCCCGGCGGCATCGCTCACCACCACGAGCGAGCCGCCGCGCCTGCGCACCGACAAGTTGACGGCGATGTACGGCAAGTCCACCGCGGTAAGCGGGGTGACCCTCGGCTTCCCGGCGAATCAGGTGCACGCGCTGATCGGTCCGTCCGGCTGCGGCAAGAGCACGTTTCTCCGCTGCCTCAACCGGACGCACGAACTGAGCGACGGCGGCTGGATCACCGGCCGCGTGCTGCTGGACGAGGAGGACGTTTACGACGCGAGGGTGAGCGCGATGGTGCTGCGCCGCCGGATCGGGATGGTGTTCCAGCGGCCCACACCGTTCCCGACGATGTCGGTGTACGACAACGTCGCGGCGGGACTCCGCGCCGGCGTGCGGCTGCGCCGCGGCGAGACCGATGAGATCGTCGAGCGCGCGCTCCGTCAGGCGGCGCTCTGGGACGAAGTGAAGGACCGTCTGCGGGGCAGCGCGATGGCGCTTTCCGGCGGCCAGCAGCAGCGGCTCTGCATCGCGCGGACGATCGCGCCGGCGCCGGAAGTGGTGCTGCTGGACGAGCCGACGTCCGCGCTCGATCCGCAGGGTACCCAGCGCATCGAGGAGGTGGTGGTCGAGCTCAAGGGCGACTTCACCATCGTGATCGTCACCCACAACATGCAGCAGGCCGCCCGCACGTCGGACACGACAACCTTCTTCTATCTCGGCACCATGGTCGAGACCGGAGCCACCCGGCAGATCTTCACGGCGCCGCGGAACGAGCAGACCGAGGCCTACATCACCGGACGGTTCGGATGACCTCCGCCTCACCGCCGGTGCACACGACCGGCACGAGGCCGACGCTCGCGCCCCGGCAGGCCCCGCCGCCGGCCGGTGCGCCCGCGACGCCGGCGGTGGACGTGCGCGGTTTCGGCTTCGCCTACGGCTCCCACGTCGCGCTGCGCGATGTCACCTTCGCCGTGCCGCGCAACGCGGTCACGGCGATCATCGGACCGTCGGGCTGCGGCAAGAGCACCCTCCTCCGCTCCGTGAACCGGCTCAACGACCTGGTTCCGGGCACGCGCCACAGCGGCGACATTCTGGTCGAGGGCCGTTCGGTCTTCGCCCGGGGCGCCGACCTCGTGACGCTGCGGCAGCGCGTCGGCATGGTATTCCAGCGGCCGAATCCGTTTCCCAGGTCCATCTTCGACAACGTCGCCTACGGCCCGCGAATCAATCGCCTGGTGCCGCGCCGCGATCTCACCGACGTCGTGGAGCGCTGCCTTCGGCAGGCCGCGCTCTGGGATGAGGTGAAGGACCGGCTCGATCGGCCGGCCGCGAGCCTCTCCGGCGGCCAGCAGCAGCGGCTCTGCATCGCCCGCGCGCTCGGCAACCGCCCCGAGGTGCTGCTGATGGACGAGCCCTGCTCCGCGCTGGATCCGATCGCGATGCAACGGGTGGAGGAGCTGATCGTCGAGCTGAAGCGGCACTATACCATCGTCATCGTCACGCATAACATGCAGCAGGCCGCGCGCGTCTCCGATGTCACCGCCTTCCTCGATCGCGGCGCGCTGATCGAGTTCGGCGAGACCAGCCGGATCT
>JAICWE010000107.1 GCA_025934955.1 Gemmatimonadales bacterium | reverse complement strand
GCCCGGCCGCCGGCCCACGCGGTCGCGAGACGGCGGAGGGCGCCTAACGCGGGCAGCAGCGCCGGCTCGTCCGCGGCGCGGCGGGCCAGCTCCCGGCCGGCTGCCTCGAGCGCGGCGACATCGCGGGTGCCGGGCGTCCGTCCGCCCGCGGCGGATCGGATGGCGGCGAGCGCCGCACGGGTGTCCGGCGAGGGGAGCGTGTCCGGCGTCGTCGCCGACCGCTCGCGGTTCGGCACCGCCGACAGGTTCCCGGTGAGCCGCGTGCGCTCGGGCTCGAGTGGCGGCGACTCGAATCCGACACGCTGGACGTAGGCTCGCGTCGCCTGCTGCGCGAGCTTGAGCGCAGCCAGCGCCCGGTGCTCGAACGGGAGCGCCGCCGCCGGCTGGCCGGTGCGGAGCCGGCGCTCGGCATCCCACATCGCGGCGACGGCGCGGGTGAGCGTCGTCTTCACCGTGTCGGGGAGGAGCGTGGCGTTCTCCGCGGCATCGTGCTCATGGGTGAGCGCAGCGGCACCGGTCGCGTCTCCCCCGGCTTCGGACTCGGACTCGGCCCCGGTCAGCTCGCCGTAGCGGGTGCGGAGCGCGCTCTGATCCGCGCCGATCTCGTTCGACCGCGCGGCGAAGTCCGCCTGCGAGAGGCGGGCGCCCTCGCGAAGGAGCCGCTCGGTATCGAGGATGATCTGCCGCTGGCTGCGCAGATACGTCGTCGGCAGCCGCGCGGCGAGGCCGGCGAATTCCGCGCGCGCGGCCTGCGCGGTATCCGGCAGCTCGATGAAGACCGTCTCGCTGCGCCCCTGGTTGGGCGACGGTGTGCGGTCGTCGCGTGCGACGACGTACAAGTAGAGCTGGTCGCCGGGACCGAGCCCGAGCGCGCGCAGGTCGAGCGTGGCGCCGAGCACGAGCGCTGCGCCCCCGCCGGCCCGGCCGCGCGATACGCGCTCGGTGAAGGCGAGGTCGCGCGCGCGGAACTTGACGGCCTCACCGCTCCCGCTCGCAACCGTCGCGACGAGGTGGGCGTCGGCGATGCCGTAGTCGTCATCGGCGAGCGCGGACACATGCACGCGGAGGGAGCCGCTCGCGGCGAGCGTCGTGTGCGCTTCAGAGGGCGCCGTGATGCGGACCGATGGCGCGGCATCCGGCCGCACGCCGAGGCGGTGGAACGGCGCGTCCGCGGCCGCCCCGGCACTCGCCCTGGGCAGCACGAGCTGGTAGAGCGCACTCCGGTCGGCGCGGAGGGTGGCGGCCACTCGCGTCGGATCGTCGCCGACGAGGGGAATCGTGTCGCCTCGCGTCGTGACGATGTCTGCGCCCGGCGCGGCGCGGCTCAGACGGACCTGCCACGTCACCGCGCTGCCCTCCGGCACGTCGAGTTCCCAGCCGCGCTGCACCGCGGCCCTGACGCCGGTATAGGCCGGCGGCGTCACGGTCACGGTCACGTCGAGCACTGTCGGTGCGGTCTCGGCGGCGCCGCCGTGCGCGATCGCCTGAGTTACCCGTCTCGTTGCGCTGGGCGGAACGAGCAGCAGCGCAACCGCCAGCGCGACGAGCAGGCCGGCGCCGGCAAGGAGGCGGCCGGCCGCTCGATCGGGGAGCGACGCGATCGGCTCCAGCGCGGCGAGTGCACGCGCCGTCCGGCTGCGCTGAAGCCGGGCGAGCGGAGGGAGCGCCGCGGGGTCGGCGAGCAGGAGGTCGGTGCTGTCGCCGAGCGTCGGATGCGCCCGGTCCAGGTGGCGCGCCGCGGCTGCCGCGTCGATCCTGCGCCGCTTCAGTCGCCGCATGCCGAGTCCGAGCACCACGGCAGCGCCGGCCAGCGCGATGACGGTCGTCGCGAGACGGGATGCGCCTGCGTCCCACGCGCCGATCCCGGCGGCGGCGAGTACCGCGATCGCGAGCGCCGCGACGGCCCGTCCGCGGCGACGGCGCCAAGCCGACGCGAGCGCCCCGAGTCGCCGTGACGCGGTGTCGTCCGGCGCGGTGGTCACGCGGCGGACGTTAGGCTGCGCACTCACGGGAGTCGCCCGGCGGTCGGTCGTCGCGCGGCGAGGGCTCGCTCGGCGCAGAGCGCGGCCACAGCGAGGAGCCACAGAACCGATGCCGGCCAGCTCGACGCGGCCGCAGCGGCGGAGGCGGCCGCGGCCCGGTCTCCGCGGGCCGGGAGTGCCTGCCGCGGCGCGAGCGGCGCCTCGGCGGCAGAGATACCGGCGCCGCTCCGACGCCAGAGCGCCAGCATCGAGTCGGCGAACGCGGGTGACAGCAACATCGGCATGGCTCGTGGATCGAGCCGGGTGGCGAAGGCGAAGTGGAGGCCGCTGCCTAACGGAGCGACGCTGAGGAGCGGCGCGCCGGCCGCCGAGCGCCAGACCGGCACCGCGGCCCCGCCGAGCGCGGCCTCGGTCAGCAGGACGCCGCCCTGGCGGGCGCGGCGCTGCAGTGGGTCCGGCGGTGGGTCGCGCGCGCGCCCCACGGTCCCCACCGGGGGGCCGGGGCGG
>JAICWE010000079.1 GCA_025934955.1 Gemmatimonadales bacterium | reverse complement strand
GATCCAGGCGTTGCGGCCGCCGCGATACCAGAGGACGTTGGTGTAGCCGAGGGCGACCGCGCGCACGGCGGCGTTGTGCGACAGCCAGCAGGTCTTGGACAGGCAGAAGAAAACAATCGGCGCGCGCAAATTGTTGTGCGCCATGAGCCCCGCGCAGCTCTGCCGCCTCTCTCGCACTCTCACAGGCGATCGCCCGAATGGCCGAACCGACGACCGATAAGCCGCTCCCCGCGCGCCTCGCCGAGGCGCTGGGCGACGCTTATACGATCGAGGGCGAAATCGGTCGCGGCGGAATGGGCGTCGTCTATCGCGCGCGCGACGAACGGCTGCAGCGTCGCGTCGCCATCAAGGTGCTCCCGCCCGAGCTTGCCTTCCAGAAGGATATCCGCGAGCGCTTCACCCGCGAGGCGCAGACCGCCGCGCGGCTCTCGCATCCGCACATCGTTCCGATCCACACCGTCGGCGAGGGCCAGGGCCTGGTCTATTTCGTCATGGGTTACGTGGATGGCGAGTCGGTCGCCGCGCGGATCAAGCGGCGCGGCGAGCTGCCGGTGGACGAAGCCCGCCGCATCATGAAGGAGACCGCCGACGCGCTCGGTGCCGCCCACGCGGTCGGCATCATCCATCGTGACATCAAGCCGGACAATATCCTGCTCGAGGGCACGCGCGGCCGGGTGATGGTGACCGACTTCGGCATCGCGAAGGCGCTCTCGCAGACCTCGGGCGCGACGCTCACCGGCGCCGGTGTCGCGATCGGGACACCGGCGTTCATGAGTCCGGAACAGGCGGCGGGCGAGCGAGACATCGATGGCCGGAGCGATCTCTACTCGCTCGGCATCGTCGGCTACCAGATGCTGGTGGCGGAGCTGCCGTTCAGCGCGCCGACGGTCGCCGGCATTCTGATGAAGCAGATCACCGAGCCCGCGCCGGACCTGCGCCGCAAGCGGCAGGACGTGCCCGAGGACCTGGCGCTCGCGGTGGCGCGCTGTCTGGAGAAGGATCCGGAGAACCGCTGGCCCACGGCGGACGCGCTACGGCGCGCGCTGGAGAACCGGAACGTCGGCGGCTACCGCCCGACCGGCACCGCCTGGCGGGCGGCGGGGCGCACCGGCGCGCCACCGGCCGAGCCGCGCCGGTCCGGCTACGGCGGCGGCCAGCGGCCGCGCACCACGCGGGAACGGCCGGCGCTGGGCACCGGCCGTCCGATCTCGCCGCCCGCCGGCCGCGCGCCGTTGCCGGCGCGGCGTTCGCTGGCATCCCTCCGCAAGGACGAGGATAGCGGCGAGCAGCTGGTGCGCGACACCGGTGAGCCCAAGATCGTGCAGCGGACGCGCGCGCTGTTCGCGCGATGGGCAGCCGTGTCCGGTGGCCTCCTGATGATCAACGTCGCGACCGGAATCGCCCACCCCTGGTTCCTCTTCGGCATGGGCGGCATGGCGATCGGGCTTCTGAACAGTTACTCGCGGCTCTGGCAGGCGGGGTACACCTGGCGCGACGTGCTGAGCCGTCCGCCCGCGCCGGACGCGCTGGAGAGCACGATCGGCGCCCGCGCCGGCGCCCGTCTGCCGCGGCAGGTGGCGCTGCCGCGGCGCGATGAGTTCGGTCCGCACTACCAGCGCATCGTGCAGGTGCACGGCGACCGGCAGGCGATCCTCAAGCTGGTGGACAAGCTGCCGCCGAGCGCGCGGAAGGAGCTGACCGAAATCCAGGAGACGGTGGACGGGCTTTATACCCGCGCGCTCGACCTGGCGCGGACGCTCAACCTGATGGACGCGGACATGGAGGACGAGGGCGCGGAGCAGCGGGTAGCGCAGAAGATCGCGGCGCTGCAGCAGCAGCCGAAGGAGGAGGAGCGCGACCGCCAGCTCAGCCTGCTGGAGCACCAGCGCCGTACCATCGGCGATCTCCGCGCGCGGCGGGCCCAGGTGGCCAACCACCTCGAGTCGTGCGCGCTCGCGATGCAGAACATGCGGCTGGACCTGCTCAAGCTGAAGTCTTCGAACGTGGAGGAAGTGCTGAGCGAGATGACCCACGCGACGCAGCAGGCCCGCGCCCTCAGCCGCAACGTGGACAACGCCATCGCCGCGGCGAGCGAAGTGCGCGAGGCTCTGCGTTAGGCGGACCCGCTCGGCTCAGAAGGCGGCGAGCTGCTCCATGGCCGCGCGGATCGTGTCCACCTGCGGCAGGATGACGTCCTCCAGCTCCGGCGCGTAGGCGACGAACGTATCGGTCGCCGCGATGCGCTTCACCGGCGCATCGAGCCACGCGAACGCCTCGTCGGCGATGCGCGCGGCGATCTCGGCGCCATAGCCCCACGAGAGCGAGTCCTCGTAGGCCACCAGCACCCGGCTGGTCTTCCGCACCGACGCGTAGATCGCCTCCCAATCCACCGGCGACAGCGAACGCAGATCGATGACTTCGGCGCTCACGCCGTGCTGCTCCTCGAGTTGCTTGGCGGCCTGAAGCGCCCGCTGTATCACCGCGCCGTAGGTCACCACGGTGAGGTCGTCGCCCTCGCGTACCACCTTCGCCTTGCCCAGCGGGATCATGAAGTTGGGGCCGGGGTTCGGCGCCTTGTTGTAGGTCTGACGGTAAAGGTGCTTGTGTTCGAGGAAGAGCACCGGATCGTCGCAGCGGATGGCGGTGCGGAGGAGACCGTTGGCGTCGAGCGCGGTGCTGGGGCAGACGACGCGGAGCCCCGGCACGCCGGTGAACACCGCCGCGCCGGTCTGGGAGTGGTAGACCGCGCCACCCTTGAGATAGCCGCCGTAGGTGACGCGCACGACGACAGGCGCGCTGAAGGCGTTGTTGGAGCGCCAGCGCATCAACGCCAGCTCGTTCCGAAGCTGCATGTACGCCGGCCAGATGTAGTCGAAGAACTGGATCTCGACGACCGGCTTGAGACCGCGCGTGGCCAGGCCGATGGCCCGGCCGACGATATTGGCCTCGGCAAGCGGTGAGTTGTACACCCGCCCGCTCCCGAACTGCCGCTGCAGACCCCACGTCACCTTGAACACGCCGCCCTTCCCCTTCACCGCGCCGAGACTCTCCTCCCGGCTGCAGTCGGCCACGTCCTCGCCGAAGAGGAGGATGCGCGGATCGCGCGCCATCTCCTCCCGAAGACAGGCGTTCAGCAGGTCCACCATCGTGGTCGGATCGCCGCTGAAGCGGGGGTCGTCCTCGGTGTCGAACTGCTCGCCGGTGGGGTCCACGTCCGGCGAGTAGACGTAACGGTAGACCGTGTCGGTGGCCGGCTGCGGTGCGGCGAGCGCGATCTCCGACGCGACCTGGATTTCCTCCTCGACCTGTGCGCGGATCAGGTCGATTTCACCGTCGGTCGCGATGCCCTGCGCCACCAGATATTTCGGGAAGGTGACCAGCGGATCGCGCGCGGCGTCGAGCTCGCGCTCGCCGGTGGTGCGATAGTGCACCTCGTCGTCGGAGAGCGAGTGGCTGTATGGGCGGATGACGTGGGCGTGCACCAGCGCCGGGCCCTTCCGCGCGCGGCAGTACTCGACCGCGCGGCTCAACACGTCGTATGAGGCGAGCGCGTCGCAGCCGTCCACCTCCTGGATGAACAGCCCGGGAAAGCCGGTGAGCAGCTTGGAGATGGAACCGCCCGGCGTGTTGACCTCGACCGGGACCGAGATGGCGTAGCCGTTGTCCTCGACGACGAAGACCACCGGGAGCTTGAGGTTGGCGGCGCTGTTGAGCGCTTCCCAGAACTCGCCTTCGCTGGTGGTACCGTCGCCGGTGCTGCAGAAGACGACCTCGTCGCCATGCACCAGCTCCTCGGCGCCGGGCACGGCGTTCTCGAGGTAGCGCACCGACGCTTCGGCGCAGCCGACCGCCTGAAGAAACTGGGTGCCGGTCGGGCTCGACGCGCTGACGATGTTCAGCTCCTTGTGTCCCCAGTGCGACGGCATCTGGCGGCCGCCGGAGTTGGGATCGTCCGCTGCGGCGACGGCGCTCAGCAGTTGCTCCGCCGCGGTCATGCCGAGCCCGAGGCAGAGCGCGCGATCGCGATAGTAGGTGTAGAACCAGTCGTAGGCGGGACGGAACACCTTGCTGGCGGCGGCGAGCACCGCCTCGTGTCCCGCGCCGGAGATCTGGAAGAAGATGCGGTTCTGGCGCTTGAGCTGGATCTCCTTGTCGTCGAGCCGCCGCGACAGGAGCATGATGCGATAGAGGTCGAGCAGCTCGGGCTTGTCGAGCTTGCTGGAGGCGGTGGCCTTGACGCGGCCGGAGGTGCGAGTCGCCATGGGCGTCCGGACTGGGGGAGACGGGAACCGGGCGGACTCACAAACATAATCGAAGCGCTCGGCTCGGCGATCAGTTCAGCTGCTTGACCTCCGCCAGCACGCCGTCGAGGTCGTTGAACTTGAGACTCTTCGGCTGCGCGGGCATGATCGGCAGGTCGATGTCCGAACTGTGGCCCCGCACCTTGACCCGGAGCCGGGCGACCTGCCCGCCGCCGAGATCCACCGTCACCGGCACGTACATCTGGAAGTCGTCGCCCACGTTGTCCTGATCCACGTGGAGCTGCACCTTGAACTGGCCGCTGCCGGCCGGCGACGCGCGCCACGACACGCGGTAGGACGGGATCCCGGTGCCGTAGACCCACTCATCGAAGAACCAGCCCATGTCGGTGCCGATGTGCTGCTCCACGACGTGACGAAAGTCGTCGGTGGACGCACGCTTGCCCTGGTACGTGTGGTAGAAGTCGCGCATTGTCTCGGTGAAGCGATCCTCGTTCATCGTCTTGAAATCGAGCATCAGGATGCGCAGCATGTGCAGCACCCAGGCGCCCTTCTCGTAGACGATCACGTTGTAGCCCGACACGTCCTTGGAGCTCGCGGTGCGGTAGCCGAGCCAGACGGGCGATGGCTCATCCTTCCGCTCCAGGATGTGCTCCCGCCAGCGATGCAGCATGGCGAAGTACTTGTCGTTCGACTTGAGCGCGGTCTGGAGGTACCAGAGGCCGGAGAAATCGGCGAAGCCTTCGCTCAGCCACTGGTCGTGATAGGTGGCGTAGTCGACGGCGATGCCCCACCACTGGTGCGCCACCTCGTGGGCCCGGAAGACTTCCTCCTCGCCCTGCTGGTCGGTCTGCTGGAACGTTACCCACGACAGGTCGATGCGGCCGGGGTAGGCGAGGCCCTCGTACCACGGAATCTCGGTGGCGTAGAGCTGCTTGATCGGGAGCCGCCCGAAGGTGCTCTGGAAGAACTGGAGACTCCGGGTGAGATCGCCGGACACCGCCTTCTGCATGTTCCGCTGCTGCTCGAACTCCCTGGCGAGCGCGCGATGCGCCTGCTCCGAGACCATGATGTTGATCGGCGGCACGTCACCTTCGGCGACGCGGTAGTTCTCGAAGATGCCGAGGTTGAATGACGCGTTCCGGATCGGCTCGGTGGACACCCAGCGACTCGTCACCACCCGGTCCGCGACGGAGGAGTCGGTCTTGTCGCCGACGCTCGCCAGCAGGTACGTCTTGGGGCTGTGGAAGGTGAGGTCGAACGTCGCGAGGCTGCGGCCGTCGAGCGCCAGCGGATACCAATCGGCGCCGGGATCCACGAAGAAGAAGTCGCCGAAGCGGCTGATCAGGTCGCCGTGATACACCAGGTGCAGGGCGCGCGTTCCGCCCGCCGGCAGCGGCTGCTCCAAGCGGATCCAGAGCAGCGGATCGTCCTTCGCCTTGAACACGATCGCCGGTGTTCCGTCGGCCCAGACTGCGGAGTCCACCTGCGCCTTGGGAAAGAGCCCGAACGCGAGCCAGCGGGCGCCGGAGATGTCGCTCGCGACGTCGAGCGTGCTCGCCGCGGCGAAACCCAGCTCGCCGCCGAGGCCGTGGGACGTGAGCGTCGTCTCGATCGCATAGTGGGCGACAGTGCCCTCGTCCACCCGGCCGCCGTGCGCGCCGGGAACGCCGCTCTGGCCCTGTCTCGGGAAGCGGCAGATCACTTCGGCGACGCGGGTGAAGCTGGTGTGGGGGCGGCGCATCTGGAGCCGTACTGCTTCGATCTCGTGCGGATCGAGCACGAACATCAGCGGATCGCCGCTCTCGCGCACGACATGCGCGTAGAACAGGTCGCTCGACTCGTCATTCAGGAACGCAGCCATGAGGTCTGGATCGAAGTACTTGCTGTCGTCGTCGGAGAGGTAGTCAAGCGCGGTCTTGATGTGCGACCGGAGCTCGCCTGGCACGTCGCCGGCCGCGAACGTCACATGATGCCGCAGCTCGTCGAGCGTGGAGTCGGCGAAGAGAAACAGCAGCTCGGTGACCGGAACATCGAGTGCCGGCACCTTGAGGAACCGGGTCAGCCGCTGTTGTTCGATCGGCGACGGCGGCACAAAGGCGAAGCGGCCCTTGCCGCGAAACAGCACGGCGACCGAGCGGCCGCCGACCGGCGAGAGCGCGTACAGGCTCCCGCTTTCCAGAGTGAAGCGGCCGACGTCGCGCTGCAGCACGAGGTGATCCACCGCGGCGACCTGCTCCGCCATCGGCTGGAGACTCATCACCTCGGCAAAGCGCTGCTCGTAGGAGCCGCCGGCCGGTCCATGCTGCGCCGCAAGCCGGGGAACGGCGACGAGCGCCGCGGCGGTGAGTGACAGCAGGAGCGGGCGACGTGACGCGCGACGCATATGCTCTCCGGATCGGGGGCCGGCACGCCGGTGCGTGCCGGACGCGGCCATGCTGGTGGCTATCGTCCGGCGCTGCGAAGCAGCTCCGGAAGCCTGGGGAAACAGCTGATCGCCAGCGGCACATCGGGATCATTGTGGGCGATGAATTCCTCCGCCGCCTCGGAGCCCCAGCGCACCGCAGCCGCGCGCGCGGCGAGAATCCGGCCGAGTCGGCTTCGAAGTGCCGTGTCCGCCTCCGCCCGGATGTTGAGACGGGTGCGAACCCGGGCCAGCAGCGGCTGCACCAGTTCGGCGAGGCCGTGATACCACAGCAGAATCTCCGGGATCTTCCCGGCGCGCTCGGCCGGCGGCACCTTGGCCACGGGGCGATCGAGCAAGGCGTAGGCGCCGTCGTACTGTCCGGCCCAGAAGCTTTCGGGGCCGTCCACCAGGGCGACGATGTAGTTGTCGGCGCTGCCCGGCAGCATGGTGAACCGATCGGGCCCGAAGACGAGACCAAGAATCTGCAGATCCACCAGCGGATCGATCAGGAACGCCTGCTCGTAGAATCGCTCGGCCTCGGCGACGACTGGCTTGAGTGAGTCGGGGAGCTGATGCTTCGCCTCCCACTTGCCGAGCTTGGGGCGGCGCGCGTACTGGAGCCAGGCGAGCGCGAGGTAGCCGCGCGCGTACTTGGGCTCGATGGCGATGGCACGGCGGAAGGCGCTGTCGGCGGCGCCATAGCGACGGTAGAACCAGTAGCCGACGCCGAGGTCATACTGCCGACCGGGGTCGAGCGAATCGCGCGCCGCCGCGGCGACCAGCGTATCGAGGGGTACGGCGAGCGAGAGGCGCTGGGCCGCGAGCATCCGGGGCGCGAGCAGGCAGGCGATGATGAAACCCGCGAGACGAAGGCGCACACGATACTCCACTGCACCGGCAGCGCCGTTGGCGGAGCGCGGTGACTCTGACGTGGGAATGGATTGTGGGCCGGAATCGTCGGAAGAAGGTGCGAAGCGGTGCGGCGGGGGTCAAGACGTTGTGGGCCCGTTTTGGGCGGGGGGCCGAAATGCGGACACACCGGGGGGAAAACCGGGGGGGG
>JAICWE010000085.1 GCA_025934955.1 Gemmatimonadales bacterium | reverse complement strand
GACGGCGCGCTCGAGGCCGAGCGGCCCGACGCGGTGATCGGCGCGCTGGTGGCGGCGATCCGTATCGTGCGGCCGAGCGTGATGATCACGTTCGGTCCCGAGGGCGCGCCCAACGCGCACGCCGATCACCGCGCCATCTCGCGCCTGGCGACCGCGGCGTTCTTCGCCGCGGGCAACCCGACGCTGCACCGCGAAGCCGCGGCGCACGCGGCGCCGTTCACGCCGCGGCGACTCTACTACTGCACCTGGGAGCCCGGGGAGCTGGGCGGGCGCACCGAAGGCATGCCGGTGACGCGGCGCATCGAGGTCGGCGGCTATCGCGCCGTCAAGCGGCTGGCCTTCGACCAGCACCGCACGCAGCAGCAGCACCGCGCCGAATTCGAGCGCGCGGTGGTGCCGCACGAGAGCTACTTCCTCGCGGCGGAGCAGCTGGGCGGGGCGTAGCTTCGTGCGGCTTCACGCGGCGGCGGTGAAGAGCCGCCGAAGGTCGGCCGGGCGCTCCAGCCAGTAGTCCGGCCGCGCGCCGGTCAGGTGGTCGCGCCCGAAGGGGCCCCACAGCGCGGCCGCGGTGTGCACGCCGGCGGCGCGTCCCGACTGCATGTCGTGCACGCTGTCGCCGATGTACACGGTGGACGCGGTGTCGGCGCCGAGCAGCCGCATCGCCTTCTCCACCGGCTCCGGATGCGGCTTCGGATTCTCCACCTCGTCGGCGCACACCAGCACGTCCAGGAGCGCGTCGAGGCCCACCAGCTTGAGCCCGCGGAGCGCGCCGCTCCGGTTCTTGCTCGTCACCAGCCCGGTTTGCCTGCCCGCCGCTTTGAGCTCCCGCAGCACCTCGCCGACCCCGGGATAGATCTGCACCATCGCATCGTGGTTCCGCAGGTTGTACTCACGGTACGTCGCGATCAGCGCCTCGAACAGCAGCGGGTCATCCTTCCAGGGCGCGAACTGCGCCGTGAGCGGCGTGCCGACGCCGCTGAGCCACTCCTCGTCGCTGCGCGGCGGCAGGCCCTGGCTCGCGAGCGAGTGGTGGTAGCTGTCGAGAATGAGGCGAATGGAGTCGATCAGGGTGCCGTCGAGGTCGAACAGGAAGGTGCGGAGCGGGGGCGTGAGGGCTGGCATCCGCGGGAACGTAGCCGCGTAGCGCCCGAACGGAAGCGTTCGCATATTGGTGCGATGATGCTCCCACCAAAACCGGTGCGCGAAGCGCGGCTCAGGCCCGAATTCGCCCACCTCTATCCCGGTATTGCGCCCGGTGAATGGGCACCGGCGCGCGCGCTGTCGGACGCGGTGCTCTCGCGGATCATGGACGAGCCGCCGCTCGACGACGGCTTGCGCCATCGTGTGCTCACGCCCGATCACTTCGAATTCCGCGACGCTCCGGTGACGGCGCAGCAGCCGTGAAGCGGGTCGCCGGCCGGAACACGATCAGCCCGATCAGTCGAGCCGCCGGCGGAGCGCCCGCGGTGCTCGGCGGCGCGACCGGCGCAAGGGCGGCTCGCAACCGCGCGGTGCGGCTGGCCTCGGCATCGTCGGTGAGCGCCGTGATCAGCGCGCGCTCACCCGCCGTGTGCCCGCGTGCCGCGAACGCGAGCACCCGCTGCAGCTCGGCTAGTCGCGACGCGTCCCGCGATCGTGCTGCCTCCCGCGCCAGCGGCTCCATACGCGCCACCAGCGCACGCGCCTCCGCCGAGGGCGCGTAGCTCCAGCGGCCGCCGGCGACGGCCCGCAGCCGCTCGCGCAGGAGGGGCGCTAGCTGCTCGAGCCAACGCGCGGTGTCGGGAGCATCTCCTTCCGGCAGCGTAGCCGCGGCCTCGCGGAGCCGCCGCTCGATCACATCCGCCGATTCCGTCGCGCCGCGCTGGTCGAGCCACACGACGGCGGCGTCCTCACCGGCGGCATGCCGGATCGCAAAGCCGGCCAGCGCGCCGGCGGTTTCCCCGACGGCCACGGCGATTCCGGTCCGCGCCTCGCCTCCGCTCCACGCATCCGCCAGCTCGGCGCGCCAGCGCCATTGCGCGCCGCGTGCGCCGAGGTCCAGTGCCGCGGGGAGCTTGGCCTTTGCCGCGATGCTGGCGGCCTGCCGCAATCGCCGATCGAGCCGCGGCGCCGGGCGCAGCTCGATCACCTCGACGTGTTGATGCGTCGTTCCCGCTCGCAGCGCGCGTCCTTCCCGCTGCTCCAGTCGCATCGCGGTCCACGGCAGGTCGTAATGGACGACGCGTTCGACCCGGCGGAGATCGAGCCCCTCGGCCGCTACGTCGGTCGCGACGAGGGTGCGCGGCGCGCCGGGGAGCGCATCCCGCTCGGCGTCGCCGGCGCGGAACCAGTCGAGCACGACCGCGCGCGGGAGCGGTGTGCGACCGATGCCGGCGCGCGCACCGGTGCACCACGCGACCCACGAGTCGCCCAGGCGGCTGCGCAGCCACCGCACGGTGTCGCGCGCCGCCGTGAAGACCAGCGTCGGCCGGCGGTCGCCGAGAATTGCGGCGAGCCGCGCCGACTTCGCGTCGGTCCGCTCGTCGCCGCAGGCGCCGGCGGCGCGGCTCTCGAGCTCGGCGAGTCGCGGCAGATCGCCGAGCGCGAGGTCAGCCTCCGCATCGCACGCGTCGGAGAGGCCCCAGAGCAGGAGTTGGTCGCCGGCCGCCCCGACGACACGCCCCAGTTCTCTGCGAGAGATCGATCGCCCCGCGCCGGCCGCGTCCGCCGCGGGTGCCAGCAGGCGGCGGTAACGACGGAGCGCGCCATGGAATGCCGCCGGGCTCGAGGCGAGCGCACGCACCAGCGTCGCGCGGAGCAGCGCGGCGACGCTCGGGTCGGTAGAGAGCTCGAGCCGGTCCAGCATGCCGAGGAGCGCCGCTGCGTCGTGCGGCGGGGGCGCGCATTCCGTCCGGCGCTCCCGGTGCGGGCGGCGGCCGTCGTCGGGCGCGGCGGCCAGCACCAGCCGGCCGAGCGCGACCGGGGCGGAGGCGCCGGTCAGCGCGGCCGCGATCGACGGAACCCCGAGCGCGGCGAGCGCGTCGTCCCGCACGCTGAGGAGGAGCTGCCTCGCGACGTCGCGCAGGTGATTCACCGCCGGAGTCGCGGTAAGCAGCAGCGCGCGGCGCCCGAGCATCCAGCGCGCCGTGTGGCGATAGCGCCGCGTGCGCGGATGCCGCAGCCAGTGGCTTTCGTCCACGATGACGAGCCCCGGTGGTGCGGCCGGCAGCCGCCCGCGGCTCGCCCGCTCGTGCGAGCCGACGGCGACGGGGACGCCGAGCCTGCGCGCGAGCCGCTCCCACTGCGGAACCAGCGTCGCCGGCGCGAGCACCGCCGTGGCCCGACCGCCGTTCAGCGCGCGGGCCGCGGCGAGCGCGACGTAGCTCTTCCCGGTTCCGACCGGGTCGGCGAGGAGCGCGCCGGCGAAGCGCCTGACCGCGGCGACCACTCGCCGCGCAGTCGGGCGCTGCTCCGGCCAGAGCCACGGCGCGTCTGCGTCCGCGGCCTCGGGCGGGGCGAGTGCGCGGGCGAGTGCGCACGCCACCTCCGCCGCCGGTGCGTGCGGCAGCGCGCCGAGCGCACCGGCCAGCGGCTCGGTCACGGCGCCGAGCGCCTCAGCGACGATTGCCGGTGCCGTCCTCTGCCAGGAGCGCACGGCGCTCTCCGGCCGGGACGCCGAGATGCGCGAGCACCCGGTCATCCAGCTCCTCCTGCAGCAGTGCGAGCTGCGATGGGTCGTTGGCGAGCCGCCCGGCCAGCCTGATCAGCTCGTCATCGCGACACGCCTCGGCCGGGAGCGGCAGTGCCCCGACCGCGCGCGCCGTATAGCGCCGCGCACCGCCCGCCGCGGGCACCGCGCCGACGGCCGCCAGCCGGCCGATCGGCCGCGCGTTGAGCCACGCCGCGACGGTCCGCGCGATCGCGGAGCTGGGCGCGACGAGGACGTAGCAGCTATTGAGCGGTATGAGCGCGCCTGCCGCCGGCGGGGTGAGCGGCGCCGCGACCAGCCGCCGCGCGAGATCGGCCCAGACGACGCGGTGCGGTGCGAGCGCGGGACCGGTGCGGAAGAGCATCCAGGGCGCGCCGCCGTCGTGATCCGCTCGTGCGAGCAGCCGGCGGCGATGCGGCGCGAAGTGACGCGTCGCGCGCGGCGGCAGCGTGGCGCGGGGGCGGTCGTCCGCGCCGTGGGTCCAGATCAGCCGCAGCGTGGGCGACGCGACGAACGGCTGGAGGTCGCGCCCCCGCACCGCCCATCGGAGCAGCTCCTCCTCCACATCCGGTGCCCGCGCCACGAAGAGATCGTTGGCGCCGGTCTTCACGCCGAGCTGGCAGCGGAAGCGTTCGCCGAGCGAGGGGTGAGTCGCGACGAGCCGATCGCGCAGCCGCTCGAGCGCGGTGCGGGTGAGAACCCAAGGCGCGCCCGAGAGCCGCGCCTGCCGCGTGGTGCGCCGAGACGACGTGCCCAGTGAGGTGCGGAGCCGGTGGCCGGCGGACGGCGGGCCCGGCGTCACGACGAGCGCCATCGGATACGTCGTTGCCTCGAAGCGGGCGGCGCGGTCGTGAATGAGGTCGGCGGCGACATGCAACGTGACGTCGTGCGCCAGGGCCGCCCGGGCCGCTGCACCCCAGCTGGCTGACATGAGCTTGGCGGGCACGACCAGCGCCACCGCGCCGTTCGGCGCCGCCAGGTCGAAGCTCCGCTCCAGGAACGCGACCGCGAGATCGGGCAGGTGCGCGTATCCGCGGCCGTCGCGCCCGCCGCGCCACCAGCGAAAGCACGCCGCGAGCCGCTGCCGCTGCTCGCGCGGGAGCTGCTCGGCGCGCACCCACGGCGGATTGCCGGTGACCAGGTCGAATCCACCTGCGGCGAGCACATCGCCGAAGTGCACGCTGTAGCTGAACCACGGCAGCTCGCCGTCGCGCGCGGCGCGGCGGATCAGCTCGCGCGTGGCGCGGCGCCGGGCGCGAAGGTCGCGCAGCAGTCGTCGCGCGTCGCGGTCGAGACCTTTTTTCTGCCCGAACAGCGTCGGTGCGCCGGCCGCAGCGATGCAGTCGGCGATCCGGCGGTCGAGCATGCGCTCCGCCGCGCCGAGCCGCGTGACCGCCGCGTTCGCCTCCGCCGCGCGGAGCGACCGGGCGAGCGCCGCCTTCTCCGCGCCGCTGGCGATCACCAGTCGGCTCCGCAGCGATGCGAGCTCCGGGCTCGCCGCCGGCGCTGCACCGCTGCCGGCGGGGTCGTGCAGGCTGTCGCCCTGGCGCACGAGGCAGTCGAGATTCGGCAGCGGCTCGACGGCGCGGGGATCGGTCGTCGGATCGTCGGCTACGACGGCGAGCCAGAGGCGCAGCTCCGCCAGCCGCACCGCCGCGGCGCTCAGGTCCACGCCGAACAGGTTGCGGCGGAGCACCGCGCGGCGCGCTTCGGTGAGCCGCTCGCCGTGCGCGGTGCGGAGGCCGGTCAGCAGATCCAGCGCACCGAGGAGAAACGCGCCCGAGCCCGCCGCCGGGTCGAGCACGGTGACGTCGCGGAGCGCCGCGGCAGCCGCTGCGCTGTGCTCGTCGAGATGCGCCTCGGCCGCGGCGCCGGTGCAGCCGAG
>JAICWE010000108.1 GCA_025934955.1 Gemmatimonadales bacterium | reverse complement strand
TCCGCGGTCCACCCGGTGCCCAAACCCCCGCGGGACACCCCGCTCAACGCCCCCGCTCTGCTTTACCCCCTGTACTTGTCTACGCAGCCGCCGGGCGCGCTGCCGGCCTTCACCGACGCCTGTTCCGGCAGCGCGCCCGGCGGCGATCCGGCGATGAACTGGCACATGCTCTCCACCACCGGCCTGCTGCCGATCTTCATCCAGGTGCGCGACGCGCACGGCGATGTGCTCTTCCAGCAGCCGACCACCGGCCAGCGGCCGGCGGTGCCGGCGGTGTTGGATGTCGGGGCATCCCACTCGGGCGCGCTGCACGACGGCGGGGTCCTGTTCGGCGCGGACGCGGTGAGCGGCGCGCATTCCGGCAACGCTTATCGGTTGCGCGCCTCGCGGTTGCCCGGCGATCGCGGCTACCTCGTGCTCGGCATGTCCGAAGCGGACGTGAACTCGTCGATGCGCGCGGTGGGGATGATCGAGTGCTTCGCCTGGCTGCTGGCCTTCGGCCTGGTCGGGGTGATGGCGAATCGGCGGATCAAGCGCGACCTGAAGCCGTTCGAGCAGATGGGCGACCAGATCGTCGCGATCGGCGCCGGCGAGCTGAACCGCCGGGTCGATCCCTCGGACGGGATCAGCGAGGTCGGCCGGGTGGGCGCCTCGGTGAACGCCATGCTGGCCCGGCTGGAACGCGCCTTCCGGGAGCAGCGCTCCTCCGAGGAGCGGCTGCGCCGCTTCATCGCCGACGCCTCGCACGAACTGCGCACTCCGCTCGCCTCGATCCGCGGCTACGCCGAGTTGTTCCGGCGCGGCGCCGCGTCCCGGCCGGAGGATCTGGCGCTGGCGATGCGGCGCATCGAGTCGGAGTCGGCCCGGATGGGCGTGCTGGTCGACGAGCTGCTGCTGCTGGCCCGGCTCGACTCGGGCCGGCCGCTGGGCCGCACCGCGGTGGACCTGGCGGCGCTGGCCCGCGACGCGGCGCGCGACTCGCTGGCGGCCGATCCGCGGTGGCCGGTCGAGGCGGACGCGGACACCGGGCGGCGCGTCGACGTGTGCGGCGACGCCGACCGTCTCAGGCA
Organism: Gemmatimonadales bacterium; assembly: GCA_025934955.1. GTDB lineage: Bacteria > Gemmatimonadota > Gemmatimonadetes > Gemmatimonadales > GWC2-71-9. The sequence goes on along the minus strand of JAICWE010000108.1, from coordinate 1,221 downwards.
GCTGCTGGCGAATCTGCTCTCGAATGTACGAGCTCACACACCGCCGGGAACGCCGGCCTCGGTGCGCGTGCGGGAGCTGGACGGCGCCGCGGTCATCGAGGTCGCCGACACCGGGCCCGGTCTGACCGACGAGCAGCGGGCCAAGGTCTTCGAGCGCTTCTACCGCGCCGACGCCTCCCGCAAGCGGGGCGACGGAACGGGCGGATCAGGACTCGGACTCTCGATCGTCGCGTCGGTGGCGCAGGCACACGGTGGCACCGCGCAGGTGCGCTCGGCGCCCGGCGGCGGCACGGTGTTTACGATCCGGTTGCCGCTGAGTGGAGGTGAGCGGGGTGGCTGCGAGCCGGGCGGCGCGCCCGACGATTGCGTCCCCGCGCTCACAGGGCCCTCACAGGAAGCGCACAGTGCCGCGACAGGCGGCCCTGGTTCGCTCGACGTCAGTGCGCCGCGCTCGGAGCCGGCGCGTGATCACGGGAGCAGGAGGGGATCGGGCGCCATGGAGAGGCTTTCGACGTTCGTCACCACCCACCGCAAGTGGATCTACGGGTGGTGGATCGTCGCGTTCATCGCCGGGATCGCGGCGTCGTCCACGCTGTCGAACCATCTCGACAAGACGTTCTCGATGCCCGGCCAGCAGAGTTACGCGGCGAACCAGGCGATCGCGGCCGAGTACGGCAACGGCGGGCGGATGCCGCCGCTGGTGCCCGTCGCGCGACTGCCGGCCGGCGTCTCGGCAACCGATCCGCGGGTGACGGCGGCGTTCGGCTCGCTGGAGCGCATCCCACAGGCGCGCGTGGCGGACTACGCCAACACCCGCGACGCGAAGTTCCTCGGCTCGGACGGGCGCACCACCTTCGCGCTGGTGTTCACGCCCGGGGGCGGCGGCATGGGCTCGAACGCGGCCCAGGACCGGATCTCCACCGTCGTGCAGCAGCAGCTGACCGCGCAACTGCCGCCGGGCTCGACCGTGCGCATCACCGGCGAGCAGCCGCTGCAGGACAATGGCTCCGGCTCGGGCAAGGGCCTGAGCATCATGAACGAGATCCTGCTCGGCGGCGTCGGCGCGCTGGCGGTGCTGCTGTTCGTGTTCGCCTCGCTGCTGGCGCTGGTGCCGCTGCTGGTCGCGGCGGTGTCCGTGCTGACCGCGTTCCTGGCGATCCTCGGCGTCACCGAGATCACGTCCGTCTCGATGATCGTGCAGTTCCTGGTCGGCCTGATCGG
>JAICWE010000001.1 GCA_025934955.1 Gemmatimonadales bacterium | reverse complement strand
GCAGCGCCGGTGCAAGCTGGACGCTCGGCGCGGCGGCCGGGCCGCAGGCGGTGACGGCGCTCGTCGTCGGCGCCTCGCTCACTGCACGGCTCGGCGCGACGGCGGTCGCCGCGGCGGCGACCACGCTTGCCGCGGTGCGCGGCAACAATCAGGCGGCGCTGCCGGGTCACGAGTTGCCCGAATCCCTCGTCGTCCTCATCTCCGATCGGTTCGGCAATCCGGTACCCGGCGTGCCGGTGGCGTGGACCGCCACCGGCGGTGGCTCCGTCTCACCGGCGAGCGTGTCGACCGGTGCCGATGGCCATGCCGCCGCGCACCGCGTGCTCGGCACGACGTTCGGCGTGTACGGCACGACGGCCACAGTGGCGGGGCTGAGCGGCTCGCCCATGACGTTCGTGGCACTCGGCGCGGCACCGCCGGGATCGCAGCCCGGCGCCATCGCCGTGAGCGCGGGCGACCAACAGCACGGCACAGTCGGCGCGACCGTCGCGGTGCAGCCGGCGGTGCTGGTGCGCGATCTCGCCGGACAGCCGCTCGCCGGCGCACCGGTCACCTTCCAGCCCGCGCAGGGGAGCGGCTCTGTGACCGGCTCACCGGCGGTCACCGATGCGAATGGCATCGCAACGCTCGGCGGCTGGCAGCTCGGCACCGTCGCCGGCGGGCAGACGCTGGTCGCGAGCGTCACCGGCAGCGGCGTCACCGGTAATCCGGTGACGTTCAACGCGACGGCCGATCCCGGTCCCGCGGCCGCCGCGACCAGCAGCGCGACCGTGCCCGCCCAAGCCGCCCCGCTGACGGTGGTCCCGATCGTCGTCGTCACCCGCGATGCCTTCGGCAACGCCGAGCAAACCGGCGGCGCGGAGGTCACCGTCACCGTGTCGCGGAAGGGGAGCGATCAGCAGATCGGCGTCAACGACAACGGCGACGGCACCTACTCGGCGTCGTACCTGCCCTTGAACACCGGCACGTTCAGCGTCAGAATCACGGTCGCGGGCGCTGCGATTCCGGGCAGCCCGTTCTCTCTCAAGATCGCGCTGCAGTAGCGCGCGTCTTCGGCGCGTGCCGCGCTTGACCGCCCTCGGCACGCCCGGTATAATCCTGCCCGCGCGCCCTGGTGGTGAAACTGGTAGACACGCTATCTTGAGGGGGTAGTGCCGAAAGGCGTCGCGGTTCGAATCCGCGCCAGGGCACTCAAGATCGGGGGCGCACGGTGTGCGCCCCCGCAATGTTCCGACCCGCCAGTGTAGCTCAGCGGTAGAGCTCTCGATTCGTAATCGAGTGGTCGTGGGTTCAATTCCCACCACTGGCTCTCAGCGCCACGCACTCCGCCGCGTTCACCTCCACATCCGTTCCCGCCGCCGGTGCGATTGCCCCACGCGGAAGCCGCAGATCAACCGCGTGTCCCGCGATCGTGCCCAGCAGGTGCTCGTGATTGCCGAGGTCCGCGACGCGCTCGATCCGCAGCGTCCAACCCGGCGTGCCGCATCCGACGCGAAGGCCGCCCGGCGGCACCGCGACGTCGCCGGCCGGCGTCGGCAGCACGGTGTAGCCGAGCAGCGTCGCCGTCTCCGTGTCGGGCGGCCGACGATACACTTCGGCCTTCGCGCCCGCCGTACGCACCCGTCCATTCACCACCACCACCAGCCGCTCGGCGAGGCGGAACGCCTCCTCCCGGTCGTGCGTCACCACCACCGTCGTCGTCGCGAACGTGCCGAGCAGTCGCGGCAGATCGAAGAGCAGCGCGGTGCGGGCTCCGTGGTCGAGGCCCGCGAGCGGCTCGTCCAGCAGCGTCAGCGGCGCCCGAAGCGCGAGCGCACGAGCCAGATTCACCCGCTGCGCCTCGCCGGCGGAGAGTTCGCGCGCGTTCCGCTCCAGCAGGTGGGCGACGCCGCATTCCCGCGCCACCTCGACGATCCGCGCGGCTCGCTCAACCGGGACGACGCCGCGCAGCTCGAGCCCGAGTCCGAGGTTCGCGCGGACGCTGCCGCGCAGGAACACCGGGCGCTGGAATGCGAGCCCGACGCTCACGCGATCGGACGATGCGCCGGGCTCGCCGAACGCGATGGCGCGGCGCGCCGCCGGTTCCAGGCCCGCAAGTGCGCGCAGGAGCGTGGTCTTCCCCGAGCCGTTCGGGCCGAAGACGGCGGTGGTCGAGCCGCTCGGCAGCTCCAGCTCGTCCACGTCGAGCACCACCCGCCCGCCGCGCGCCACGCGCAGTGCTGAGATCCGCGCCTGCATCAGGCGCCGCGGCGCTGCTGGATCAGGGTGAGCGCGAGGTTCACCACGAACGCGAGCAGCAGCAGGATAAGCCCGAGCGCGAGCGCGGCCGCCACCTCGCCCCGACCGGTCGTCGTGACGATCGCCGTCGTGAGCACGCGGGTCGAGTCGCGCAGGTTGCCGCCCACCGTCATCGAGGCGCCGACCTCCGAGATGACGCCGCCGAAGCCGGCCATCACCGCCGCCAGGAGCCCGAGCTGCGCCTCGCGGCTCACCAGCCACACCGTCCGGAGCCGGCCGGCGCCGAGGCTGCGAAGCAGCTCCGGCAGCTCCTCGGGCAGCGCCTGCACCGCCGCCGCCGTAACGCCCACCACGAGGGGCGTCGCGATGATGAACTGCGCGATGACCATTGCGCGCCGGGTATAGAGGATGCCGAGGCCGCCTAACGGTCCGGTTCGCGCCAGCACCAGCCACACCACCAGGCCGACGACCACCGGCGGCAGTCCCATGCCGGTGTTGACCAGCGCGAGGACGAGGGTCCGCCCGCGGAAGCGACCGCGCGCGAGCAGATAGCCGAGCGGCACGCCGGCCGCCGTCGCGAGCAGCGTTGCCGCGCCCGAAATCGCGAGACTCCGGCCGATGATCGCCGCGACTTCGGGATCCCCGCTGGCGAGGAGGCCCAGGGCCTCAGTGAGTGCGTGCAGGAGGTCGCGCACCCGCGTTGCTCTCGCCGTCGCCCCGGGCGACGGCATCGGGAAAGAAGAGCGGCTCGCCGTACTTCGCCCGCCCGAAGCGCCCGATGAGCGCCTGCGCCTCGGGCGAGACGACGAACCGCACGAACGCCTGGCCCTCGGCCCGCCGCGCCGTCGGATGCTTGCCGGCGTTCACGACGTAGGCGTGATAGATGTTCTTGAGCCGCGCATCGCCCTGAACCAGTGGCACCAGCGTCAGGCGCTCGCGCAGCGCGAGGTAGGTGCCGCGGTCGGTGAGCACGTAACCGCGCCGCTCTTCGCCCACCAGCAGCGTCGCGGCCATGCCCTATCCGGTCTCGACCCGCCCCACCGCGCTCGCGGGCGCCACGCCGGCCGCGCGCCAAAGTTCCATTTCCTTCTTCTCGGTCCCGGAGGCGTCGCCCCGCGCGATGAACGGTCCCGTCCTCGCGATTCGTCGCATCGCCTCGGCAGCGTCGCCGGCGCCCGCGGCGTGCGCCGGATCGTCCTTCGGCCCGACGATGAGAAAATCGTTGTGCATCACCAGCACCCCGCCGACCAGATCGCCGCTCTCCACGTACGCGCGCTCCGCCTCGGGCGCGTGCACCAGCACCGCATCGGCTTCGCCGCGGCGCGCCATGTCGAGCGCCGCGCCGGTGCCGACGGCGATCGGCTTCGCGGTAATGCCGGTGCGCATCCTGAACAGCGGGAGGAGCGAGTCGAGCAATCCGGTGTCGTAGGTGCTCGTCGTGGTGGCGAGGATCATGTCGCGCGCGCGCTGTGCCTGCGCCGTGCCGGCTGCGAAGGCCAGCAGCCCGAGCGCGATGCCGGCGCGATAGCGGCGGATGCTGCGCATGGTCAGAACCTCACCTGGGCCTGCGCCAGCGCCTGGCCCTTGCGGATGCCGGGCTCGCCGACGCGGCGGGACACATACGCCAGCGTCAGGCGCGTGTCGCGGCCAAACGGAAACACGTTCAAACCCGCGGTCCACGCCCGGTTCCGCAGCTGGGGCGAGATGGCCGGACGCGCGAACCACTCGTACTTGAGGACCGGTTGCAACGCGGGCAGGAGCGGTACCGCGGCGAGCGCGTACCAGCCCTTGTCATCGCGGCCGCCGGCATTCCGGTGCTGCGCGACGTATTCGCCGCGCAGCACCAGCCACGGCGCCTCGACGTTGGCATCGGCGCCGTAGCGCGTGCTGTCGCCGAAATAGCTGGCGACGTTCACGCCGAGCGCCACGAGCGGCAGCGGCCGCAACGTCAGGCGGGCGACGCCGAGCAGCGTCGAGTCCCGGTTGGCGGTGACGTTCTGGCCCTCGCCGTTGAAGACGCCGGCCGAAAGCGAGCCGCGGCCGCCGATCGAGTACTCCGCCATCACGCCGATGTCCCGCTTAGGCGCGAGCGAGTCCACCACGGTCGAGCGATCCGCGGTCTCGACCTCGGTGAGTGACGTGACGAACTCACGGCTGAAGGGTGTCTTGAACTGTCCCAACTGCAGCGCGAACGAATTCCGCTCCCAGCGCACGTAGGCATCCTGGAGCGCCACGGTCGCCTTGCCGGTTCCCACCGAGCCGGTGCGGAACTCCCCCTGGATCCGCCAGCCGATGCCGTGCGGCAGCGCGCCGTATGCGGTGAGTCGCGCGCGGTTGATGCTCGACGTCAGGCCGACGCTGCTCTGGTAACTCTCGCGGGCCTGGAGATAGCCGCTGAAGCGCACCGGGGCCGGGGCAGCCGGTGCCTGGGCAGCGGCAGGTGCTGCCGCGGCGATGCCGATGAGGGCGACGACTGCGACGTGGCGGGCATCGATCGGCACGGCGCATCCCGCGCAGGAGGAATGCCGAGTCTAAGGGATCCCGGTCCGATAGGCAACGTGTTGCCTATCGCGGCGAGCGCCGCGCCCGGGCCCCCAAGGCGCGCGCGAACGCCGCATCGCTCTCCGCTCTCGATGTCCGCTGCCATCGCTCGAAGAGCCGGAGCAGCCGCGCGGCGACCGGCGTGAGCCGCGCGCCGCCGCCGGCGCGTCCGCCCCGCGTGGTCGCGAGCACCGGGGCGCCGAGCACCGACTCCATCCGGCGCACCCGGTTGAGGCAGGTGCGATAGCTCCAGCCGACCACCGCGCCCGCCTCCCGGATGGTGCCGTGCTGGTCAATGGCCTGGAGAAACCGCAGGTAGTTGGGGCCCATGAGGAAGGTGCCCTTCCAGTTGAGCCACATCTTGTGACGCGGCGCGAGGTGAGCCTCGAGCGCGGGCTCGGCGGCGGGGCGGCGCGCGGAGGAACGGGACGCCATGGTACGGCTCCGGGGCGGAGAGGCGGAAAGATACCGCGCCGGTTACCTTCCGCCGCCGATGACCGCGCCGCGACCGCACGATCCGTACGCCGCCCTCCGCATCCCCGCCTTCCGCTGGTTCATCGTCAGTCTCATGTCGCTCACCGTCGCGCTCCAGATGCAGACCGTGGTCGTCGGCTGGCAGGTCTACGCGATCACGCACGACCCGCTGTCGCTGGGCCTGGTCGGCCTGGCGGAGGCGCTGCCGTTCATCGCTGTGGCGCTGGTGGCGGGACATGTGGCCGACCGCCGCGACCGGCGGCAGGTCGCGCTCGTGGCGCTCGTGGCGCTCGTCGCGTGCGGCGCCGGCTTGCTCGCGTTCTCGCTGTCACCCGGCCTGCTGGCGCGCGGACGCGTCTGGCCGATCTACATCGTCGTCCTGTGCAGCGGCATCGCGCGGAGCTTCTTCCTGCCGGCGCGCACGGCGCTCTCCGCCGAAATCGTCCCGCGCGAGCTGTATCCCGGCGCCGTCGCGTGGCGCAGTTCGACCTGGCAGTTCGCCGCCGTCATGGGCCCGGCGCTCGGCGGGCTGCTCTACGGCTTCCGGAGCGCGGCGGCGGCGTATGGCGTGGCCGTCGTGCTGACGCTCGTCGCATGCGGGACGCTCTTCCAGGTCCCACCCACCGGTCGCGTGCTGGCACCGAGTACGCAGTCGGTCGGGGAGAGCCTCGGCTCCGGCATCCGGTTTCTGCGGAGCCGCCAGGTGCTGCTCGGCGCGATGACCTTGGATCTCTTCTCCGTGCTGTTCGGCGGCGCTACCGCGCTGCTGCCGATCTTCGCCGCCGACATCCTGCACGTCGGTCCGCAGGGACTCGGCGTGCTGCGCGCCGCGCCGGCTGCGGGCGCGGTGCTGATGTCCATCGTGCTGGCCCACCGGCCGCCGATGCGCCGGGCCGGGCGGGCGCTGCTCGTCGCGGTCGGGGTCTTTGGGTGTTGCATGCTCGGCTTCGGGCTGTCGCGCAGCTTTGCGCTCTCGATCGGGCTGCTCGCGTTGAGCGGGATGGTGGACAACGTAAGCGTCGTCATCCGCTCCACGCTGGTGCAGGTATTGACGCCGGAGCACCTGCTCGGCCGCGTCTCGGCCGTCAATCAGATCTTCATCGGCTCGTCCAACGAGATCGGTGAATTCGAGTCCGGCGTCGCTGCGAAGCTGATCGGGGTGGTTCCCTCGGTGGTGGTCGGGGCGACGATCACGCTGCTCGTCGTGGCGGCGACCGCGTGGCGCGCGCCGCAGCTGCGGCGCCTGCGGGAGATCCGGAGTGATGGTTAGCCACTCCGTGCAGCGCCTGGAAACGCGTAGGGGCGACGCGCGCGTCGCCCCTCTTGGTGCGGTACCGGACTGCCCCGAGCCGTCAGGCGGCGCTGCGGCCGCTCCGGCGAAGCTCGACCTGCTGCTTGAGCCAGTCGATCTGATCCTTGATCGTCTGCCGGGTGGCCTTGGTCGCCAGCCACTCGAAGGCGCGCTTCCGCTCCTCCTCGGTGAACACCGGACTCTCGGCGAGTCGCTGGTAGAACGCGACCTGCTTCTCGGTCGGTGCGTACGGTCCGACGCGCGCCGCGGTCTCCGCCATCGGCTCGCTGTGCGGGGCCGGCGCTGGCGACGCGGCGGCAGGCTGCGGCGCGGGACTCGGTTGGGCCGGTGTGGAGGCGCGGGTTCCGCGCAGCGTACCCGGCTGCGCTTCGACGACGCGGGTCTGGCCCGATGAGCGGGCGCTTGCGATCACCTGCGCGCGCACGTTCCCCGGGATGAGGCGGAACCGCGCGTTCCGCGCGGCCTTCATCGCGCCGGCCTCATACCAGTGCGGGTTGAGCTGCTTGCCGCGCTGGGCCACCACTTCCTCACCCGCGAGAATCCGCCGCGCGAACTCGCGGATCTCCGCCTCGGCGAAGTTCTCGGCCATCCACGCGAGATAATCGCGGCCGTCCGTCGTCTGGAGCAGGTCGCGGTAGGTCTTGCCCTTGTACTTCCTGCTCGGCACCCGCGCGTCGAGATCGAGCTGCGCCGGCTCGTAGAAGAGCGCCTGCCGCTTCACGCCGATCACCTGATCGAGGCGGACCTCCTGTCCCTGCGGCGACACGGCGAAGCGCGCGGCCTTCACCTTGAACAGTGCCTCGCGATCGTCGCCTTCGCCGATGATGTCGTAGCTCAGCTCCTCCTCGCGGATGACCTGGCCCTGCGACACCAGCGCCATGCAGCACTCGTCCACGCCGGTCTTGGACAGCCCGACGATTTCCTGCCCGCCTTCCTTGACGACGTACACCAGATCGGTGGTCGCGGCGCCCTCCAGCTCGCGGCGCAGCGCCTCCTCATCCATCCGGTCCATGAGCTGGAACGGATCCCACGCCGGTGCCGATGCCGGCACGAGGCCGTCGGTCACGTTCGGCTGAACCTCTGACATGTCTTACTCCTGCCTGTGTGTCCAGGGAGCGTGGCGTTCCACGCGCCTCGTTGGCGGCGAGCGACGCAGCCGCGTCCACGCCATTGCATCCGGAGTGAGGTTCCGAAGCGATCGGGTTGCCGCGCCGTGCGACGGGCCGGCGGCGAACTCTCGATGACGCTGGGTGCCTGAGCTGAACTACTGGAAGGGACCGACGAAGGGGAAATGCCCCGCGGAACCAGCTCTCGCTAACCCGATGCAAGTGCAAATCTAACAACCACTTACATGCGGTCAAGTGGTTGCCAAATGGGCCTCTTGCAACGGGTTACGAGAGCCGCTTCAGCATAGGGGGCCGGGCTATGCCACTAGGCCGCATCGCGCTCATCCTGCGCCTTGTAGAGCCAATACTCCGGGCCAGCGAGGTTCTCGGGCCAGTCGGCGAGATGGACGATCCCACGCCACGCTTCCCCGCCGGAAGAGTCGTCCTCCGCATCCGTGGAGTCCCACGGCAGGCCCCCGTCGGTCTCCCATGGCCGCGCGTCCCAGTCGCTCATGCACGCCTCCTTGCGAGGTGCCACGGTCGTGGCTGTCTTCCTCGCCGCTCAGGGTCTTCTCTAGTATCGGGATGAGGCGGAACGGCTTGATAGGAGCGCAATCACCGGGCCAGGCCCGGCTGCGATCACCCGAGGAAGGTGCTGCGGAAATACCCGGCGGGGATGGTTCCCATGCGCATGAGGTGCTCGTGGAACGACTGGGCCGAGAACCGGTCACCCTGCCTGGCGCGAACCGCCTCCCTGAGCGCGACGATTTCGCCCTTGCCGAGGTTGTAGGTGATCGCTTGCGTGGGCCATTTGGAGTAGCGATACACGGCGCGCTGCGCCGACTCACAGGCGACGCGTGCCGCCGGGTCGCTCGAGGCGCGGGCACACGCGTCCGGCATGAGGTAGACGTGCGCAGTGAAGTAGTTCACGGCTTCGTCATAGGACATCCGTCCGGTGTGGAGACCGACGTCCACTCGCACCCGTACGGCGCGCAGGAGCTGTCCCTGCAGCTCATAGAGATGCTCCGCCGCCGAGTAGAAACCATGGGGACGATCCGGCAGCGGCTCCGCCATCAACTCCTCGCTGTAGAGACCCCAACCCTCGGTCGCCATCGAGTCCTCCCACATCGACGACGAATCCTCGACGGCGCCCGGCGTGAGCCAGCGGATGTTGGAGATCTCGGCCGCGTGCCGGGCCATGTACTTGTAATGCCAGTCGTGGCCCGGGAATCCCTCATGCACCGCGGTATCGGCCACCGACGCGCGGTTGTTCTGCCGCAGGGCGGCGGCGTCGTTGCCGGTGGGCGTGAGATAGAACCGGCCGACGCCGGTGTGCTTCAGTGGCGGAGCGGGGTAGTACGCCGCGTCGATCGTGCTGCGGAGCACTGGCGGTGTCGGTACCACGTCGAGCCGGTAGTCGGCCGGTACATCGAACAGGTGCTGGTCGCGACCATAGGCCACCGCGCGGACGCCGGTGTCGCGGTACCAGCGGAGCAGCTCCTCGTCGTTCGCGGGCGAGTCGGCGGAGAGGCGATCGATCACGGCGGCGGTGGAGGCGCGCTGCTCCGCATCGCCGCCAAACGGCAGTGAAAGACCGAGGTCCGCCGCCACCTCGGCGGCCACCGCGAACATCCTCGCCTCATAGAGCGCTACCTGCTCGGCGCCGTACTCGAAGAGACTCGCGGCGTTGCGGTCCACCCGGAGGCAGTGCCGCAGCCGCCAGTCGTACTCCGCGGAGCCCACGGCGTAGCGGTCAGCGCGCTCGTGCAGATCGTACGTCGCGGCAAGGAAGCGCCCGAAGCGCTCGTACGCCGTGGCCGCCGCATCACCGGCCCGGCCGAGCTGGCGGAGCAGCGTCGCGCCGAACGCGCGGTTGCCGATGGAGCGGCGCGCGATCTCGATCAGCGTTGCGCGGAAGTACTTCGCGTTCGCGGCGCTGCCGTCGATGCCGTCGCGCCGCACCATGCGGCGGTCCGGGACGTTGCCCCGCTCGACGCCGACGAGGAGATTGGCCTCCGCCGCGTCCACGAATGCGGGCACGGCGCCGACCCGCTCGACCACCATCCTCCACTCCGACTCGGTGCCGAGTCGCTGTCCCTCCGGCGTCATCTGCTGGATCTGCCAGTCGACGCCGCGGAATGGCTCGGCGACGTAGGTATCGACCGAGCGCTCCTGATAGCGCCGCTCGGCGAGCTGCCGCACGAGAAAGGCGATCTGCGCCCGCAGCACGTCGTGATCGATGCGGTCGGCATCGGTCAGCCGCGCCCGCTCGATGGCCGCCAGCTCCCGGTCGACGTCGTGATAGAAGCGTACCTCCGCCACGATCGCCGGCGCCCGATAGTCGCGCAGACGGCCGTTGATGCCCGCCAGCGACGCGGCGTAGCCGTCGCCGCCGAGATAGGTCGCGGTGGTGGGATACAGCTCCAGTACGCGGAGGAAGTAGCGGTCGCGCAGATCCTCGAACGGCGACGTCTCCGAGCCGGCCCTCACGGAACGGCACGCGGCGACGTGACGCAGGATGCCGAACGCGGCCACCGCGCGGGCAGCACGCGAGACGAACTGGCGACGGTGCATGGCAGGGCGGTCAGGGTCGGGTCACGCGGTCACGGGGCTACCGCCGCTCCGGCGGCTGGGGTACAATTCCGCTCCGCCGTTCGCGGGACGTAGCGCAGTCCGGTAGCGCACTGCAATGGGGTTGCAGGGGTCGCGGGTTCAAATCCCGCCGTCCCGATCCGAAGCGCCGGTCCGATGTCGGACCGGCGCTTCGTCGTTCTTGCGCCGCGACATCGGATCAGGCATGCTCGCCGGCGGCAAAGCGCGCGTGTACTTCGACCGCGGTGTCCACCAGCTCCTTCGCCGCGTGGGCGTACGGGAGCAGCGTCATCAGGCTGCCGCGCGCGAGGCGCAAGCGGCCGCCGAGTAGCGCGGTGATCGGCGACGTCCCGCCGCTCAGCACGTCGAGCCACGTCGCCGGCCCCGCCTCTATCACGTAGCGCGCGTCGGACAGATCCGCCTCGTGCGCCACCCGTGCTGCGCGACAGGCGCCGTGCCAGAGGTCGAGGAAGACGGCGCGATCGGTATCCACGCCCGCCGCAGGGTCGGCGCGCATGACCAGCACGACCGAACCCTCCCACGCCGCCGCCGCGCTGCGATAGGCGTCGCTCTCGTTCAGCGTGGCGCACCAGAGTCGGGCCCACGCATCGCCGAATAACCGGGAATCCATGCGCCTGTAGGTTAGGCGCCCATGCCGCAGCGCGCCAGCGCGGCCGTGATTCGGCTCACGGCCGGAGCGCGGCACGCGTCGCAACATCCTGGGACGGAAGCCGACTACCGACAGCAACGGAGGAGACGATGTTCGCACCGTGGATGCGGTCGCGCGCGGCGTGCGCGGCATTGGCGCTCGCCGCGGCGGGCCTGACGGGCTGCGCGGCGAAGGTGACGCGCAAGGATTTCGACGCGGAGGTCGCGCGACTCCGTGACCAGATGCAGACCGGCGACCGGGTGCTGGCGACGCGGCTCGACTCGACCGGCACCCGCGTTGCCGATCACGACCGCCGGCTCGCCGCACTGGAGCAGGACCTGCAGCAGTTCCACAAGGACTACAACGTCAGTATCGAGCGGATGAAGGGCGCGATCAGGTTCGACGTACCGGTCCATTTCGATTTCGCCAGGGCTGAGGTGCGCGACTCCGATCGCGCGGTGCTCGACCGCTTCGCGTCGGTGGTGAAGGAGTACTACGCCGACGCGCTGGTCACCGTCGAAGGCTTTACCGACCCGGCGGGCAGCACCCGCTACAATCGGCGCCTCGGCCAGCGCCGCGCGGATGCCGTGCGGGAGTACCTGAGCACGACGGCGGGTCTCCCGGCCGACAAGCTGCGCGCGGTGAGCTATGGCGAAGCCCGGCCGCGGCAGGTCGTGCCCGGTGCCAAGGGGCCGGGCGACAGTGGCGTCGAGAATCGGCGAGCTGCGCTCGTCGTGGACTACGCCGGCGGAGCCGCCGGCTCGGTTGCATCGGCGCAGTAAGGCTGCTGCGGGCGTATGAAAATTTGACGCCGACCCGTCCTAACGCACGGCGCTGCGGGGAATTGCGCGGCCCTATTCCGGGAGCCGCGCAATTCCTGTATGTTTGTCCCCTTCCAAATGCTCAGTTCACTGGTTCTTCTCGCCTTCGCGGCGGGTGCGGCTTTGGGGCAGCAGCCCCGGCAGCAGCCTTCTGACTCGGTCTGCGCGGGTCCGGCGGCTGCGTCGGCTCACGTGGTCACCCGCCGTCCGGCTGCCCACCGACCATCGGCCGCAGCGCTTGGACACGCAGCGACGAAGCACCCGTCCGCCTCCGCATCCATAGCCGCAGCTCCGCACCGCCGCGCCCCGCGAAAGCACCTCGCGGTGCGCCCGAAGGCTGCGCCGCGCGCGGCGCTGCCGCGGTGCCGTCCGGCAGTCATGGCCGCGGTCACCAGCGACACCGCAGGCGATCCGCCGGCCGAAACCGGAGTGATCGCTGCCGATACCGCGCTCGTGCTGCCCGCGGCGGCGTCGCCGGTCGCGATGGCAGCCGTTGCGCCTGATGCTGCGGCACCGGCACCGGCAACCGCGACGGATGCCGCCGCGGCCGGTGCTGGCGCGATGCCCGCGGAAGAGGGCCCGCTGCCGCCGGCCGCCGCCGTGGCGAGCGACAGCTCACACGGGTCGCTGCTGCCGTTCATTCCGCTGCTCGGTGTCGGGATGTTCCTCGCGCTGACCGGCGGCGGTGGTGGGAGCGATCTCGGACTTCCGCCGGACGTGGGCGGTACTCCGCCGGCCGGTACGCCGCCCGCCGGCAACCCTCCCGGCGGCACGCCGCCCGGCGGCGGTCCTCCGCCGATCATCACACCGCCGATCCTACCGCCGGTGACCACGACGCCGGAGCCGGCGACCGTGGTGCTGATCGCGTCGGGCCTGGGCGCGCTGGGCGCGGCGCGCACGAGGCGCCGCCGGAAGTGACCGGCGTCAGGCGTTAGGCATCAGCGGCGGGAGCGGTGGGTCGGAGCGGGGCGCGAGGTGATTGCGCTCCGCTTTTGTTTACGCGCGGACGTCGCGGCCGGCTTCGGCGCGACCGGCGCCAGGCGGCGCAGCTCGACCCGCCGGTTCTCGGCGCGCCCGGCCGGCGTGTCGTTCGTCGCGATGGGACGGAGCGCGCCGTAGCCGCGCACCGACAGGCGACTCCGCGCGATGCCGCGCCGCGCGAGATACTCCCGTACCGACTGGGCGCGCGACCGCGACAGAAGCAGGTTGCGCCCCGCATTGCCGCTCGCATCGGTGTGCCCTTCGACCTCGATTCGCTCGCCCGGCGCCGCCGTCAGCTCGGCCGCGATCGAATCCAGCACCGGGAATGCCTCCGGCAGCATCACCGCGCGATCGGTGAGGAAGTTCACGCCGTTCAGGCGGCGGCAGGGCGAACGAAGCGATGTCGGGTGCCGGCGCCATCGGCAGCGGCTCGGTCGAAAGCGACGGAAGCGCCTGCACGGTGTCGGCCGACGGGACCGGCTCCGCCGGTGCAACCGGTGCGGGCGGCACCGGCACCACGCGGCGCAGCCGCACCTGCAGCGGCTGGTCGCGTCCCTCGCTTCCGGCCTGCGCCTGCGCCGGCGCGTCGATGACTTCCCAGGTTCCGGGAAGCAGGAAATCCTCGAGCCGCACGCGCACCGCGTAGCGCTTCGGCCGCGGCGCGCGCACCAGGAAGTTTCCCTGCGAGTCGGTATAGGCGACGTCGCCATCGAGGTCGATTGCCGCACCTTCGACCGGCGCGCCGAGCTCGTCCTCGACGTGGCCGCGCAGGACAAAGTGGTCGAGTCGCGCGCCAGTGCCGATCAGCTGCGGCTGCGCGCCCCCGAAGTCGCCGAGATAGAGGAACGTGCTTCCCGAGGCCTGATAGTCCACCGAACCGTCGGGCTTCACGACGGTGCCGATGCTGGTCGAATAGCGGCCGAGCTGGAGCCGCGCGGTGAGCGCGACGGTGCTGCGGAACGGGCTGAGCGGCTGGAACGGCTGGCGCACCAGCTGGTAGTCCACACCGAACTCGCCCACGGAGGTGATCAGGCTGCCGCCGAACTGGAAGTGCGGGCGCCGATCGAGCATCGTGATCTGCTGCACCAGACCGATGCGCGGGCTCAATCGCTCGCGCAGGTTCATCACCGGGGTGGTGCTGATCGGCCCGCCGCGCGGGCGATTCTGCAGCACGAACAGCTCCGCATCGAGCCAGGAGAAGACCGGCCGGCCTGCCGCCGCGTACCAGCTCAGGCTTCGCGCCGCCTCCGCGCGTGAGTCATACAGCCCCGCCGAGAGTCGCGTCCGCCGAAGCTGCCCGCCAAGCGACAGCGAGTTGCCGGTGGCGTGCGTCGCCACGGTCGCGTCGGAGGTGTCCTGCACGAAGTTCTGCCGCCCGAGGCTCACGGTCACGCCGTCCAGCGGCTGCACCGTCAACAGCAGATTCTCCCGATCGGGCTCGGCATAGGTCGGCACGAACGCGTCAATGCGGCGGTAGCCGCCGCGGCTCAACACGTACGCGGCCCGCAGATCGACGCGCGGCAGGTGCAGCAGAAAGCTCGACGCGGAGTACGAGTGGCCGTTGGTCACCGCGGCGGTGACCGCGGTCGTGATGGCCTGATTCGGCCGCCACTCGGCGCCCTGGGCGAAGCTGTTGGACCCGGCGAGCAGCGCCGAGCTGGTGAAGGTCACGCCGGCGCTCGGCCGCTCGGTGAGAAACACCGCGCCTAACGGCTTGTCGGCGCGGAGCGCGGAGAAGAAGGCGCTATTGCGGCCTGCGGCGGTGGCGCCACCGAACGCGGTGATCGCGAATCGCGGCCGCACCATCGTGTAGCTCCCGCCCTGGACCGGGACGCTGGTGCCGCTGCCGAAGAGGTCGGTGGGGAAGCGGAGCAGGATGGCGTCATTGCCGAGCCGCAGCGTGTCCCGGCCAAGCGTGGTGCGCATGAACGCGCCGGCGCGCAGCCCGTGCACGTAGCTCAGGCCGACCCAGCCGTCGTAGCGGGCCCCGAAGACGTTCGCCGCGATGCCGTAACCGTCGTAGAGCGACGACCCGCCTCCCTGCAGCTCCACCGCCGTCTGTGCCGCGAGAGGGCTGGCGGCGGCGCATGCGAGCGCGGCGGAGGCAAGCGCGCGCCGGGCTGCGCGGCGAAGGCCGGCCGGTGCGATCACCGTGTGCCGGCTCCGCCCGGCGGAAAGAGCGAGTCGGCGGTGAACCCGTCGAACCTGGCCACGGCGCGGATCGGCGGCGCCGCGCCGTTCCACGGCAGCGTGACGCGGCGGCGTGCGTGGGGAAAGAGCGGGAACGCGCCACCGGGAACGGAGTGCCCGGTGCTGTCGCGCACCGAGAGGTCGAGCACCCGGCCAAGCCGGTCGCTGGTGTTCTCCAGCTCGACGACGGCGTGCGCGCCACTCGAGTCGGAGTGGACGCTCCGGATCACGACGGCGCTCCGCTCGAGCGGCGCCCGCTGATTCAGGTAAACCACGTGCGGCAGCAGGATGCGGAGGTTGAGTCCGCTCTGGCTCCGGGCGCCGGAGAGCGCGCTCAGGATGGAGAACCACGCCGGCGCCGAGTCGGCGCTCGCCTCGTAGAAGACGGTGTAGCTGCCGCGCGGCGGGATCCGGAAGCTGGTCGCCGAGAGGCGGACGTGGACGCGCGTCGTGTCCAGCGGAATGTCGGTGAGGTCACCGTTCTCGCTCACCTCGAAGCCGCGGACCTCGACCACCACCGTGAGCGGAAACAGCGAGGCGTTGCTCAGCGTGAAGCTCGAGCGCGCCCGCTCCTTGTACTCGGCGATCGGCGGGCTGACCGACTGCGCGGCGAGCGCGCCGGAAATGAACAGCCCGGCGACGCTGAGGATCAGCGCCAGACCGGGTCGACGGGGCGAGAGCTGGGTCATGCGAGACGGACTCCGCTAAGGGCTCCTCACTGGACGATCGCCCGGATGTTCAGCGTTCCGGCGTAGCTGCCGGCCGGAAGCGACGGGATGCCGGTGAGGTCGAGCTGCAGCTCGAGGTTATCGCGACGAGTGGCGACGGCGTTCGCCGTGCCGATGGATTCGGTGAAGAGCCGAAGCGTGCCGCCGGCCGAGCCGACGGTCGCGCCGCCCGGCCCCACCGGGGCCTGGCTGAAGCTCGCGAATGCGGTCGGCGCGCCGGTAGCAACGCGGCCCTGTACCGCGCTCGACGGAATGGCCGCCGGACCGCTGGTGAGTGCCGCCGCCGGTGCGTCGAAGTACGCCACCAACGTGAGATTGGCAGTGACCGCCGGGTCCACACTCCAACTGGTTTCCAGAGAGACCGGCGCGGCGAAGCTCTGCGTCGCGCCGGGGCTGAGCGGCCCGGCGAGCGACTGCGTCGCGCCGGAGACGATCGTCACCGCCGCAGTCGCGGGCTTGTACGCCGTCAGCGTGACCGTCTGCGGCGCCGAGAGCGTCGGCGCCTGCGCCCGCGCCGAGGCGGCGCCAAGCAGGGCGGCGAGCGCGAGAGCGCAGGGGTGACGGACGATCGGCGAACGGAGCACGGTCCCTCGACGACGATGCGGCGTGCCGACGGCCGCCCGGATGGCGACCGTTCTGCGAATCTACGCCAAGCATCGGACGGGGGAAGGACATTCTTGAGACCGGGGCTCGTTACTGCGTGATGGCGCGCAGATACAGCGTGCCGGCGTAGCTGCCGGCCGGAAGACCGGGCTGGCCGGTGCGATCGATCTGCAGGAAGAGATTATCGGTGCGGGTCGCCGTCTTGTTCACGCCGTTGACCACGACGGAGAACAGCGTCAGGCTTCCGCCGGGCGTACCGATGGTCTGCGCGCCGCCGGTCACCGCGTTCTGGGTGATCGCCGTGAAGGTGGTCGGCGCGCCGGTGGGCACGCGGCCTTTCATCTGCGATGCCGGGATCGCGTTGACGCCGGAAACCATGGCCTGGCTCGGCGCGACGAAGTAGGCGACGAGCGCGACATTCACGGTCTTGCCGGGCTGGAGATCCCACTGGGTCTGGAGCTGGACCGGCGTGGGGAAGTTCGTGGTGGTGCCGTCGTTGATCGCGGCGAGGGACTGATTGGCGCCGCTTACGACCGTCAAGGTGAGCTTGCTGCTCTTGGTTGCACCGAGATTGATGATCTGCGTCGTGCTGAGCGTCCCGGCCTGCGCCGCGGCACGTGCCGGGACGAGCGTCACAAGGACGCTCGCCGCGGCAACGCAGCCAATCAATGCGGGAAGGCGGAAGTGCGACACCGGATCGCTCGGCTCGCCGCGCGCTTACTGAACGACCGCGCGGAGGTTGAGCACGCCGCTGTACGCACCGGCCGAGACGGCGGTCGCGCCGGTGAGGCCGGTGAGGTCGAGGCGCAGGTTCACCAGGCTGTTCTGCGTCTCCGGACCGAGCGGGTTGGCGACGGCCTGCGAAAAGATCGTCATGCTCCCGCCGGCGACTCCGACGGTCCCGACGGCCGCGCCGGTGAACGGCGCCCAGTCGGCCGCGGTGCAGCTCGCGAACGCCTTGAGACAGCCCTGGAGGCGGCCCGACGCGATGTTCGTGGTGCCGTTGCTCATGGCGGATGCCGGCGTGGCGAACCAGCCGACCAGCGAGACCGTGGTGCCGCCGGTCAGGTTCCATGACGTGGTCACGTCCACCGGACCGCCGGTGAAGTTGTTGAGCGCGCCGTCCACCATCGTCGCGATGCTCTGGGTGCCGCCGGAGTTGATGGCGACCGCGAGCTCGACCGGCTTGTTCGCACTCAGGTTGACCTGCGCGAGGTTGGAGGTGGTGCCCGCCTGCGCGTGGGCGGTACCGGCCGCGAGCGCCGCGAAGGCGAGGCTGGCCGCCGTGGACTTCAGGAACCGATGCATCAGAGGACTCCGCCGCTAAGGGTTGGCTGCTGGCCTGCCGATACTCACTCGAAAGAGCGACCGAGCAAACGGTCGGGCGGGGGGCGAAGTCAAGCGGCGTGCCAACTTACGACGCACTGTCGAAAATGTGAGGGATCTTGCCGTACGTTTCCGTGACAGCGGCCGCGCTGTCGCGGCCTGCGACGGCTCGACAGGGCGCGCGGATTCCATTTGTAACGCGAGACGAACGGAAGAGTTACTTGCGCGCCACGCGCTTACGGGAGAGGCGCGGTCGAGGATGCAGGACGGCGCACGCCTGGCGGCGAGGGTCGCTGTCGAAAGACGAGGCGCCTGAGACGGCGATTGGGCCGCTCAGGCGCCTCCTTCGGTCAATTTGCGGCAAAGACGCTAGCGGGCCTGATGGAGATGGATGCTGCCGTTCACGGTGTCGAGCGAGAGGGTTCGGCCGCCCTGCCCGATGGTGCCGGTGAGCCGCCGCGGCCCGAAGCGACCCTGAATGGTGAGGGGAAAGTCGGATTCGAGATCGCCGTTGGTGGTGCTGGCGCGGACCTCCATGCTCGGGCCGGCTGGAAGGTCCACGGTGATGTCGCCGTTCACGGTGCTGAGGTCGAGGCTGCCGCTCCAGTCGGCGCGGCCCATCGCCACGTGTACGCTGCCGTTCACAGTGGTCGCCTCCGCGGTGCCGCGGGTGGCGACCTCCACGTCGCCGTTCACCGTGGCGGCGCGGGCATCGGCATCGAGGCCGGTGGCCCGAACGGCGCCGTTCACCGTCCCGCCGACGAACTTCACACCGGGCGGAACCGCGACGGTGAAGTTGACCTCGACGTCGTTGTTGTCGTCATGGGAGCCGCGGCGATTCCGGTCGCAGCCGTTCTCGCCGCGGGAGCCGGGATACACCGCGCAGATCAGCACACCGCCTTCGTCCTGCACCACCCGGATCTCGACGCTCGCGGGGTCGCCGTGGCGCGCGCGCTTGGTGGCACTCACCTCGGCCTCGTTGCCCTTCGCGGCGGTCGCGATGACGTCGCCGTTGATGCCGCGGATCTCCAGTGTGCGACCCTTCGCGATCACCCCGTGCCAGTGAAAGTCGTCGGTGGGGCCGCCGGCGCGGGCCGGCGCGAGCGCCAGCGCGGTGGCCAGCGAGAGCAGGACGAGCATCGGTCTCTCCGGGTGTGAGCGGGTGGGGAACGAACGATCAGCGGTGGCGGGGGCTCTCGCCCGAGCCGGGGCGCTCGAGGCGGATGGTGCCCTGGAACGACTCCAGCTCGACCCGCGCCCCGCCGCCGCCGACGGTGAAGCTGAAGTTCCTGCCGTTAGGCTTGGTGAGCGTGACCGGGAAGC
This sequence comes from Gemmatimonadales bacterium, assembly GCA_025934955.1. Lineage (GTDB taxonomy): Bacteria > Gemmatimonadota > Gemmatimonadetes > Gemmatimonadales > GWC2-71-9. Next base: position 117,793 of record JAICWE010000001.1, on the reverse strand, counting down.
CGGACTCGAAGTCGCCCTGGAAGGTGGAGACCGAGACCACGGCGCCGGCGCCTTCCGGCATGCCAAAGCGGATGTCGCCGTTGTGCGTGGTGACGTGATAGCGCCCGCCGCTCTGCACCGTGCCGCGGTAAGTGATGTCGCCGTTCACGCTGCTCGCGTCCACGTTCTGCGACTGAATCCCGACCAACTGCACCGAGCCGTTGACCGACTGCGCGGCGATGTCGCCCTGAGCGTCGCTCACGCTCACGTCGGAGTTGACCGACTGGACGTCCATCCGACCCCGCGCCCCGGTCAGCGCCACGTCGCCCTCGACCGAGTGCAGGGTCACCACGCCGTCGCCGCCGTGCACCGTCACGTCGCCGTTCACGGTCTCCACCGCGATGGGGGCCTGCACGCCGTCCACCTTCACGTCGCTCTCGACGCCGTTGATGGCGAGCGCCATCCAGGTCGGCACCGTGATGGTGAAGTCCGCCTGAACCGGCGCGCCCCAACGGCCGACGGCGCCGAGCGAGACGGTTCCGCCGGAGGCGTCGATCCGGACCCGGGCGTCGTCCTCGTCGGCGTCGAGCTGTACCCGGACGGCGCTGCGGCTCCAGGTCTGCACGGTGACGTCGCCGTGATGCACGCCGAGCTCGAGCCGCTGGCCCTTCTGCACGGCGACGGTGGTGTCCGGCCCGGAAGCGAGGAGCGCGGCGAGCGTGAGTGCGAGGAGCACGATCGGTCCTTTCAGCTCTGAGCCGAAACGAGAACGGCGGCGTTCCGCAGCAGTTCCATCTTCCGCTGCATCGTCCGCATGAGATACTGGTTGAGATAGGCGCTGGCCGGATCGGCCCGGACGGCGGCGCGCGCATCGGCGATGGCGCGGTCGATCAGCTTGAGGTTCTTCTCCAGCACCCTGACGGTGGCGGTGTCGAGCCGGCCCCGTCCCTGGGTCAGCACGGTCTGGAGATCGGCGACCGCACGATCATACGTCTGCGTCGCCGAGTCCACGCCGCCGAGACCGACGGGAACGACGGTCGGCGCTCCCGGTGCGGCGACCGGCGGATGCGCCGCGACCTGCATCGTCGCCGCCTGACGATGGAGCAGCGTCCAGACCATCCCACCGGACAGGAGCATGAGCGCGATGCCGGCCGCAAGCAGCTGCGGAACCGAGAACAGCAGCCGGCGCCGGGCGGCGGGCGCGCCGATCTTCGCCGCGATGCCGGGCCACAGATCGCTGGCGGGCGGGCGATCGTCCAGGGCACGGGCCCGGCCTACCACCCAACGCAGTTCATCGAGGACACCGGTGCAATCGGCGCAGCCGGCGAGGTGCGCCTCGAGCCGGCGGCGCTCGCCGTCGGGCAGCTCGTCGTCGAGGTATTCGGAGAGCCGGTCGGTCCAGGGATCGCGCGTCGCGCCGTGTGTCATCGCTATCGCTCCAGATGAACCCGGAGCGCCATGCGCGCCCGGTGCAGTTGCGACTTGGTGGTCCCGGTAGCGACGCCGAGCATGTCGGCGATTTCCTCGTGCCGGTAGCCTTCGACGTCGTGCAGCACGAACACCTCTCTGGCGCCGTCCGGCAGCCGGTCGAGCGCGGTCTCGAAGTCCACCGACAGCTCGAGGTGCTTCCGTCGCGGGGTCGGCACCGCGGCCAGCGGGCTGTCGTCGGCGTGGTAGCGTCCCCGCCGGGTGCCGAGCGCCTGACGTCGGGCGAGGACCACGTTGACCGCGAGCCGGTGCAGCCAGGTGCCGAACGCCGACTCGCCCCGAAACGTCGTGAGCTTCTGCCACGCGCGAACGAAGACGTCCTGCGTGACCTCTTCGGCGTCATCCTCGGTCAGCATCCGCCGCACCAGACTGTGGATCCGGGCGACGTGGGCGCGGTAGAGCCGCTCGAAGGCGTGCGGGTCCCCGCTGGTGGCGAGGGCGACGTCCGCCGCTTCCGATTCGACCTGCTCGATGCCGTGCTCTCGCTCCAGCGTCGCCGCTCCGATGCCGTGGGTTCTCATCGCGGTTGGTTGGATGGAAGGATCGGCGGGAGGGTTGCAGGGCGGAAGGGCGCACCGCCCGCGCCGCGGGTGGATTGCGGCTCCCGGCGCGGGTACGTTTCGGCCGACTCGAACCCGTCGCCCCGCTCATGACCACGCTCGCACCCCATCCGATCCATGCGCCCACCGGCACCACGCTCTCGTGCAAGGGCTGGCACCAGGAGGCGGCGCTGCGCATGCTCATGAACAACCTCGATCCGGCCGTCGCCGAGCGGCCGGACGAGCTGATCGTATACGGCGGAGGCGGGAAGGCGGCGCGCGACTGGGCCTGCTACGAGAAGCTCGTGGAGACGCTCCGGCGGTTGGGGAACGACGAGACGCTGCTGGTGCAGAGCGGCAAGCCGGTCGGTGTGTTCCGCACTCACGAGGAAGCGCCGCGAGTGCTGATCGCCAACGCGCATCTGGTGCCGCGCTGGGCGACGTGGGACGAGTTCCGCCGGCTGGACGCGCTCGGCCTCACGATGTACGGGCAGATGACGGCGGGAAGCTGGATCTACATCGGGACGCAGGGCATCCTCCAGGGGACCTACGAGACGTTCGCCGAGTGCGCGCGGCAGCATTTCGGCGGCAGCCTCGCGGGACGGCTGGTGGTCACCGCCGGGCTCGGCGGCATGGGGGGAGCACAGCCGCTCGCGGCGACGATGAACGGCGCCGTGTTTCTGGGCGTCGAGGTGGACGGGGAGCGGATCCGGCGGCGGGTGGACACCGGCTACTGCGACCGGCTCGAGACCGATCTCGACGCGGCGCTCCGCGCGCTCGATGCGGCGAAGCGGGAGCGCCGGGCGCTCAGCATCGGGCTCGTCGGCAACATCGCGGAGGTGCTGCCGGCGCTGGCGCGGCGCGGCGTCGTGCCTGACGTGCTCACCGACCAGACCTCGGCGCACGACCTGCGCGTCGGCTACATCCCGGCCGGCGTGTCGCTGGCGGAGGCGGCGGAGCTGCGCGAGGCCGACCGCGCGGGCTACGAGGCGCGGGTGCTCGACTCCATGGTGCAGCACGTCGAGGCGATGCTCGCGCTCCAGGCGAAGGGCGCCGTCACCTTCGATTACGGGAACAATCTGAGAGGGCAGGTCGCGGACCATCGCGGGATGCGCGAGGCGTTCCGGATTCCGGGCTTCGTGCCCGAGTTCATCCGGCCGCTCTTCTGCCGCGGTGCGGGGCCATTCCGCTGGGCCGCGCTCTCGGGCGATCCGCGCGACATCGCGGCGACCGACGATGCGGCGCTCGCGACATTCCCCAGGAACGAGGCGCTGGCGCGCTGGATCGGCCAGGCGCGCAGCAAGGTGCACTTCCAGGGACTGCCGGCGCGAATCTGCTGGCTCGAGTACGGGGAGCGGGCCGAGATGGGGGCGCGGATGAACTGGCTGGTGCGGCACGGGAAGGTGCGGGCGCCGATCGTGATCGGCCGCGACCACCTCGACACCGGTTCGGTGGCGTCACCCAACCGGGAAACCGAGGCGATGCTGGACGGCTCCGATGCGATCGCCGACTGGCCGCTGCTCAATGCGCTGCTCAACACCGCCTGCGGCGCGAGCTGGGTGTCGCTGCATCACGGCGGCGGCGTGGGGATCGGCTACTCGATTCACGCCGGCATGGTGTGCGTCGCCGACGGCACCGAGACGGCCGACCGGAGACTGGCGCGGGTGCTCACGGCGGACCCGGGTAGTGGTGTGATGCGTCACGCCGACGCCGGCTACCCGCTCGCGATCGAGACGGCGCGCGAGCGCGGCGTGGACCTGCCCATGATCACCGGTTGAAAAAAAGAGAGGATGACCCCGGTCGGGCGCAGCATGATCACCGTAACAACGGAGGCAGTATGGCAGGAGCGAAGCTGGTTGTCCTGTATCCGGCTCCCCGCGATTCGGCCGCGTTCGAGCGGGCCTATCGGGACGAGCATACGCCGATGGTGACGGCGGAGAACTTCAAGGGCATGACGAAGTTCGTGGCGACCCGCATCACCGGGACGGCGGACGGCAGTCCCGCGCCGTACGCGCGCATCGCGGAGCTGCACTTCCCGTCCATGCAGGCGCTTGAGGCCGCGGCAGGCGGCGCGCCGGCGCAGCGCGCGGTGGCCCACGCCATTTCCATTTCGACCGGCGGGCCGCCGGTCTTTCTCGTCGCCGAAGAGAGCACCACGAACTTCTGATGCTGCTGCTCCACAACATCGGGCTGCTCGCGACGTGCCGGGCCGATGGAGGCCAGGGCGAGATCAACGGCATTCGCGACGCCGCGATGGTGTGGGACGAGGGCCGGATTCTCTGGACCGGGCCCGAGTCCGAGCTGCCGGCGAATCACGCGACCGCAGAGCGGCGCGACGCGCGCGGGCGGCTGGTGATCCCGGGTCTGGTCGATTGCCACACCCATCTTGCCTTCGCGGGCTGGCGCGCGGATGAATTCGCGCGCCGGATCGCGGGCGAGAGCTATCTGCACATCGCGCGGTCCGGCGGGGGCATCCTCAGCACGGTGCGCGCGACCCGTGACGCGGCCGAGGATGCGCTCATGAGCCGCGCCGCCGGTTTTCTCGAGCAGATGACGGCGCTCGGTGTCACGACGGTCGAATGCAAGAGTGGCTATGGCCTGGACCGCGAGACGGAACTCCGGCTGCTCGGCGTGTATCGCGCGCTGGCCCGGCGCGGCCCCGCGCGGATCGTGGCGACGTATCTCGGCGCGCACGTGGTGCCGCCGGAGTATCGCGACCGGCGGCGGGCGTACGTCGAGCTGGTGCTGTCGCTGATTCCGGAGATCGCGGCGGCGGGACTCGCGCGCTGCTGCGACGTCTTCGTCGAGGAGGCGGCGTTCTCGACGGACGAGGCGCACGAGGTTCTGAGCACGGCCATGGCGGCTGGCCTCCTCGCCAAGCTGCACGCGGATCAGCTGAGCGACGGCGGCGGTGCCGCGCTCGCGGCTGCGATCGGCGCCATCTCGGCGGACCACCTGGAGCATGCGTCGGCCGCGGGGATCGCGGCGATGGCCGCGGCCGGCACGGTCGCGGTGAGTCTGCCGCTCGCGACACTCTATCTCGCCCAGCGGCCGATGCCGGCGCGCGCCTTCATCGAGGCCGACGTGCCGGTCGCCGTCGCCACCGACTTCAATCCCGGCTCGGCACCGAGCTGGCACCTCCCGCTCGCGTTGACGCTGGCGTGCACGCTCCAGCGCATGACGCCCGCCGAAGCGCTCAAGGGCGCCACGCTGTACGCCGCGCGCGCGCTCGGCCTCGACCAGCGCATCGGCTCGCTCGAGCCGGGCAAGGCCGCCGACTTCGCGGTGATCGATGCGCCGGACGTGAACCACTGGCTCTACCACTTCCGGCCGAATGCCTGCGTGCGCACGGTGATCGGCGGGCGGACGGTGTGGCGGGCGGCGTGAGCGACGATCCGCGCATCGGCGAGTTGCTGGGCCGCGGGGTGCGTGACGGCATTACGCCCGCGGCGGTGCTGATCGGATTCCCGTCGGATGAAGGAGTGCGGCGGAACGGCGGTCGCACCGGTGCGGCCGCCGGGCCAGCGGCGATCCGCGCCGCGCTGCACCGGATGACACCCGACGCTCGCGCGCCCGAGGCATTTGCCGCGCTCCTTGGGCGCACCGCTGATCTCGGCGACGTCGCCGTCACCGGCGATCTCGAGCGGGACCAGGCGGCGCTGGGCGACGCCGTCGCGCCGCTGCTCGCCGCGGGCACGTTCGTCGTCGTGCTCGGCGGCGGGCACGAAACGACCTACGGCCACTTCCTGGGCTATCGCGGCAGCGCGCCCGAGCTGCTCAACTGGGACGCGCATCCGGACGTACGGCCGCTGCACGACGGGCGCGGGCACTCGGGCTCACCGTTCCGGCAGGCGCTGGAGCACCCGACCGCGCCGGCGCGGCGGTATACGGTCGCGGGTCTCGCCGCGCATGCGACTGCAGCCGCGCACCTCGGGTATGTGCGGGTACGCGGGCGTGCGGTGCTGCGCGACGAGGTGACGCCGATGCTGATCCGCGAGCTGTACGCGCGGCTCGCGGCGCCCGCGCTGGTGTCGTTCGATCTCGACGTCCTCGAGGCGGCCGCGGCGTCCGGCGTCAGCGCGCCGAATCCCGCGGGGCTTCCGCTCGCGCTCGTGCTCGAGGCGGCGTACCTCGCGGGACGGACCGCGGCGGTCACCTCGTGCGACGTGGTGGAGCTGGCGCCGCCGCTCGATGGCAGTGGGTGCACGGCTCGTGCGGCGGCGCTGGTCGTGTGGGAGATCCTGCGCGGCGTGACGGCGCGCTGACCTGAGGCGGCGCGCCGCCATCGCATCCTCCGGCCTCTGGCGAAGGGGGCCGCCGCTTTACATCTTGAGTCGAACGCCCCGAGCCGCACCCGCACTGCCGATCGCCCCCGCAGCGGAGACGTTGCATGGCAACTGCCGCGCTCCCGCACGACGCATCCGCCCGTCCCGCTGCGCCACTCCCCGGCCCGCGGCGGCTGGACAGCGTCGACCTGCTGCGTGGCGTCGTGATGATCGTGATGGCGCTGGACCATGCACGCGACTTCATGATGGCGCCGCAGTTCCCGCCGGAGGACCTCGCCCACACCACGCCGGCGCTGTTTTTCACCCGCTGGATCACCCACTTCTGCGCGCCGACGTTCGTGTTTCTGGCGGGCACCGGCGCGTTCCTCTCGGGCCGGCGTGGACGGACTCCGCGTCAGCTCGCGCGGCTGCTGCTCACCCGCGGTCTCTGGCTCGTCGTCATCGAGCTCACGGTGGTCCGGTTCGCCTGGGCATTCAACTTCGATTACCGGTTCTGGGTCCTGCAGGTGATCTGGGTCATCGGCGTGTCGATGATCGTGCTCGCCGGGCTGATCCGTCTGCCGACGGCCGCGATCGCGGCATTCGGCGTCGGCATGATCGCGCTGCACAACCTGTTCGACGGCATTCACATCTCGAGCCCGACGAACGCGACCGCTGCCGGGGCGCCCCTGGCGTCCGCGACGCTCGCCGGCGCGTCGGTCCGCGACTGGATCGTCGCCCTGCTGCACCAGCCGAAGCTGCCCGTCCTCTACCCGTTGATTCCATGGATCGGCGTCATGGCGGCGGGCTACGCCTTCGGAGCGCTGCTGCTGCGGCCCGAGGCCGAGCGACGGCGCACGCTCCTGCGGCTGGGACTGGCGCTCACGGCGGCGTTCATCGCGTTGCGGCTGGTCAACGTCTACGGCGATCCGTCGCCATGGACCCCGCAAGGCAGCGGCGTGTTCACGCTTCTCTCGTTCCTCGACACGACGAAGTACCCGCCATCGCTCCTCTACCTGCTCATGACGCTCGGTCCGGTGATCGCCCTGCTGCCGCTGCTGGAGCGGGCGCGGGGCCGGCTCGCGCGAGTCGTCACGGTGTACGGCCGCGTCCCGTTCCTCTACTACGTCGTGCACCTCGCGCTGATCCACCTGGTGTCGCTCGCGTTCGGCGTCGCGCGCGGCTTCCCGGTCCGGACGTTTCTCGTGGTGTGGCCGTTCTATCCGCACGAGGCGGGAGCAAGCCTCGGCGTCGCCTACGCCGTGTGGATCGGGGTGGTCGTGGCGTTGTACCCGCTCTGCCGCTGGTTCGCCGGCGTGAAGGCGCGCCGCCGCGACTGGTGGCTGAGCTATCTGTGAAGCACGGTCTCATCATCTCTGGAGGAATCTGCGCTATGCCTGTCCTTCTTCGTCGCTCCACGGTCGTGTCGCTTGCCTCGGTGGTCGTGCTGCTCGCATGCGGCGGGGAGGGGAGCAAGTACGCCGGCACCTGGAAGCGCGATCTTTCGGGTGAAGGCGAGGTCCAGATGAAGCTTGCGTCCGACGGCAAGCTCGAGCTCATGTTGCCCTCGCCGCGCTGGCCGGACTCGGTGGACATGCAGGGCAAGGCGACGTTCAGTGGCGATACGCTCGTCTTCCCCGCCGACACGGCCGGCGCCTCCTGTCAGAAGGAAGCCGCCCGCTACGTGCTCAACCGCACCGACGATCAGCTCAGCGTGGCCGGCGTCGGGATGGATGGCTGCGGCAATCGCCGCGCCGGCATGGTAGGGAGCTGGACCAAGTCCTGATCAGGCGGCCGGACTCAGCGCGGGCCACTGCTGGGTGACGCAGTGGAACGCGCCGAGGCCCCACACGAGATCGGTGCAGTCAATGGCGACGACGCGGCGGTCGGGGAAGAGCGCCTGCAAGGTTCGTTCGGCGACGGCGTCGCGTTCCGGGTCGTACGCCGGCAGGAGCACGACCCGGTTGGCGATGTAGAAATTGGCGTAGCTCGCGGGTAGCCGCTGGCCCTCGCGCACGACCGGCCGCGGCATCGGCAGGGTGACGACGCGCAGCGGGTCGCCGTCCTGGTCGGTCATGGTCCGGAGCCGCTGGAGGTTCTCCTTCAGCGGTTCGTAATTCGGATCGGAAGGATCGTCCTCGACGACGGTGACGACGGTACGCGGGTCGACGAAGCGGGTGAGATCGTCCACGTGGCCGTCGGTATCGTCGCCCACGATGCCGTCGCCGAGCCAGAGAATGTTGCGGACGCCCAGGTAATCGGCGAGGTAGCGCTCGATCCGGGCGCGCGACAGCTCCGGGTTGCGGTTGGGGTTGAGCAGGCACGCCTCGGTGGTGAGGAGCGTGCCGCGACCGTTCACGTCGAGCGATCCGCCCTCCATCACGATGCGCGGCTGGAACAGGGGCAGCCCGTACTCGGCCGCGATGCGCTCGGGCACGACGTCGTCGAGGTCGTAGGGCGGGTACTTGTCGCCCCACGCGTTGTAGCCCCAGTCGACGATCGCCTCCTCGCGCCGGCCGTTCACGGCGCGCTGGAGGAAGATGGGGCCGTGATCGCGGCACCACGCGTCGTTGGTGGGGTTGTGATGAAAGAAGACGTTCGCTGTGTCCACGCCGCGGCGGCGGAGGCCGGCGCGCACGTCGGCCTCCATCGCCGGGCCGGCCACGTTGATGTGGACCTCCTCGTCAGGCGCGAGGTGGCGGACGATCTGGGCGAAGATGCCGGGCACTGGCGCGAAGTTGCCGGGCCACGAGGCCTCCTTGTGCGGCCAGCTCAGCCAGGTGCCGCGGTGCGGCTCCCACTCGGCCGGCATGCGGTAACCGAGCCGGGCAGGAGTTGGCGGCGCCACGTCAGTCGAGGTAGCGGCGGCAGATGTCGGCGTAGGCGTCGATGCGGCGGTCGCGCAGGAACGGCCAGTGGGTGCGGCTCAGGTCCACCTTGCCGAGATCGATGTCGGCGGTGAGCACCGCCTCGTCCTGGCCGGCCTGCGCCAGGATGCGGCCGCCGGGATCGGCGACGAAGCTGTCGCCCCAGAACTCCAGGCCGCCGGGCGCCGGCTCGCCCTCGTGGCCGACGCGGTTCACCGCGCAGACGTACACGCCGTTGGCGATCGCGTGGCTGCGCTGGATCGTTTCCCACGCGCTCCTCTGCTGCTCGCCGTGCTCAGCTTTCTCGGTCGGGTGCCAGCCGATCGCGGTCGGGTAGAAGAGGATCTGGGCGCCGCTCAGTGCGGTGAGGCGCGCGGCCTCCGGGTACCACTGGTCCCAGCAGACCAGGACGCCGATCCGGCCGAACCGCGTGTCCCAGCTGCGGAAGCCGAGATCGCCGGGAGTGAAGTAGAACTTTTCGTAGAACTGCGGGTCGTCGGGAATGTGCATCTTCCGGTACTTCCCGAGATACGTGCCGTCGGCGTCGAGAATCGCGGCGGTGTTGTGATACAGGCCCTCCGCTCGCTTCTCGAAGAGCGACGCGATGATGACGACGCCGAGCTCGCCGGCGAGCGCGCCGAGCCGCTCGGTGCTCGGCCCCGGCACCGGTTCGGCGAGCCGGAAGAAGTCGTGGTCTTCGCGCTGGCAGAAGTACTGGCTGCGGAACAGCTCCGGGAGGCAGACGATGTGCGCGCCCCGGCGTGCGGCTTCGCGGAGGCCGGCGACGGCCTTGTCGAAGTTCTCGGCCGGGTCTTCACCGCAGCGCATCTGCACCAGTCCGAGGCGGATGCGCTGGTCGGGGGCGGGGGCGCTCATGGGCGCAAAGATAGTCGGGTGGATTCCCGGAACCACCCGGTCCCGCGCCGCGGGACGCTGGTGACAGCTGTCACGGGTTGCCGCACCGGGCGGTGCGAAATTGCCAGACCCCCGGTGCGGCCGGGGTCATCCGACGGAGGAGTCGCATGGACGTATCCCTGCATCGTTTCGCCGGCGTCACCGCTGTGCTCGTCCTGGCCGCGTGCAGCGGCGGGGGCCGGAGCGACAGCGCGCGCACGGCGGATACCGGCGTAGCGGTGAGCTCGACGCCGGCACCGAGCGAGAGCGCCGCAACCCCGGCCGCAGCGCCGGCGCCGAGCCAGTCGATGGCCGACACCAGCAAGCGCGCACCCGCCGGGTCGGCGGGCACGACAGGCAACGGCTCAACGAGCGACAGCGCAAAGCGCGATAGCGCGAAGAGCGGCGCGACCGCGCAGCGGGCGCATCACACACGCGCGGCGCCGCCCGCCGCGAAGCCGTCGCGGCGCGACACGGCACGCGCGGTTCGGCCCGGCGAGGCCGCCGCCCCGGCGGCGACGGCGACGGCCGGCGCGGCGGCGGACACCGATACGAGCAAGGCCGCCAAGCAGCCATCGGCCCAGGCGCCGGCACCGGCCCCATCAAGCGCGGACGCCGGCGGCGAGCTGCACGACAAGTATCACCCGGCGCCGCTCGACACGTTGGCGACGGACGCGTACCAGGGCTGGAAGCAGTTCGAGCTCAACTGCTCGCGCTGTCACGGCGAGTACGCCGTGGGCAGCTCGTTTGCGCCGGCGTTGGTCGTCTCATTGAAGGAAGGCGGGACCATCCCGACGAAGGAGGCGTTCATCGCCACCGTGTGCGCCGGGCGGCCGGCCAAGGGCATGCCGTCGTGGTGCGCGCTCGGCCTCGGGATGGACAAGATCAATGAGATCTACGCTTACGTGAAAGGCCGCGCCGACGGCAAGATCCACGCGGGCCGACCCGCGCTGCGGGAGTAGCGGCTGGCGCGCGCGCGGCACCGCTCTACTTGCTCGATGCCCCCGACCGCACCGGTCGGGGGCATCGTCGCTTTTCGGGGTCTCCGCGGCCCGGTGACGGTCCTTCCGCGGGTTCTGCGCACTGCAATCGAGCGAACCCGGTTGAGTCGCAGACCCACATCCGCATTGGAAGGAGGCAGTCGCCATGAGACAAGGCGCTCGTTCAGCGATGCTGTCGCCGTTGCTCCTGCTGGTCGCGACCATCGGCCGCGCGCAGGAGGCAGCCAACCCGGGGCAGGGCGCCCCCGCGGCAGCACCCGCGGCATCCGCCTGCGGGAGTCAGCCGTCGTGCATGGACACGCCGATCTTCGCGGCGGCGATCACCGAGTTCCGCGTCACCGTGGCGCAGAACGGGTTCAAGGTGATCGATGCGACCGTGCGCTTCCAGAACAAGACTTCCGAGCAGCTCATTCTCGGCTACGTGAACGGGTCGGGGCTCGCGCTCGACGACCAGGGCAACCGCTACGCGCCCAATCCGTACGCCAACGCGTATCGCGGCATCGGTCTCGTGAGCGGCAACGCGATGGACCCGAAGTTCGTGCTGCGGCCGGGGAGCTGGGGGGACGCGCGTTTCGAGCTGCTCTGGCGACCCGGCGCGCAGGATCCGATCGGCAGCCGCTTCGAGCTGGCGTTGAGCGTCAGCGAGATCACGACGCTGCCCGGCAACCAGCACGCGCTCGGCGGGGAGTACCCACTGCGGTTCCAGGGCCTGGCGGACGGCGCAGGGGGCGGCGGTCCGACGGTGGTGCCGGTGGCGAGCGGCGTCACGAAGGCGCTGGCGAGCGGCGGGGTGACTCCGGCGCCGTGCGCCGGCGGCGTCGCGGGCACCGTTGCGGGGCTGGCCGGCTCGGCCGGCGCCCAGCCGCCGGCCGCCGTGTCGAACGCGGCGGCGACGGTGTCGAACATCCGCTCGCTGTTCGGCCACAAGAAGCAGGCGGCGAATGCGGCGAGTGCCAATGCAGCGGCCGCACCCGGAGCGACCGCGAACGGAGCTGCGCCGTGTGCGCCGGCGCCCGCGGCGGCAGCTCCCATGACGCCTGCGGCGAACTCAGCGGTGGCCGCGCCGGTCCCCGCACCGGCCGCTGCGGCGGCTGCCGTCGCGCCGGTCGCGGCGCCGGCTGCTGCCGGGCCAGCGGTGAGCCCGTCCGCCGCGCTCACGTCCGCTGCGGGTCCCGGCGCATCGGCGGCGATCACGGGCCAAGCCGCGCCCGCTCCAAAGCCGGGGCGGGCAGCCGCTAAGCCGGCCGGACCACCGGCCAAGAAGGCCGCCCATCCGGCGCCGGAGCCCAAGAAGTCTACGTAGCGGGCCTGACGATCCGGTAATCCGGAGCGAGGCGCCATCGGCGGCGGCGACCGGACGGGCCGACCAGGGTGACTTGGTCGTCCCTTTCCGGTCTCAGCTCACCGCAGCTCGAGCCGCGCCTCGCCTGCGGCTACGGGCCAGCGGAAGGTGATGGACTCGCCCTGGCGCGTCCGGTCCAGCCCCCGCTCGCTCTTGGCCACCGTCTCGACCGGATAGGCCCAGCGCTCGGCCTCGGGTGACGGCACGGCTTCCAACGCACGGAAGAGCGACAGCTCGACGGCGAACAGATCGTCCGGCGCCGCGAGCGACGGCGGCCAGCTCCAGGCAAGCGCGAGCGAGCCGTCGGCGCCGAACCGAATCCGCTTCTCCAGCTCCGGCACACTCCCCGCCGTGAGCGGCGACGTGAGCACCAGCTCCACTGCCGCGTGCGACAGCTCGACGCGATGATGGAATTGCTCCCGGGCCCAGCTCCGCACCGCCGGATAGGCACCGCGCGCGTAGCGGTTGAAGTCGAGGTCGCGCGCCAGCACCCGCTCCGTCGCCATCGCCCGCTCCTCCGCATCCACCGGTGGCCGCTCGTCCAGCGTCACCGACTCCTCGATGTCGTGAATGCTCGGCGTGCCGCCCTCGACCCCGTGCGCCGCCGCGCCGCGTTCCAGTGCAGCATCGTGATACGCCTGCCGCCGGCGCGTGAGCACGTCCGCGAAGTTGGTGCCTTCGATGAAGCGGGTGAACTCCTCGAGCGCGCCGCCGCGCCGCGGGCTAATGACGGCGCTGAACGCCGACGAGTGCACCCACAGCTCCGCGTGTCCGTCGGCATCGACGTCCGTCTCGTCCACCTCGATCGCTTCGTCCCGCCGCAGGATGCGCTCGGCGTCGGCGAGATTGCGCCAGACCGCCTCGCGCAGGTGCGGCAGGTAGAGCCCGCCGAACACGCCGTGCCAGTACGCGTCGTTGCACTGCGCGCGGCCGATGGCGCGCCGCGCTTCGGGCGGGTCGCCCCGCTGCCGCGAGAGGGTCGAGAGCGCCTGCATCTTCTTGTGCATGCGGTTCGACTCGGGGTACTTCGTCAGGAAGTTGCGCCAGTGCGAGCCGCGCACGAGCGCGCCGTCGGGACCTTCCATCCGCTCGGCGCCGAGGTCGCGCTCGAGCCGCGTGAGGCGGAGCGCGGCGTCGGGCGGGAGCGACCAGCTCTCCATCTCGCGGTACGATGCCGTCGGCAGATACGCCAGTCCGGCGCACGGCACGTGCGCGAGCGCGTCGTCCAGCCGACTGAGCCGCACTTCGCCGGCGTGAACCTGGGCTTCGATCGCGTCCATGAACTGGTTGAGCCAGCCACGCTCGTACACCCATTCTCGCGTACCGGGCCAGCCGCCGAACTTCTCGCCGTCGTCCGCCAGCACGGCGAGCCGGTGGCCGTCGGCGCGGAGCGTCCGGAGATACTCCGCGGTTTCCTCCGGCGGGCGGAATGGGATGAGATAGCGGAGCCGCTCGTCGATCGGAAAGAGGGCGACGCGTTTGGTATCCGACTCGGTGAGCCAGGGCGCGTGGAGCTGCTCCGGCGCAAAGCCGGTGACGAGGAAGTGGCGGTCATCCACCAGCGCGTAGCGCACCCCGGCGTCGGCGAGATCGGCGGCGAGCTCCGGCTCCCACACCCGCTCCGTGAGCCAGAGGCCGCTCGCCTCGACGCCGAAGCGACGCCGGATCGCTTCGCGCATCCAGCCGATCTGCTCGACGCGATCGGCGCGCGGGAGCGACGCCAGCACCGGCTCGTAGTAGCCGGAGAGCAGCAGCTCGATCCGGCCGTCGCTCACCAGCCGGCCGAGGTCGTCGAGGTAGCGGGTGTCGTGCGCCTCGAGCCAATCGAGCAGCGGACCGGAGAGGTGCAGGACGGCGGGGACGAAGCTGCGCTCGGCGAGACGGTCGAGCAGCGGGCGGTAGACGTCGGCCACGTGCTGCTCGAAGACGTAATCGAAATTGCCGACCGGCTGGTGGAAGTGCAGGCCGAAGACGAAGCGGATCGGCTCCATCGACTCAGCCGACGGCGAGCGCGCGCGAGCCGCTCACCGCGGCGGCGATGGCGGGGAGCACCACGGGAAAGAGGTCGTCGCGGCGGTGCAGCTCCTCGGCGCGGCGCCCCGCCGCGTCGAGCGCGCTCCCGCCCGCGATGAGCGCCTTGACCAGCGACTCGGTGTCGTCGCAGTGCTCGCGGAAGCGCCGCTCGGCGTAGTCCACGACGTGGCCGGTGCTGATGATGAATTGCCAGTCGGACGACTGCGCCAGGAGCAGCTCGCGCGCCGCCTGCTCCAGCACCGGGTGCGCGGCGGGGTCGGCGAGCGCGGCCGGCGCGATGTCCCAGAACATCTGCTCCAGGGCCCAGATCCGCTCCCAGGTCCACGCGGTCTGCTCGCCCAGCCACATGCTGAAGTCGCCGTTGGCACCCCACGAGCCGCTCGGCAGGCGGATGGCGACTTGCGGCGGCGCGTCGTGCAGGTGCTTGCTGCCGGTGGTCGGCCGCACCGTGTCCTGCGCGGCGAGCGTGCGGTACAGGTCGGCGATGAAGTCGGGCCCTTCGAACCACCAGTGCCCGAACAGCTCGGTATCGAACGGCGCGGCCACCACACCGCTCTTGCGGTTGCGGTCGTCCGCCGCGATGCGCCGGAGCAGGCCGCTGAAGTGGCCGGCGTGCGAGCGGGCCCGCTCCAGCGCGTGCGCGGGATCGTAGCGCCCCTTGGCGCCGAGATCGCTGCCGGCCTCGCTCACGCGCCAGAGCTTGAGGCCGCCGGGCCAGCGCATCTTGTGGAACTCGAGGTACCACTCGTCGCCCGGATAGCCCTCGGAGCGGCTCCACACCTGCGATGAGGCGCGCGGATCGCGCACGTACACCGACACGTCACCGGAGCTGAACGCGTGGCTCACGCGATACGCGCGATACGGCGAGCGCGCCGCCGGCGCGAGCGGGGCAAACGGTGCGATCGCCGCCGTGCGCGCGGTCTGCGGCTCCTCGTCGAGCCGGCCGCCGTAGAGATTGAGCGGATGCCCCGCCGCCGCGAGGTGCGCGTCGACGAAGAAGTAGCGGAAGCCGGCATCGGCGAGGTGCTCCTCGATGCCGCGGCGGACGCCGGATGCCGGCGCATCGGGCCACGGATGCCACGGTCCGCGCGGACGGTAGGCACACTCCGGCACCCAGCATCCCGCGGGCGCACGTCCGAAAATGCGCCGGTGCTCCGCGTAGCCGAGGCCGAGCTGGAGCCGGATGCTCTCGTCGCGCGCGAGCAGCGGCAGGAAGCCGTGGGTCGCCGCGGAGCCGATGATCTCGATGCGGCCGTCGCGCTCCAGCTCCGCGAACGCGCCGATGATATCGCGGCCGGTCGCCTCGAACAGCGCGCGGAGCCGCACCAGCCGCTCGCGCCAGAACGCGACCAGCGGCAGCAGGTCGCTGTCACCGGTGCCCGCGAGCGACGCCGGTGCCTCGTCACACGCCGTGATCCGCTGCGCGAAGAACAGCTCCATCTCCCGCGCAAACGTGGGATGCCGCAGCTGGTTCGCGAGCACCGGCGTGAAGCCGATGGTCACCGGTGCCGGAACGTCCTCGCGCGCCAGCGCGCCGAACGCGTCGAGCAGTGGCAGGTAGGTGTCGAGCGCCGCCTCGGTGATCCAGTCGCTGCCGTGGGGCCAGCGGCCGTGGTTGAGCACGTAGGGGAGGTGGCTGTGGAGCGCGAGTACGAAATCCATGGCGCTCACCGCGCCCCGCGGCCGCGTGCCGCCGCGGCGCGATACGCCTCGAGGTACCGCTCGGCCGAGCTTTCCCAGCTGCAGTCCATCGCCATCGCGGCACGCATCATCGCCTGCCAGCGCGGCGGGTCCTGGAAGACGCTGAGCGCGCCGAACACCGCCGACTCGAAGTCGGCGACGTCGTAGCCGTCGAACAGAAAGCCGGTCCTCCCATCACAGATCGTGTCCACCAGACCGCCCACCCGACGCGCGACCGGCAGCGAGCCGTAGCGCTGGGCCCGCATCTGGGTCAGACCGCAGGGCTCGTACTCCGAGGGCATGAGGAAGAGATCGCTGCCGGCCATGAGGCGGTGCTCCAGGCGGTCGGTGAAGTCCAGCTGGACGCCGATCCGGTCGGGTGCCGCGCGGGCGAGGGCGGCGAGCGCGTCGGCGTAGTAGCGGTCGCCGTTGCCCAGAAAGACGAACTGCGCATCGATGCCGAGCAGCTCGGTGGCGGGAAGGATCACGTCCAGGCCCTTCTGCTTCACCAGCCGGCCGGTGAAGCCGAAGAGCGGCACCTTGCGCCGCTGCGGCAATCCGTACGAGCGCTGGAGCGCCGTCTTGCAGCGGCGCTTGGCGTCGAGCGACGCGGCCGAGTAGGGCGCGGTGATCTGCGCGTCGCGGTCCGGCGTCCAGATGCTCTGGTCGATGCCGTTGATGATGCCGAGGAACCGGTCGCCCAGTCCGCGGAAGACGTCGTGCAGGCCGAAGCCGCCTTCGGCCGTCTTGAGCTCCTCCGCCTGCGTCGGGCTCACGGTGATAACGGCATCGGAGTAGGCGATGCCGCCCTTGAGGAAGTTGGCCTTGCCGTACCACTCGAGGCGGGTCCAGTCGTACACCGACCACGGGATGCCGAGATCGGGCACCACCGCCGGGGGAAAGTGGCCCTGATAGCCGGGATTGTGCACCGAGAGCACGGTGGTGGTCGTCGCGGCGAGCGGGTCCGAGGCGAGCACGGTGCGGAGGTACAGCGGCGCGAGCGCGGTGTGCCAGTCGTGCGCGTGAAGCACGACCGGGCCCTGCGTCAGCCGCGGGATCGCGGCCAGCGCCGCGCGGCAGAAGAAGCCGAAGCGCCGAGCGTTGTCGGGATAGTCCACGCCGCCTTCGCCGTACAGGCCGTCGCGGGTGAAGTAGTCGAGGTGCTCGAGAAAGTAGACGTCGGGACCGGGGCCGCGGCGGCCCGCAACCCGGAAGAGGCGCCCCTCTTCGCTGCGGGGTCCGACCTGCACGGTGAAGGGGAGACCGACGGGTTCGAGATCCGGCGCTTCGTCGCGGACGGTGCGGTGCAGCGGCATGATCACCGCCACCTGCAGCCCCGCGCGGCGCTGGAAGGTGGCGAGGCCGTTCACCGCCTCCGCCAGTCCGCCCGTCCGCGCGTACGGGGAGTACTCCGCCGTCAGGTGGACGACGGTGACGTCATCCGGTTGCTCGTACGGTTGCTGCACCACCGCCACCACACCTCCCTGATGCTCATGCCGTCGGCGGGTCGTCGGGCGCGCCGTCGCCCGCGGTCGCTGGCGCATAATACTCCCGCACGTACGTCTGGACCATCCGCCGGGCGGTGAAGCGGCCGCCACCGAGCCGGATCGCGTGGCGCATCCGCTCGACCCATCCGACCGGGACCCCACGCGCGTCGCGAGTGTAGTACAGCGGAACGATCTGATCCTCGAGCAGACGATAGCACCGCTCCGCATCGACCGCATCGGCGTCGTCGGCCTCGCCCGCGGGTGGAATGGCCCAGCCATTGGTGCCGTCGTAGCCCTCCTGCCACCAGCCGTCGAGCGTGCTGAGCTGCGGCACGCCGCTCAGCGCCGCCTTCATGCCGCTGGTACCCGACGCCTCGAGCGGGACCCGCGGCAGGTTGAGCCACAGGTCCACGCCCTGGACCATCAGGTGGGCGAGGTGCATGTCGTAGTCTTCCAGAAACGCGACGCGGCCCTCGAACGAAGGGTCGCGGGTAAAGCGATAGACGCTCTGGAGGACTTCCTTCCCCGGCGTGTCGGCCGGATGCGCCTTGCCGGCGAAGACGAGCTGCACCGGCCGACGTGAGTCGGTGAGCAGCCGGCGCAGCCGCTCGAGATCGCGGAAGACGAGGTTGGCGCGCTTGTAGGTCGCGAAGCGCCGGGCGAAGCCGATGGTGAACGCGGTGGGATCGAGCAGCGTGCCGGCGCCGACGACCTGGGCCGCCTCGGTGTGCTGCCGGGCGAACCGGCCGCGCGCGTCCTCGCGGATCGCGGCGCCGAGCACCTGCTTGAGCGAGAGGTGCGCGCGCCACAGCGCCTCATGGTCGAGCGAGAGCATCTGGTCCCACAGCGCGGGGTCGTCGAGCCGCTGCTGCCAGCCGCGGCCGAGGTGTTCGTCGAGCAGCGCCATCACCTGCGGCGCCATCCAGGTGGGCAGGTGCACGCCGTTGGTCACGTGCCCGATCGGCACCGCCTCCCACGGCCGGTTGGGCCACAGCTCGCGCCAGAGGCTGCGCGACACCTGACCGTGCCGGCGCGACACGCCGTTCACCCGCGCCGAGAGCCGGATCGCCGCGATCGTCATGTGAAACAGCTCGGGCTGGCCCGGATGGAGCCCGAGCCCGAACAGCTCGTCGCGGCTCACGCCCATCGCCTGCCACACCGGGCCGCTCACCGCCTCCAGCTCCTCGAAGGAGAAGAAGTCGTGGCCCGCCGGCACCGGCGTGTGGGTGGTGAAGATGCTGGTTTCGCGGACGGCGTGGATCGCGTCGCCGAACGACAGGCCGGCAGCGACGTGCTCCCGCACCCGCTCGATCATCATGAACGCCGCATGCCCCTCGTTGGCGTGCCACGCCGCCGGCGCGATGCCTAACGCCCGGAGCACCCGCACGCCCCCGACGCCGAGGATCCACTCCTGCCGCAGCCGGAGCTCGGGCCCGCCGGCGTACAACTTGTTCATCAGCGTGCGGTCGTCGGGGTGGTTGGCCTCGAGGTTGGTGTCGAGCAGGTAGAGCGGCACCCGGCCCACCATCATCCGCCACGCCTGCACGTGCACCGGCCGGCCGCCGGTGTCGACCACGGCGAGCCACGGCTCGCCGCTCGCGCTCTCCACCCGGACCAGCGGCGTGGAGTTGACGTCGAACTCCTGGTCGGAGTCTTCCTGCCAGCCGCTCGGGTTCACCCGCTGGTCGTTGTAGCCCTTCTGGTAGAACGGCCCGACCGCGACCAGCGGCACGCCGAGGTCCGACGCCGACTTGCAATGATCGCCCGCGAGCACGCCGAGGCCGCCGGAGTAGATCGGCACCGAGTTGTGCAGCCCGAACTCGGCGCAGAAGTAGGCGATCTGCGGTGCCTCCACCGCGCCGTAGTGGTGCTCGTACCAGGTGCCGCGCGCGCTCTGCACCTCGTGCAGCAGCGCCATCACCTCGTCGTAGCGGCGGAGGAACTCGCCGTCGCTGGCGCACGCCGCCATGCGCGCGGGGTCCACGGCGCGCAGCAGCTCGAACGGGTTGTGGCGGGTGCGATGCCAGAGCAGCGGATCGATCGACGCGAACAGGCCGCGCGCCTCGGTGCTCCAGCTCCAGAAGAGGTTCATCGCGATGGCGGCGAGCCCCTCGATGCGGGCGGGCAGGTACGGGATCCGGCTCTGCGGCGGCGTCATCGGAGCGGAAGTCGGGAGGGTCGAAGTCGAGTTGGTCAATGCACCAGCTTCTTGTAGCGCAGGCGATGCGGCTGATCGACGCTCTGGCCGGTGCGCTTCTTGTAGTCGGCGGCGTACTCCTGGAAGTTGCCTTCGAACCACGCCACCTGGCTGTCCCCCTCGAACGCGAGGATATGGGTCGCGATGCGGTCGAGAAACCAGCGGTCGTGGCTGATGACGACGGCGCAGCCCGCGAAGTTCACCAGCGCATCCTCGAGCGCGCGCAGCGTGTCGACGTCGAGGTCGTTGGTCGGCTCGTCCAGCAGCAGCAGGTTGCCGCCGCTCTTGAGCAGCTTGGCGAGGTGCACCCGGTTCCGCTCGCCGCCGGAGAGATCCGTCACCCGCTTCTGCTGGTCGGCGCCGCGGAAGTTGAAGCCGGCGCAGTAGGCCCGCGCGTTCACCCGCCGGCTGCCGAACGTCAGCTCGTCCTGGCCGCCGGAGATCTCCTCGTACACCGTCTTGCCGCCGTCCAGGGAGTCGCGGCTCTGGTCCACGTAGGCCAACTGCACCGTCCGGCCGACCGTGAGCTCACCACCGTCGGGCCCTTCCTGCCCGACGATCATCCGGAACAGCGTGGTCTTGCCCGCGCCGTTCGGCCCGATCACGCCGACGATGCCGCCGCGCGGGAGCGAGAACTCGAGCTTGTCGAACAGCAGCCGGTCGCCATAGCCCTTGGCCAGCTCGTGCGCGATGACTACCTCGTCGCCCAGCCGCTCGGGGACCGGAATCAGAATTTCGGCGCTGCCTTCGGTCTGCCGCTCCGCCGCCTGGCGCAGCTCCTCGTAGCGCTGGATCCGCGCCTTGCTCTTGGCCTGCCGCGCCCGCGGCGCCAGGCGCACCCACTCGAGCTCGCGCTCCAGCGTCTTCTGCCGCGCCGAGGCCTGCTTCTCCTCGGTCGCCATCCGCTTCTGCTTCTGCTCCAGCCACGAGGAGTAGTTCCCCTCCCACGGAATCCCCTCGCCGCGGTGCAGCTCGAGGATCCACTTGGCGACGTTGTCGAGGAAGTAGCGATCGTGCGTCACGGCGACGACGGTGCCGGGAAACTCCTCGAGATAGCGCTCCAGCCACGCCACCGAGTCGGCGTCGAGATGGTTGGTCGGCTCATCGAGCAGCAGCATGTCCGGCTGCTCCAGCAGCAGCCGGCAGAGCGCCACGCGGCGCCGCTCGCCGCCGGAGAGCTTCGTCACGTCGGCGTCGCCCGGCGGGAGGTTGAGCGCGTCCATCGCCATCGCGACCTTGTGCTCCAGCTCCCAGAGACCGAGCGTCTCGATGCGCTCCTGCAGATTGCCCTGCTTCTCCAGCAGCTGGGTCATTTCGTCGTCGCCCATCGGCTCGGCGAACTTCGCGCTGATGTCGTTGTACTGGTCCAGCAGCGCCTGCTGCTCGCGCACGCCTTCCATGACGTTGCCGCGGACGTCCTTCGCCGGATCGAGCTGCGGCTCCTGCGGGAGATAGCCGATCTTCGTCCCCGCGAGCGGCTTCGCCTCGCCGAGAAAATCGGTGTCTACGCCGGCCATGATGCGGAGCAGGGTGGACTTGCCGGAGCCATTGGCGCCGATGACGCCGATCTTGGCACCGGGAAAGAAGGACAGGTAGATCCCCTTGAGGATCTCCTGCTTCGGGGGCACGACCTTCCGGAGATCGCGCATCGTAAAGATGTATTCGCCGGCCATAGGGCGGCAAAGATAATCGCGGGTATGGAAACGCGAAGGGCGCTCCGACGGGAGCGCCCTTGGGACTGCGCGCAGGAGAGCGGGGACTAGCTGAGGTGCTTGTTCACCAGCTTGGTCATGTCGAACATCGAGACCTGGTCCTTCTTGAAGATCGGGCGGAGGTTCTCGTCCGCGTTGATCATGCGGCGCTGCTTCGGATCCTGCAGGCCCTTCCGCTTGATGTACGCCCACAGCTTCTTGGTGACTTCAGTCCGCGGCATCGGGCTCGAGCCCACGACCGCGGCGAGCTGGGGGCTCGGCGTCATCGGCTTCATGAACGCGGCGTTCGGGGTGCGCTTCTTGGCGGTCTTCTTCGCGGCCTTCTTGGTCGTCTTCCGTGCGGCGGGCCTCTTGGCGGACTTCTTCGCGGTCTTCTTCTTCGTGGCCATCGCGGGTCTCCCGTGAGGGTGAGATCAGGCGTGCCTACAGGGTCAGGAAGCCGGTCCGACGCGTCCCAAACTACAATGCTGAGTGGCGGTGGCAAGAGGGGAGCGGCTCGTTTTCCCTCTGACGGAGCCGATTTTTCCCTCTGGCGGGGCCCGGCTATCTTGCGCGGAGAGGGAAATTTTCCCTCGAGCAGGCGTCATGTTCCCCTCTGGAGGTATCCCGATGACGCTCCCGCGCAGCCGCGCCATCGCGCTCGCGCCGCTCGCTCGTGCGCTCGGCCCGACGGCGTGCGTCGCCTTCGCCGCACTCTCCGCGGCCGCATCCGCCGCGGCGCAGACCACCCCGCCGCCGCAGCGGCGGCCCGCCGGCGCCACCGGCATCGCGTGCGACGAGGGCAACGGCGGACTCAAGCTGCCCGACGGGTTCTGCGCCGTCGTCGTGGGGAAGAGCCTTGGTCCGGTGCGCCAGCTCGTGGTCGCGCCCAACGGCGATCTCTACGCGGCGCTGAGCGGTGGCAGCTCCTTCGAGGGGCGAGGCGACGGGAGCGGCACCGGCGGCGTGCTCGCCTTCCGCGACAGCAACGGCGACGGCAAGCCGGACGAGCACGCGGCGTTCGGGCCCGGCGGCGGCAACGACGTGAAGCTCCACGGCGACTACATCTACTATGCGCTGGACGATCGCATCGTGCGCTGGAAACTCACGCCGGGAAAGCTGGAGCCGGAGTCGGACATGGAAACGGTGGTGAAGGATCTTCCCGCCGACGGCAACCACACCGCGAAGAGTCTCGCGTTCGTCGGCAACACCATGTACGTCAACGTCGGCTCCGCCACCAACAGCTGTCAGGAGCACGATCGCAAGGCCGGCTCGAAGGGCCGGCGGCCTTGTACCGAGCTGGCGCATCGCGCCGGCATCTGGACCTTTGCGGCCGATCGCGCCGGGCAGACGTTCGCCGACGGAAAGCGCTTCGCCACCGGCGCGCGGAATGCGGAGGCGCTCGCGATCCGACCCGGCACCGACGAGCTCTGGGTCGCGGTGAACGGCCGCGACCAGCTCGCCGACAACTGGGGCTTCAGCGCCGAGCGGAGCGCCGAGAACCCGGGTGAGGAAGTGGCCCAGCTCAACCGCGGCGACGATCTCGGCTGGCCCTACTGCTACTACGACACCGGGCTCAAGCAGAAGGTGCTCGCGCCCGAATACGGCGGCGATGGCAAGACCGTCGGCGAATGCGCCGCCAGGAAGGCTCCCGCGATCGTGCTGCCGGCGCACTACGCGCCGCTCGCGCTCGCGTTCTACCCGGGCGACCAGTTCGGCGCTGCGTTCCGCGGCGGCGCGTTCGTCGCGCTGCACGGCTCGTGGAATCGCGCGCCGCTCCCGCCGGGCGGCTATCAGGTGGCGTTCATCAGCTTCGCCGACGGGAAGCCGACGGCGTGGAATACCTTCGCCACCGGAACGACCACGACGGCGCTTCGCGCGAGCGGCGTCGCGGTGGCCCCCGACGGCACCCTCTACATCTCGGCCGACCGCAACGGCACCATCTGGCGGGTGACGCGGCGCTGAGCAGCGCCGCGATGTATGTTTGGAGACCCTCACTCGAGGACATTCCGCATGCGATCCATGGCAGTCGCCGCGGCGCTTCTGGCCGGCGCCGCGCTCCCCGCGCGGGCGCAGGACCCGGCGCCGCTCCCGCCCGGCACCAGGGCGCCCGACTTCGCGCTCGTCTCCGCGACGCGCGGCGGCGTGGGCAAGGCGGTCCACCTGCACGACTTTCGCGGCCAGACGGTCGTCCTTGCGTTCTTCTTCAAGGCGCGAACCAAGGGCTGAACCATCCAAATGGACGCGTACCGTGATCAGTACGCGAAAGTCTTCAACGGCGGGAAGGGCGTGACGCTGCTTGCCGTGAGCACCGATTCGGCGCCGGAGCTCGCGAGCTGGGCCAAGGACCGGAGCTATCCGTTCACCTTCCTCAGCGACTCGGGCGGCGTGCTCGGCCGGCAGTACGGCGCGTTCGCGACCAAGTACGGCGTGGACAACCGGACCGTGTTCGTCATTGCGCCCGACGGCACGATCACCTACTCGGGGGAATTCCGCGAAATCGACCCGACGGCGTACACCGAGCTCGCCTCCGCCGTGCAGCAGGCGCGCACGGTGCGGAAGGAGCCGCACGAGTGAGCCGCCTCAGGCCTTGAGGACGCGCTCCACCTCGGAGAGCCGGGCGTCGATCTCGATCGGCCGATTGGCGCCCGGCGGCGACGGTTGCCGCTCACGGTGGTACTCCAGCAGAATGCCGGGATCCTTGAGCACGTGGCCGGTGAGGATCGCCACCACGCTCTGCCCGGGCTGAATCGCTCCCTCCCGCGCCAGCCGTCGCGCGCCCGCGACGCTCGCCGCGCTCGCCGGCTCGCAGCCGACCCCCGCCGCGTCCACCGCCGCTTTCGCCTCCAGGATCTCGTCGTCGCTCACGGCGAGCACGACGCCGTCGGTCTCCACGATGGCGCGCACGGCGCGATCCCATGACGCCGGATCGCCGATCCGGATCGCCGTCGCGACCGTTTCGGCCTTGACCTTCCGCCGCTGCCGGAACTGTTCGGCAAAGCTGGTCGCGAAC
Organism: Gemmatimonadales bacterium; assembly: GCA_025934955.1. Taxonomy (GTDB): domain Bacteria; phylum Gemmatimonadota; class Gemmatimonadetes; order Gemmatimonadales; family GWC2-71-9. The sequence continues at coordinate 93,316 of JAICWE010000001.1, read as the reverse complement.
GGCGCGGCCCCGGCGGCCTGCACCGCGGCGAGCCGCGGCTGCCGGTCGATCAGTCCCCAGCGCTCCGCCTCGTGCAGCGCCTTCCCGAACGCCGAGGTGTTGCCGAGATTGCCCGCCGGCAGCACGATCCAGTCGGGCACTTCCCACCCGAGCTGCTGCAGCAGCTCCAGCACGATCGTCTTCTGTCCCTCGATGCGGAACGGGTTGATCGAGTTGAGCAGGTAGACGCCGAGCTCGCGGCTCGCTTCCTCGACCAGCCGCAGGCAGTCGTCGAAGTCGCCCCGCACCAGGAGCGTGCGCGCGCCGTACGCGAGCGACTGCGCCAGCTTCCCCAGCGCGACGCCCTCCGCCGGCACCAGCACGAGCGCGGGAATCTCCGCCTGGGCCGCGTACGCCGCGAGCGATGCCGCGGTGTTGCCGGTGGACGCGCACCCCACCGCGCGCGCGCCGATCCGCCGCGCCTGCGTCACGCCCACCGTCATGCCGCGGTCCTTGAAGGAGCCGGTCGGATTGTAGCCCTCGTGCTTGAGCGCGAGACCCGGCACGCCGCTCCACCGCTCCACCGCCGCGCGGCGGAGCAGCGGCGTGTTGCCTTCGGGATGCGACACGATGTCGCTGACGCCGGGCAGCACCATCTCCTGAAAGCGCCAGACGCCGCTCGCCGCGGCCGCGCCCCGCCCGCCGCGGCGTTCGGTGAAGCGCCGCAGCACTTCGTCGCGGGTGAGATCGGGTGCGCGGTGATGCACCTCGAGCAGCCCGCCGCAGTTGCCGCAGCGCGGGCGCGGGTCGGTGATGATGGTCTCGTTGCCGCAGGCGCTGCATGCCTGCCAGGAATCCGGCCGGTCGGTGGAGAAGCCGAGCGTCACGAGCGAGCTCCGGGAGGAGTGGGCACCAGCCGCGCGCCGTCGCGGTCCACATCGGCGACACGCACCCGGCAGGCGAGTCCGGCGTGATGATACGCCTGCTGCATGGCGTGGGCGACGGCGTCGCCGGCGGCGCGGCCGGCGACGAGCGCGAACGCCGTCGGCCCGCTGCCGGAGATCGAGGCGCCCAGCGCCCCCGCGGCGAGCGCCGCCGCCTTCGCATCGCGGAAGCCCGGCAGCAACCGCGCGCGTGCCGGCTCCGCGAGGCGATCGTCTATCGCGCGGCCCAGCAGCGACAGGTCGCCGGCGCAGAGCGCGGCCACGATCGCACCGACCTGCGCCGCCTGATGCAGCGCCACCTCGCGCGACACCTCGAGCGGCAGCACCGCGCGGGAGTCGGCGGTGCGGAGCCGCTGCTCCGGGTGCGCCAGCACGATGGCGAGATTGGCCGGCACCGGCAGCGCGACCACGTCGAGCGGATCGAGCGAGCGCACCAGCGTCACGCCGCCGAGCAGCGACGGCGCCACGTTGTCGCCGTGTCGCCCCGCGACGATGGCTTCCGCGGCAATGCACGCGGCGAGCAGCTCGTCGGTGTCGAGCGGCGTCTCCAGCAGCGCGTTGGCGGCGAAGGCGCCGGCGACGGCACTCGCCGCGCTTCCGCCCTGACCCCCGGACAACGGCAGTCCCTTCCGCACGGTGAGCGTGAGTCCCTCGCGCACCGCGCCAGCGCGTCGGAGCACCGCGTCCGCGGCGAGCGACGCGGAGTGCCGCTCCGGATCCGAGGGCAGCTCGGGATGACCCGCGTCCGCGAGGTGCACGCCCGGCTCTCCACCCAGCCGCGCCGTCACGTGATCGCCCGCGCCCGCGACCGCGAGCCCGAGAATGTCGAGCCCGGGGCCGAGGTTTCCGATGGAACCGGGCGCGAACGCGGTGACTTCCTGCAACCGCATCATGCGGGAAGCAGCGTCATGAGATCGCCGAGCACACCGGCGGCGGTCACCGCGGCACCGGCGCCCGGCCCGCTCACCACCAGCGGCTGCGCGTGGTAGCGAGCGGTGTGGAATACGACCCGATTGTCGGTACCGCGGAGCGACGCGAATGGATGTCCTGCCGGCACCGTCGCCAGGCCGACCCGTACCGCGCGCGCGGTCACCGTGCCGACATAGCGCAGCGCGCCGCCCGTCGCGCGCGCATCGGCGATCCGGCGGGCCCACGCGTCGTCGAGCGACGGCAGTCGCGCCAGGAACTCCCTGGGTGGAAGCCGCCGCATCCTCGCGGGCACCAGCGATTCGATATCCGCGTCCGCGAGCGAGCCGCGGAAGCCGAGGATGCGGCCGAGGATCACCGCCTTCCGGGCGACGTCGGTCCCGGAGAGATCGTCGCGCGGATCGGGCTCGGTGTAGCCCAGCGCGAGCGCGGTGCGTACGGCGTCGGAGAAACGGTGTCCCTCCTCCACCGCCGTCAGCAGATAGCCGAGAGTACCCGACAGGCAACCCTCGATGCGCCTCACGCGGTCGCCGGTGCCGACCAGCGTGCGCGCGGTGTAGACGACCGGCAGGCCGGCCCCGACCGTCGCCTCGTACAGCACCCGGCGATGCTTCCGGGCCGCGACCGCGACGAGTGCTTCGTCCTCGGTGGCGTGCTCGACGAGCGGCCGCTTGTTCGCGGTGACGACGTCGAGCCCCTCGGCGAGCGCGCGGGTCAGGATCGGGAGCGTCGCGTCTGCGGTGAGGTCCACCAGCACCGGCCGGGTGAGCGCGTGCCGCGCCACGTGCGCCACCGACGCGGCGGGAGACGCGGCGTGTCCGCCCGGCAGCTCCGCCAGCGGTCGACCGCTGGCCTTGCCCGCGGTGAGCTGCGTGAGGCGACGCGCGCTCAGGCCCGCGGCCTCGAAGACGTAGCCGCTCCGGTCGATCAGTCCGCAGATCGCCACCCGCCGCGTGCCGCGCGGCAGCCGCGCCACCATCTCCGCCAGCGCGCGACCGATGTTGCCGAAGCCCAGCAGCACCGCACTCACCTGGGCCGGTGCGGCGACGGCGCCGCCGCCGATCTTGCCGAGCTGAAAGGCGTCGTGCACCCGTCGCTGTGCTTCGCCCGCGTCGCGGCCGTCCACCACGAGCGAGATGTTGAGCTCCGACGAACCCTGCGCGATCCCGATGATGTTGATGCCCGCGCCGGCGAGCGCGCCGAACACCCGCGCCGCGACCCCCGGCGTCCCCGCCATCCCGAGCCCCACGATCGCGAGCGTCGCCACACCGGGCCGCACCTCGACGCCGTCGATTTCGCGGCCGTCGATCTCGCGCGCGAACTCCCGCACCAGCGCGCGCCGCGCCCGCTCGGCGCCGGCAGCCGGCACGGTGAAGCAGATCGAGTGCTCCGACGATGCCTGCGAGATGAGCGCGACCGACACCCGCTCGGCGTGCATGGCCGCGAAGGTGCGCCCGGCGATGCCGGGGACGCCGAGCATGCCGTTGCCGCTCACGGTGACCAGCGCTTGGCCCGGCGCGGCGGAGAGCGCCCGCACCGGCGAGCGCGACGACGGCGCGCGCTCGGATACCTCCGTCCCGGCGGCGTCAGGCTCGGCGAACGGTCGCACGCGGAGCGGAATGCGGCGGCCCGCGAGCGGCGTGAGCGCGCGCGGGTGCAGCACCTTGGCGCCGTAGTATGCCAGCTCGGCGGCTTCGCGTGCGTGGAGCGCCGCGATCACCTGCGCGTCGGACACGACGCGGGGATCGGCGGTCAGCAGACCCGGCACGTCCTTCCACAGCGACACGCTCTCGGCGCCGAGCGCGCGGGCGATGAGCGCCGCGGTGAGATCGGAGCCGCCACGCCCCAGCGTCGCGACCTCGCCTCCCGGCGCGCGACCGAGAAAGCCGGGCACGACGGGAACGACACCGCGCGCGAGCAGCGGCCCAAGCGTCGCGCGGGCGGCGGCATCGGTCGCCACCAGATCCGGTGATGCACCGCCGAACGCGTCGTCGGTGCGGATCACTTCCACCGCGTCCACGTAGCGAGCTCGCGTGCCGCGCGCCGCCAGCTCCGCCGCCAGCAACCGCGCGCTCATCCGCTCTCCGCGCGCGACGAGGTGATCGCTGGTCCGCGGCGTCAGCTCGCGCGTGGCGCGGATTCCCTCGAGCACGCGCTCCAGCTCGGCGAGCAGCGCCGTGATTTCAAGGGTGAGCGCGGCCCGGTCCCGCCCGTTCCGCGTGACGGCGCGCGCGCTCGCGAGATGTCGCGCGCGCAGCGCCCGGAGCAGCGCCGGTGCGCGCGCTGCTCCGCCGCCTGCCGCTTCGGCGCCCAGCGCGAGCAACAGGTCCGTGACGCCCGCCATCGCCGACGTGACGACGACGATCGCGCCCGGACGATGGCCGAGGACGATTGCGGCGGCGTGCCGCATCGCGGACGTATCCGCGAGCGACGCGCCGCCGAACTTGTGTACCTGAACGCGGCGAGGCATAGAGGAGCGACGATACACAGCGCTCCGACCAAAGTCCATCCGGGCCGCGCGTCCGGCGGGCGCCTCTCGCCGGGGCGGCGATTTGGTGTTACAACGAGTGAGCGGCGGATTGGACGCGCAGACCTGGCGGGAGGCGCACGGGATGATCATCGGCGTACCCAAGGAGCGGTGGCCGGGCGAACGCCGGGTCGCGCTCGTGCCCGACGGCGCCGCGCGGCTCACCAGGGCCGGCGCCGAGGTCCGCGTGGAGCGGGGCGCCGGGGCGGCGGCGTTCTTCACCGACGAGCAGTACGCCGCCTCTGGCGCGACGCTGGTGGACGACGCGGCCGCCGCCGTGCGCGGAGCCGACCTCACACTCGTCGTCCGCCGCCCCGATGCCGCGGTGGTCGAGGCGTTGCCGGAGGGGAGCACGCTGGCCGGACTGCTCCAGCCCTCCGGGGAGCGGAGCTTCTTCGACGCGCTGGCGGCCCGGCGCATCAGCGCTCTCTCGATGGAGCTGGTCCCCCGCATCACCCGGGCGCAGTCGATGGACGCGCTCTCCTCCCAGGCCACCATCGCCGGGTACCGCGCCGTGCTGCTCGGCGCCTCCGAGCTGCCCCGCATTCTCCCGATGCTCACGACCGCGGCCGGCACGCTCTCGCCCGCCAGGGCGTTCATCCTCGGCGCCGGCGTCGCAGGCCTCCAGGCGATCGCGACCGCGCGGCGGCTGGGCGCGGTCGTCTCCGCATTCGACGTGCGTCGCGCCGTACGGGAGCAGGTACGCAGTCTCGGCGCCACCTTCGTCGAAGCCGAGGCGGTCGGCGCCGAGGCGGAAGGGAAGGGCGGCTACGCCAAGGAGCTGGGCGACGAGCAGCAGCGACGCGTGCTGGAGGCGGTGGCCAAGCACATCCGCGACATGGATCTCGTCATCAGCACCGCTCAGATCCCCGGACGTCCCGCGCCGCGCCTGATCACGGCGGCGATGGTCGCCTCGATGCGGCCCGGCAGCGTCATCGTGGATCTCGCGGCAGAGACCGGCGGCAACTGCGAGCTGACCCGCGCGGGCGAGCGGGTGGAGGCGCATGGCGTCACCATCCTCGGTCCGGTCAATCTCCCGGCCGACCAGCCATTCCACGCGAGCCAGATGTACAGCCGCAATCTCTTCACCCTGGTGCAGCACCTGACGAAGGACGGCGCCCTCGCGGTGGATCCCGCCGACGAGATCACGGGCGCGATGGCGGTCACCTACGGCGGCGAGCTCCGCCTTCGCTGAGGAGCGACGATGACACTCACGTCGGTGGTCCAGCTCTACGTCTTCGTGCTCGCGTGCTTCGTCGGCTATCTCGTCATCACCCGGGTGCCGCCGCTGCTGCACACGCCGCTCATGTCGGCGACAAACGCCATCTCCGGGATCTCGCTGGTCGGTTCGCTCGTAGCAGCGGGTGCCAACCTCAGCCGCACCGCCACCATTCTCGGCTTCGCCGCGGTGGTCTCCGCCACGATCAACGTCGTCGGCGGCTTCCTCATCACCGATCGCATGCTGAAGATGTTCCGCCACGCGGAGCCGTCGGCCGCGTCCTCGCCGGCGCCGGGCGACCGCAAGCGGGAGGGATGATGCGCGAGGTCCTCACGCAGGCGACGTATCTCGCCGCGTCCGTCCTCTTCATCCTCGGGCTCAAGAGCCTCACGCGCCCGGACAGCGCGCGGCGCGGCATGCAGCAGGCCGCGGTCGGGATGCTGCTCGCCATCATCGGCACGCTGCTGCACCGGGAAATCGTGGATTACCGCTGGATCGCCGGCGGCCTCGCGCTCGGTACGCTGCTCGGCTATCCGCTCGGCGTATACGTGCCGATGACGGCGATGCCGCAACGCATCGCGATCTCCCACATGTTCGGCGCGATGGCCGCGACACTCGTCGGCGTGGCGGAGTACTACACCCACGGCGCCGAGATTCCGGGGCCCAAGATGGCGGCGCTCGGCTTCGAAGTGCTGTTCGGCTCGCTGACCGTGACGGGCAGCTTCATGGCGTTCGGGAAGCTGCAGGAGCTGATCCGCGGCCGGCCGATCACCTTCCCGGGGCAGAACGTCTTCAACCTGGCGCTGTTCACGGTAGCGGCCGGATGCTTCGCCTGGCTGATCGGCCACCCTGGCGCGACGGCGGTCTTCTACGCCATGATCGCCATAGCGCTCGTGATCGGCGTCTCCATGGTGCTGCCGATCGGCGGCGCGGACATGCCGGTCGTCGTCTCGCTGCTCAACTCCTACGCGGGGCTCGCCTCGTCGGCCACCGGCTTCGCCATCGGCAACAACGTGCTGATCATCTGCGGGGCGCTCGACGGCGGCTCCGGGTTCCTGCTCTCGATCCTCATGTGCAAGGCGATGAACCGATCGTTCCGCAACGTGCTGTTCGGCGCGTTCGGCTCACCGGTCGCGGCCACGGCGCGTACCGCAGAAGGACTGACGGTGAAGTCGGTGTCGCCGGAGGACGCGGCGCTCCAGCTCGCCTACGCCCGCTCGGTGATCATCGTGCCGGGCTACGGCATGGCGGTGGCCCAGGCGCAGCAGGCGGTGCGCGAGCTGGCCGATCAGATCGAACGGCGTGGCGGAGAGGTGAAGTACGCCATACATCCGGTCGCCGGCCGGATGCCGGGACACATGAACGTCCTGCTCGCCGAGGCGAACATCCCGTATGAGAAGCTGCTGGACATGGAGGAGGTGAACCCGCAGTTCGCCTCGGCGGACGTGGCGCTGGTGATCGGGGCCAACGACGTGGTGAATCCGGCCGCGCGCAGCGACCGCTCGAGCCCGATCTACGGCATGCCGATCCTCAACGTGGACCAGGCCCGGGCGGCGATCGTGCTGAAGCGGAGCATGAACCCGGGATTCGCCGGGATCGAGAACGAACTCTTCTACGACGCCAAGACGGCGATGCTGTTCGGCGACGCCAAGGGATCGCTGGTCAAGCTGCTGACGGAGATAAAGGCGCTCTAGCCCTGCAACTTCTGGCACTCGTCCGCGCCCCGGAATCGGTGGAGACACCGGTGGATCGGGGCGCTGCTCGTTCCTGCCTGGAACTCCCGTGTAACAATTTGGGGTCCCAAGCGAGCCCGCTCGCTATTTGGGTGAGGTCGGTTGCTCGGGTCGAGTGAGCGGGTGTCTGCCAATTATGCAGCGGAGATCACACGCTCAACTCACTCCGCCCGTTGAGGTTAGCGCTGGCATCCGCTAACCCATTGAAATTATGTGCTTTAGGTGCTACATTGGCGACCGCGGTTCCGATCGGCCTCACCGTTCGATGCTCGCGTTCGGCGGACGGACATCCCACAGGAGGCGTTGACGAGTGACGATTCGGCGTTCCAAGCGGCGGCCGGTGCGGCCAGCGCAGATCGCTCGGGCGGTGGACGAAGGTCGTGAAAGCCTCGACCTCTATCTCGATGAAATCAGCCGGGTACCGCTCCTCAGCCGTGACGAGGAGATGGAGCTTGCCCGCAAGGCCTTCAAGGGAAGCGTGGTCGCGCAGGAGAAGCTGGCGCGGCACAACGTGCGGTTCGTCGTCTCGGTAGCCAAGAAGTTCCAGAATCGCGGGGTGCCGCTGGTCGATCTCATCGGCGAGGGCAACCTTGGCCTGATGACGGCGGCGCGGAAGTTCGATCCCGATCGCGGTGTCAAGTTCATCTCCTACGCGGTGTGGTGGATCCGGCAGGCGGTGCAGGCCGCGATCGCGCGGCACGGCCGGCCGGTCCGGGTGCCGCTCAATCGCACCGCCGATCTGAGCCGGCTCGGCCGCACCACGACGCTGCTCAAGGACCGCCTCGGCCGCATGCCGACGACCGAAGAGCTGGCCCGGGCCACCGGACTCACGGTGGAGGCGGTTCGGAGCCTCAGCGCGCTCAACAGCGAGGCGGTCCGCCTCGACCACCCGACCCGGGATGGTGAAGGCAACGAGCGGATCGAGCGGTTCTCCAGCGCCGAGCAGGAAACCACCGACATGTCCGCCATGGCCAACAGCCAGACGCGGGACATCGAGGCCGCGCTTGCGTCGCTGCCGCCGCGCGATGCGCGCGTGCTGCGACTCTACTTCGGCCTGGACGACGGCAACAGCCGCACGCTCGAAGAGATTGGCCGGATGATGGGTGTCACCCGCGAACGCATCCGCCAGCTGCGGGACCGCGCACTGCTCCGGTTGCGCGAGGGTGAGACCGGCGATCGGCTCAAGGATCTCGTCGCCTAGCGCTCGCAAGTGAGCGTGCTCAAAAAAACTCCCGAACCCACACGCGGTTCGGGAGTTTTCTTTTGCCCGGGGCGCGACGCGCTCCTATGCCGCCAGGAATTGCCGGAGCACGCGCTGGAGGATTCCGCCGTGCCGGTAGTAATCCAGCTCGACCTGCGAATTGAGCCGGGCGACGGCCTGGAACGAGATCGAGCGCCCGGACTCGTCCGCGGCGGTGATGAGCACGCGACCGCCCGGCGCCAGGCCGGCAGCGATCCCCCGGATCGTGAACGTCTCCCGCCCCGTGAGACCGAGCGCCTTCCGATCCTGCCCCGGTTCATAAGCCAGGGGCAGCACGCCCATCCCGATGAGGTTCGACCGGTGGATGCGCTCGAAGCTCTCGGCGAGCACCGCCTTCACGCCGAGCAGTGCCGCGCCCTTCGCGGCCCAGTCGCGACTCGAGCCGGTGCCGTACTCCTTGCCCGCCAGGACCAGCAGCGGCGTGCCTTCCGCGATGTAGCGCATCGCCGCGTCGTAGATGCTGACGGTCTCGCCGCTGGGGAAGTGCAGGGTCCAGTTGCCTTCCTTGCCCGGTACCAGCGCATTGCTGATGCGCACGTTGCCGAAGGTGCCGCGCATCATCACCTCGTGATTGCCGCGGCGGGAGCCGAAGGTGTTCCAGTCCACCTGCTGCACGCCATGGTCGAGGAGATACCGGGCAGCGGGCCCGTTCTTGGGGATCGACCCGGCGGGCGAGATGTGGTCGGTCGTGACCGAGTCGCCCAGCACGGCGAGGCAGCGCGCACCGACGATGTCGCTGAGCGGCGCGGGCGCGGGTGGCAGGTCGCGGAAGAACGGCGGCTCCTGCACGTAGGTGGATGCCGGGTCCCAGCTGTAGCGCGTGCCCGCCGGCACCGGCAGCGCCTGCCACGTCTCATCGCCGGCGAAGACCGATCCGTAACGTGTGCGGAACATCTCCGGCTTGAGCGCCGCGGCCATCGTGTCGCGCAGTTCCTCCGGCGTGGGCCAGAGATCGCGCAGGAACACCGGCCGGCCGTCCGTGTCGCTGCCGAGCGGCTCGCGGGTGAGATCGATGTCCACGCGGCCGGCGAGCGCGAAGGCGACGACGAGCATCGGCGACATGAGATAGTTGGCGCGCACCTGCGGGTGCACCCGCGCCTCGAAGTTTCGATTGCCCGACAGCACGGCGCAGGTCACCAGCGAGTGCTCGTCGATGAGCTGCGCGACGGGATCGGGGAGCGGGCCGGAGTTGCCGATGCACGTCGTGCAGCCGTAGCCCACGGTCTGGAACCGGAGCGCGTCGAGGTAATGCGTGAGCCCGGAGCCGTTCAGGTAATCGGTCACCACTCGCGATCCGGGCGCGAGCGACGACTTCACCCACGGCTTGGTCATGAGGCCGCGCTCCACCGCCTTCTTCGCCACCAGCCCGGCGCCGATCATCACCGACGGGTTGCTGGTGTTGGTGCAGCTGGTGATCGCGGCGATGACGACGGAGCCGTCCTGCAGGGTGATGGCATCGCCCTCGAGCAGGCCGGTGACGACCGGCGGCGCATCGTCCGGCGCCGCCAATGCCGCGGTGCCCCCGCGCTCGGCACCCTGATCGCCGAGAGTCACGTTGGCGCCGCCCTCGCCGACCCAGCGGGAGTAGGTGCTCTCCGCCAGCGACCGACGCGCTTCGGGAACGCTCGCGCTCATCAGCCCGGGGAGATTGACCAGGAAGTTGCGCTTGAGGTCGCGCAGCGGGACCAGATCCTGGGGACGCCGCGGTCCGGCCGTGGCAGGCTCGATCGTGCCGAGATCGAGCTCGAGCGAGCTGGTAAAGAGCGGATCCGGGGTCGTATCGGTGCGGAAGAGACCCTGGGCCTTGCAGTAGCCGTCCACCAGCTGGACCAGCGCGGGGTCGCGACCGGTGCGCTCGAGGTACCGGATCGTCTCGGCATCCACCGGGAAGAAGCCCATCGTCGCTCCGTATTCGGGCGACATGTTGGCGATGGTCGCGCGGTCGGCGAGGGCGAGAGTGGAGAGGCCGGGCCCGTAGAACTCGACGAACTTGTCGACCACACCCTTCCTGCGTAGCATCTGCGTGACCGCGAGCACCAGGTCGGTGGCCGTGGTGCCGAGTGGAAGTGCGCCGGTGAGCTTCATGCCGACGACGTCGGGGATCAGCATGAAGTACGGCTGGCCCAGCATCACCGCCTCGGCCTCGATCCCGCCGACGCCCCAGCCGACCACGCCGAGGCCGTTGATCATCGTGGTGTGCGAGTCGGTACCGACCAGCGTATCGGGATAGGCGGTCAGCTCGCCGGATTGCTGCCGGAGCTGGACCACGGGCGCGAGGTACTCCAGGTTCACCTGGTGCACGATGCCGGTGCCCGGCGGCACCACCCGGAAATTTCCGAACGCGTGCTGCGCGAACTTCAGCAGCTGGTAGCGCTCGCGGTTGCGATCCAGCTCCAGATCCACGTTCATCCGGTAGGCGCGCTCGCTGCCGTAGAAGTCCACCTGCACCGAGTGATCGATCACGAGGTCGCAGGGCACGACGGGATTGATCCGCGTCGGATCACCGTGCATGCGGGCCATCGCGTCGCGCATCGCCGCCAGGTCCACGACGCAGGGCACGCCCGTAAAATCCTGGAGCACCACCCGGGCCGGCATGAACGGGATCTCGGCCCGAGAGCCGCCGTCCGGCGTCCATCCGGCGAGCTGTTGCACATGGCTCTCGCTGACTACCCCGCGGCCCGCGTGACGGAGCGCATTCTCCAGCAGCACCCGGATCGAGAAGGGCAGGCGGTCGAGATCGGTGAGCTTCTGCCGAGCGAGCTCGGGAAGGCGGTAGATGACGGCCTCGCCCGCGCTGGTGCGCAGGGTGCCACGGACGCCAAAGGGGTTGCTGCTGGTGGAGCTCATCGTCACGGGCTTCCAGGTTGGGGTCGTGATCGTTTCAAATTATAGCGCATACCGGTTGGAGAATCCGGCGGAGAGTCACGCATGAGCGCACCGCGGCGCATCACCCGTCTCGACGAGGGACTCCGCATCGAGTGGGAGCCGGGACACGTCGCGCTGTATCCGGCGCGGGCGCTTCGACTGGCCTGTCCCTGCGCAGGATGCATCGAGGAAGTGAGCGGACGGCCGCTGCTGGATCCGGCGGCCGTACCGGAGGACGTGCGCCCCGTGTCCGTCGCGCTGGTCGGCACCTACGGCATCCGCTTGCAGTGGAGCGACGGCCACGGCACCGGGATCTACACCTTCGCGCGGCTCCGGGCCGACTGTCCCTGCGCGCGTTGTCGGCCGGAGTAGCGGGTCTGGTGCGGTGGCACGGGGCGTGGTAACGTCTCCTACCTCCATGACGATCCCATGATCGCCGGCCGACGCTACTGGATCCTGATCTGGTACGGCATCCTGGCCCTGGGCCTCCTCGGCCTTTGGGCCTCGATTTATTGGGGCCGGCGCACCGCGTGGAAGAACCTCGACGAGCTGCTCCGCGCGATCGGCACCATCACGGTGTCGGCGGGCATGCTGCTGCTGCTGTATGGGCGATGGGTGTGGCTCGGCACGCCTCTTCTGGTCGTCGCCCTGGCGTTCTTCGTCGGCGCGTTCCTGGCCGGGCGCCGCCAGCATCCGGAGCGCGACCGGCCCTCGCAGCCGCACGAGCAGCCGGACCTCCCCGAGGAGCCGCCGGACCCGCCCGTTCCTCCACCTGCCTGAGGCGCGCCGCCTTGCGGCTGCCGTGACCCGCCCCCACTGTGGAGACACTCCTACCGGGGGCCTTCATGGCTCAACATCGACTCTCCACCATCGATGAGGGCGCAATCGTCGGCGCGATCGGCGCCGTCGCCGTGGCGCTCTGGTTCTTCCTCGTCGATGGACTGGTCGGCATCCCGCTCCGTACGCCGAGCGTGCTGGGCCAGGTGCTGTTGTTCGGGGCGACCAAGCCGGTCGTCAACCACGCGCTGTTCGATTACGCGATCGTCTACACCGCGGTCCACTTCGCGGCGTTCTTCATCTTCGGCTGCATCGTCGTGGCGCTGGTCCGGCTGGCGGAGGGCAACTCGCTGGTGCGGTACGCGCTGCTCCAGGTATTTCTGGTCTTCGAGGTGTTCTTCTACGGCGTGCTCTGGGTCTTCGCCGAGCGCACCCGGGATCTGTTTCCGCTGTGGAGCGTTCTCGCCGCCAACACGCTGGCCGCGCTGGCGATGGGGCTGACGCTGTGGCGGCTGCACCCGGCGCTCCGCGCGTCGCTCCGGGAGACGCCGCTCGGCGCCGCGCCGATGGGCTGACCGGCCGGGGTGCCGGAGGTGACAGCACTCACAGCACCCCCGTCGCCCCGCGGCCATGCTGTCCCGTCACCCTTCATGTGGACGGACATGACCTCAGCAGCCCGGCACCATCACCAGCCCCGCTACGCGGACCCGAGTGCCGACCACTCGATCATCGCTGAGGGGATCGGGGTCGGCGTCCTCGGCGGCGTGGTCGTGGCGCTCTGGTACCTTCTGGCCGACGCGCTGGCCGGCGTGCCGCTCCGGACGCCCAACGTGCTCGGCCATCTGCTGTTCACCGGCCACACGCCGGCGGGCGGCGCGCTCGACATCGGCGCGATCGCCGGCTACACGGTCATCCACTTCATCGCCTTCGCGCTCCTCGGCATCGCGCTCACCGGACTGGTGCACCTGACGGTGCGCGACATCCGCCTGCGGATGGGCCTGTGGTTGGCGCTGGTGTGCGCCTTCCTGTTTCTGAACGGCATCGCATACATGCTGACGTCGCAGATCGGGCAGCGGCTCGCGTGGGGCTGGGGCCTGGGTGCGAGCCTGCTCGCGACCCTTGCCATGGGCGTCCTGCTCTGGCGCCGGCACCCGGGACTTGGACACTCGCTGCGCGACTACCCGTTGGGTGAGGAGGTCCGCTCCCCGGATCATCCGGCGGAGCGGCCGCGACCGTAGCACGCGCGCCGGTGGAGTTGGTGCGGGGCGGCCGTGGCCACGGCCGCCCCGCGGCGTTTCCGGTCCGGCGGGACCGGGCTAGCTTCCGGCGTCTCTCCAACGGCCGGGTGCCTTGAATCGTCGCTCGCCCACGTCTGCCCCCACGGACAGCGCCCGGCGTCACTGGACGCTCGCGTGCCTCTCCCTCGCGCTCCTGCTCGCTCCGACGGTGGCGCGTGCCCAGCTCGAGCCGCCGTCCACCGGCGGCATCGCGGCGCTGGCGCGCGAGCGCCGGATGTTGGGACACTACGAGCGGGTGCTGATGATCGGCGCGCACCCGGACGACGAGGACACCGAGCTGCTCACGCTGCTGACGCGCCAAATGGGCGCGGAGGCCGCGTATCTCTCGCTCAACCGGGGGGAGGGCGGGCAGAACCTGATCGGATCGGAGCTGGGCCCGGCGCTCGGGCTCCTGCGCACCGAGGAGCTGCTCGCCGCGCGACGGCTCGACGGCGCGCACCAGTTCTTCACCCGCGCGTACGACTTCGGTTTCTCCAAGACGCTGGATGAGACGTGGATGCACTGGCCCCGCGACACCATCCTCAAGGATGTCGTGCGGGTGATCCGCCGCTTCCGGCCGCAGGTCGTGGTGTCGGTGTTCAGTGGCACCCCGCGCGATGGGCACGGGCAGCATCAGGCGGCGGGATGGGCGGCGCAGGAGGCGTTCCGGATCGCGGGTGACTCGACCCGTTTCCCCGAGCTCGAGCGCGAGGAAGGGCTCGCCGCCTGGGCGCCGCTGAAGCTCTACCGGAGCGCGCGCTTCGACACCTCGGCGACGACGCTCACGCTCGAGGGCGGCGCGCTCGATCCATCGGTCGGGAAGTCGTACCATCAGATCGCGATGGAGAGCCGGAGCCGGCATCGCTCCCAGGACATGGGACGGCTGCAGGAGCTCGGGCCATCGCCAGTGCGACTCTCGCTGATCGTCGACCGCACCGGGCACGGGCAGGGCGGGCTCTTTGCCGGTGTGGACACGTCGCTCGCGGCGATGGATTTCGGGCGTGGTGCTGGCCCGGCGGCTGCCGGCGACGGAGCGGCGAGCGGCTGGGCTGCGGTGGCACGCCAGATCGCGTCGCTCCCTGCGGAGCCGGCGCCGGGTCGGGCGACTCTGGCGGTGCTCGTCGCCGCCCGCACCACGTTCGACTCGCTGCTGCCGGTGGCGCGTCGCGGAAACGGCGTCGTTCATCAGGCGGGCATCGAGCAGCAGGATCAACTCGCGCATCTCGACCGGGCGGCAGCGGCGGCCTCGGGCATCGTGCTCGACGCGACGGCCGATGATGATCACGTCGTGAGCGGCCAGCAGCTTCACGTGACGGTGAGCGTATGGAACACGACGGCCGACACCGTGCGGATCAGCGCCGACGTGGACGGCGCCGGCGGGTGGGCCGTCGCGCCGGGTGGCTGGACCCAGCGCCTCTCGCCGGGCCAACTGGTTCGCCGGGAGATCGCCGCGAGCGTAGCCGGCAGCGTTACCGCGCCGTACTTCACCCTGGATCAACCGGAGCCTGCGATCTATCGCTGGCATGCGACGGCAACCACTACGCTGGCCGAGCCGTTCGCGCCGCCGCCGCTCGTCGTCCGGCTGCAGGTGTACGGGGACGCGAGCGCCGGGGGATTCTCCACCTCGCGGGAGGTGACCTACCGCACCCGCGACGAGGTGAGTGGCGAAGTGCGCCGGCCGATCACGGTGGTGCCGCGGGTGGACGTGAAGCTGGAGCCGGCGACGGAGCTGTGGGTGGCCGGCGGCTCGGCGCCGCACGCGGTCACGGTGATGCTGACGCACGGGGCACGCGATACGACCGAAGGCCGAGTCCGGCTCGAGGTGCCGGCGGGATGGAACGCGCCGCCGCCGCGGGACTTTCGGTTCACCCGCGAGGGCGAGAGCGGGAGCTACCGCTTCGAGGTGAAGCCGCCGGCCGGCGCGCGCGACGGGACGGTCGGCCTTGCCGCCGTGGCGGAGGATTCCGGCGGGCATCGCTACGCGGAGGGTGTGGTGACGGTGGACTACCCGCACATCCGCCCCGAGCCGTACACCGTCGCCGCCCGGTCGCAGGTGCGGATCGCGCCGCTGGCGCTGCCGCCGCTCCGGGCGGTGGGTTACGTGCGCGGCGCGGCCGACCGCGTGCCGGAGGCGCTTCGAAGCGTCGGTGTGCCGGTGGAGCTGCTCGATGCGCGCACCCTCGCCCGCGGCGACCTCTCGCGCTACGACGCGATCGTGATCGGCCCGCGGGCGTACGAGACCGACTCGGCCCTGGTGGAACACAACGGCCGGCTGCTGGACTATGCCCGGGCCGGCGGGCTGCTGCTGGTGCAGTACCAGCAGTACCAGTTCGTGCAGGGCGGCTTCGCGCCCTATCCCTTCACCATCGCAAGTCCCCACGATCGGGTGACCGAGGAGGACGCACCGGTTCGCGCGCTGCGCGACGACCGGCTGCTGCACGCGCCTAACGAGATCGGCGCCGCCGACTGGCGCGGGTGGGTGCAGGAGCGCGGACTCTACTTTGCCCACAGCTGGGATCCGCACTATCGCACGCTGCTCGAGATGCACGACACCGGCGAGCCACCGAAGGAAGGCGGCCTGCTGATCGCGCCGCTCGGGCGGGGGATGTACGTCTACACCGGCCTCGCCTTCTTCCGCCAGCTGCCGGCGACTGTTCCGGGCGCATACCGGCTCTTCGCCAACCTGCTGGCGCTCAGGGGCCAGCATCCGTGAGCCATCCTCGGCGACAGCGGGGGCGCTCGGTTCGGTCGCGCTCCGCTGTGCCGCTGTGGTGTATTCCGGTCGCATGCGCCGCGATGGCTGCCTGCCACGCCGATCGACGCATCCCGCTCACGGTGTACTCGACCCACGGCCGCGATCAGCTCTCGCTGCTGGAGACGGCGTTCGAGCGGGAGCATCCGGACATCGATCTGCGCTGGCTCGACATGGGCAGCCAGGAGGTGCTCGACCGGCTGCGCTTCGAGCGGGTGAACCCGCAGGCCGACGTCTGGTTCGGCGGGCCCACGACGATCTTCGACCGCGGCGTCCACGATTCGCTGCTCGCGCCGTACCGGCCGCGATGGGCCGGCGCGGTGGACCCGCACGGCGTCGGGCCCGACGACCTCTACTGGCCGGTGTACCGCACGCCGGCGGTGATCGCCTACAACAGCCGCGCGGTGCCGGAGAACCTGGCGCCGCGCGACTGGGACGACGTACTCGCGCCGGAGTGGCACGACCGGGTGCTGATCCGTGATCCGATGGCGAGCGGCACCATGCGCGCGATCTGGGGACTCATCATCGAGCGCAGTCTCGCGCGCACCGGCGACACCACGGCAGCCATGGCGTGGCTCCGCAAACTCGACGCGCAGACTCGCACCTACACGCTCAACCCGGCGATCCTCAGCCAGAAGCTCGCGCGGGAGGAGGGGCTGGTGACCCTCTGGGACCTGCCGGACATTCTCATCGATCGGGGGAAGGGGCTGCCGTTCGGCTACACCTTTCCGCAGAGCGGCACGGTCGTGATCGACGACGCGATCGGCCTGGTGCGCGGCGCCCGCCACCCCGACGCGGCGCGCGCCTTCATCGATTTCGTCGGCGGTACCGAGGCGCAGATCCTCACGGCGCGCCGGGTCTTCCGCTTGCCGGCGCGCACCGACCTGCCGGCCGATTCGGTGCCGGCGTGGGTCGCCGACGTCGAGCGGCGCATGGTGATCGCGGACATGAACTGGCCGCTGCTCGCGCGCGAGGGGAGCCGCTGGATGGCGTACTGGGACCAGCACGTGCGCGGCACGGGGCGCGCGTCGCGGAACCGGCGATGAGCCCGTTCGTCGAGCTGAGCGGACTGGTGAAGCGCTTCGGCGACCAGCTCGCGGTGGACGGCGTAGCGCTCGGGATCATCCGCGGCGAGATCTTCGCGTTGCTGGGGCCGAGCGGCAGCGGCAAGACGACGACGCTTCGGCTGCTCGCCGGCTTCGAGATGCCGGATGCCGGACGCGTCGTCGTAGACGGAGCCGACCTCACCCGCACGCCGCCGGTGGCGCGCCGGGTCGGCATGGTGTTCCAGCACTACGCGCTCTTTCCCCATCTCGACGTCGGCGAGAACGTCGCGTTCGGCCTGGAGTCGCAGGGTGTCGGGCGCGGCGAGATCGCGCGGCGGGTGCGGCAGGCGCTGGCGCTGGTGGACCTGGCGGGCACCGAGCGGCGGCGGATCGCGCAGCTCTCGGGCGGCCAGCAGCAGCGCGTGGCCCTCGCGCGCGCGCTCGCGCCGGAGCCGCAGATCCTGCTGCTCGACGAGCCGCTCTCCAATCTCGATCCCGCGCTGCGGGAGCGGACCCGCCGCGAGCTGCGCGAGGTGATTCAGCGGATCGGCATCACGACGATCCTGGTGACGCACGAGCAGGACGAGGCGTTCGACCTCGGTGACCGCGTCGCCGTCCTTAGAAATGGCCGGCTGGAGCAGGTCGGGACCCCGGACGAGCTCTACACCGCGCCGGCGAACCTCTTCGTCGGCCGCTTCATCGGGCGCTCCAGCGCGGCACCGGCCGAGGTCCTCGGCGCGGGCGCGGGCGACCGCGTGCGGGTGCGCGTGCTCGGCGTCGAATGGGAGCTGGAACGCGACGCGAACACCCCTGCGCGCGGCCCCGCGGTCATGCTGCTGCGTCCCGATGCGCTCTGGCCCGCGGCGCCGGCGCCGGGCCGGATCGTCGGCCGCGTGGTATCCCGCCGATTCATCGGGCCGTCGGCGCTGTTCACGGTGGACGCGAGCGGGATCCCGCTCGAGGTGAGCGCGCCGGCGCAGGCGCTCAGCATCGGCGAGGAGGTCGGGCTGGTGCCGAGCCGGCGCACCGGCGGCAGTGCGCACCTCTTTCCGGCGCCGCCGTGAACGGGCGCTCGCGGTCGCGGCTCGCCGCGTGGGCGCTGCTCCTGCTGCTGGTCTGGCTCGTCGTCTACCCGCTGGTGCTCGTGCTGGCCGACGCGCTGCGTGCCGACGGCCGCTGGAGCCTCGCATGGGTGCGGCAGTTCGCGGCGAGCGGCATCGAGTGGTCGGCGCTGTGGGGGAGTGTGTGGATCTCGCTCGCGAGCGTCGCGGTCGCCGGGCTCGTCGGCGTGCCGCTCGCGTTTCTGGTCGAGCGGCTCGACTTCCCCGGACGCCGCTGGCTCGCGACGGCGCTGGCCCTGCCCGCCGTGCTGCCGCCGCTGGTCGGCAGCGTGGCGTTTCTCTTCCTGTTCGGCGAAACCGGCTTCCTCGCGCGCCTGGTGCAGACGATCCTCCGGCTCGACGCGCCGCCGTGGCGGTTCGAGGGCGCATTGGCGATCCTGCTGGTCCACGGCTACACCATGTACGCGTACTTCTATCTCTTCACCCGCGCGGGGCTCGCGTCACTCGACACCTCGGTGTACGAAGCGGCGGCGAGCCTCGGCGCGGGACGCCGGCGGACACTCACCCGCGTGGTATTGCCGCTGCTCCGGCCCGCCCTGGGCGGCGCGGCGCTGCTGGTGTTCATGACGTCGCTCGCGTCGTTCAGCGCGCCGTATCTCTTCGGCGGCGGCTTCCGGGTGATGACGACGCAGATCGTGGCGACGCGGCTCAACGGCGACGAATCACTCGCCATGGTGGAAACGGTCTCGCTGACGCTGGTCGCGCTGGCGGCGCTGTGGCTGCTGAGCCGAGTCGAGGGCGACGTCGCCGTGGCGGGGAAGGGAGTCGCGCCGGCGCCGAGGCAGGTCACGTCGCGGGCGCGGCGCGCGCTCCTGGGCGGCGCGGCATGGCTGGTCGGCACCGCGTTGCTGCTGCCACACCTCACCCTGTTGCTGGTCTCGTTCGTTCCGCTCGGCACCTGGACCACCGAAGCGGTCCCGCCGGCGTACACGCTGCGGAACTACGTCACGCTGGTCACCGATCCGGTGCGCTGGCGACCGCTGCTCAACAGCCTCTGGATGGCGCTGGCCGCGACCGCGGCGGCGGTGGCGCTCGCCATCGTCGCCGGGATGCTCGTGGTGCGGCGCCGGGTGCCGGAGCGGCGCTGGATCGAGGTGTTGCTCGCGATGCCGTGGGCGGTGCCGGGCACCGTCTTCGCCATCGCGCTCGCAACGGCGTTCAGCGTCCACCGGCCGGCGCTCGCGCGCGTGGTCCTGATCGGCACCGTGTGGCTGCTGCCGCTCGCCTATCTCGTCCGCAATCTGCCGCTCACCGGCCGCGCGCTGCTCGCCGGCTTTCGCGGGCTCGATCCCGCGCTCGACGAAGCGGCCGCGACGCTCGGCGCCGGCCGGCTGCGTACGCTCGCGCGGGTGACGCTGCCGTTGCTCCGCCCCGCGCTCGTCGCCGGCGCCACGCTCGCCTTCGTCACCGCTTTCGGAGATTTCGTGACCTCGATCGTGCTCTACACCTACGACACGCGGCCGATCTCACTCGAGATCCTCGGCAGCCTGCGCCAGTCCGACGTCGGCGTCGCGGCGGCCTACGGCGTGGTGCTCATGCTGGTGAGCGCCACCGTCTTTGCGCTCGGCGCCGAACGGCGTGCGGAGGGCGGATGAGCGCGGGTCGGCCGAGCCAGCGCGACCAGCTCCGGCGGCTCTGGGTGCTGATCGCGGTCGCGTTCGTGGACATGATCGGCTTCATGCTGGTGCTGCCGCTGCTCCCGTTCTACGCGATCCGCATGAACGCGTCGCCGGTGCAGGTCGGGTGGATCCTCGCGGCGTTCTCGATCGCGCAGCTGGTGTCGGCGCCGCTCTGGGGCCGCGTCTCCGATCGATTCGGCCGGCGGCCGGCGCTGCTGATCGGTCTGCTGGCCTCGGCCATCGCCTACGTCGTCTTCGGCTTCGCGCACACGCTCTGGCTGCTGTTCATGTCGCGCTTCGTGCAGGGAGCGGGCGGCGGGACCACCGGCGTGGCGCAGGCGTACGTCGCCGACACCATCCGGCCGGCCGATCGCGCGCGGGCGCTCGGCTGGCTCTCCTCGGCGACGTCGGCGGGCGTCGTGGTCGGGCCGATGATCGGCACCTTCGCCGGCAAGCTGGGGCAGGCGGCACCGGGCTTCATCGCGGCGGCGCTCTGCATCGCGAACGCGCTGTTTGCATGGCACTGGCTCCCCGAATCGAAGCCGGCGCTCCCGCCCGGCGCGCCGCTGCCGCCGCGGCGTCCGGTGTGGGCGCCCGCATGGCAAGTGCTGCGCGAGCCGGGCTCGCCGGTGGCGCAGCTGATCTGGACCTACGGCGTCGGGATGCTGGCGTTCGCGGGGCTGACGTCGGTGCTGCCGCTCTTCTTCCACTACGACTTCGGCGTGGATCAGTCCACCTGGGGCTACTACCTCACGTACTTCGGCGCGCTCTCCGTGGTGATGCGCATCGTGCTGCTGGGCCCGATCGTGGACCGGATCGGCGAGCGATGGACGATGCGCACCGGCTGTCTCGTGCTGATCGTCGGGCTGGTGCTGTACCCGCTGGTGCACGATCTCCATCTGCTCACCATCCTGGTCGTGCCGCTGGTGCCGATCGGCACCGCGCTGCTCTTTCCGTCCACCACCTCGCTCATCTCCGCCCGCACCTCGAAGCACGAGCTGGGCGTGACCATGGGCGTCGCGCAGACGTTCGGCGGCATCGCACGGGCGGTGGCGCCGGTCGCGAGCACCAAGGCGTTCGAGGCCATCGGCCACGGGTGGCCGTTCTATCTGGCTGCCGGAATCGTCGGTGTGGTGAGCGTGATCGCGTTCCGCATCGGGCCGATGCAGCCGTTCGAGGCGACGCCCGTGCCGGACGTCCCCGCGGCGACGTAGAGGCTCCCGCTGCCGGAGACGCACCGGCGCCGGCGACGACGGATTATCTTCGGCGGGAATGCCGGATCTGCAACGGAAGGAGCTGCCGTGACCGCGCCAGTCCTGCCCACGTCCCCCGACGTCTTCGCCAAGGCGACGTGGGCGGATGTGGCGCCCTACTACGATGAACTGGCCCAGCGGCCCCTCGATGCCGGAGGTCTCGACGCGTGGCTGCGCGACTGGTCCACGCTCGAGGAGCTGCTGACCGAGGCGGCCTCGCTCGCCATGATCGCCTATACCTGCGATACGGCCGACGGCACCAAGGAGGCGGATCACCTCCGATTCTCCACCGAGGTCCTTCCGCGCATGGAGGAGCGGAGCGTGCTGCTGGCGCGGCGGCTGCTCGACGCCGGCGTCTCGCCGCCCGACCTCGAGACGACGCTGGCCCGCTTCCGCACCCAGATCGCGATCTTCCGCGAGGCCAACGTACCGCTCTTCGCGGAGCTGGAGGAGCTGGGCGCGCGCTACCAGCGCATCACCGGCGGCATGACGGCGGCGTGGGACGGCGAGGAGCTGCCACTGCCGCAGCTCCAGCCGTTCCTCAAGAGCGCGGATCGCGCCATGCGGGAGCGCGCCTTCCATGCGATGACCGCGCCGTACGTCGCGCAGCACGATACGCTCTCCGCCCTGTTCGACCAGATGTATGGCCTGCGCCAGCGGGTCGCGCGGAACGCCGGCTTCGCCGATTTCCGCGATTACGCCTTCCAGGCCAAGTTCCGCTTCGACTACAGCCCGGCCGACTGCGAGCGGTTCCACGCCGCGGTGGAGGAGTGCGTCACGCCGGCGGTCGGGCGATTGATGGACGAGCGGCGCCGCGATCTGGGTCTGACCGATCTGCGGCCGTGGGATCTGCAGGTGGACCCGCACCGCGCCGAGCCGCTCCGGCCGTTCCGCACGGCGGAGGAGCTCACCTCGCGCGCGCGCGAGGTCTTCGGCCGCGTCGACCCGAACCTCGGCCGACAATTCGGCACCATGATCGACGAGCGGCTGCTGGATCTGGAGAGCCGCAAGGGCAAGGCGCCGGGCGGCTACTGCGACACGCTCCAGCACCGGGGGCGGCCGTTCATCTTCATGAACGCCGTCGGCCTGGTGGACGACGTCACGACGCTGCTGCACGAGGCGGGGCACGCCTTCCACGCCTTTGCGTCGCACCCGCGACCGCTGATCTGGCAGCGCCATCCCGGCTCGGAGATGGCCGAGCTGGCGTCGATGTCGATGGAGCTGCTGGCGTCGCCGCATCTGGCGCAGCCGGTCGGCTACTTCGCGCCGGACGACGCGCGGCTCGCGTGGATCGAGCACCTGGAAGACGTGCTGATCAGCCTGGCACACATCGCGTCGGTGGATGCGTTCCAGACCTGGATCTACACCAGTGGCGACGGCGCCGGCGGCGCGGCCCGCGATGACGCGTGGTTGCGGATCCGCAGCCGGTTCGAGCGCGGCGTTCGGTGGGACGGGCTCGAAACGGAGCGGGTGGCGCGCTGGTACCGGCAGCTGCACATCTTCCTCTATCCGTTCTATTACATCGAGTACGGCATCGCGCAGCTCGGCGCGCTCCAGGTATGGCGTAACAGTCTCCGCGATCCGGCCGACGCCGTGCGCCGCTACCGCGAAGCGCTGGCGCTCGGCGCCACCCGGCCGCTGCCCGAGCTCTACCGCGCCGCGGGCGCGCGACTGATCTTCGACGCCGCCGGCATCGGCGAGCTGGTGGGCCTGGTGGAGGAGCAGCTGCAGCGGCTCCGGGGCGAGCTGGCGGCCGCCTAACCGTTCGGGCCGCTCCCCTTGCCCCGGCCGCGACCGGCCGCAAGATTGCCTGTGCTCCGGACCGCGGCGCGTCCGCCTGTGGTCCTGAAGCTCACCCCCGTGGAGAGAGTGGATGGCCAAAGAAGAAGGCATCGAGATGGAAGGCGTCGTGACCGAGGTGCTCCCCGATCGCAACTATCGGGTGATGCTCGAGAACAATCACGAGATCCTGGCGTACGCGGCCGGCAAGATGAGCAAGTTCAAGATCCGCGTGCTGGAGGGCGATCGCGTGAGCGTGGTCCTGTCGCCGTACGATCTCACCCGGGGGCGCGTCATCTACCGCCACAAGTAGCGGCTGCGGAGACAAAAAGCGAGCGGGCCGGCACTGAGTGCCGGCCCGCTCTGTCGTGCCAGACGGAGTAGTCGCGCTACTTGATCTTCGTCACGTTTTCGGCCGCCGGCCCCTTGGCGCCCTGAACGATGTCGAACTCCACCCGCTCGCCCTCGGAGAGGCTGCGGAAACCATCGGCCTTGATGGCAGTGTGGTGGACGAAGCAATCCTTCGAGCCGTCCTCGGGGGTGATGAAGCCGAAGCCCTTCGCGTCGTTGAACCACTTCACAGTGCCGGTCGTGCGAGCCATGCTGACTACTCCATGTTGGTTTGACTGCGTCGGTGCGGCAGGGCCGTACAGATGTTGCGGCGTGCGCACCGAGTTTTCATGAGTGCGGGCCAATCCCGCGTCATGAAAATCGAAAGACCCGTGGCGCGATGCACCCGGGCCTGTATCTCCCACCCTCGAACTGATTCGCGTTAGGAAACAGGGGCCGTATCGCAGCGACAAATATCCACACGCGGCCTGCGATGTCAAGGGGAGCGGCGGCCGCCCGGGCCGGCCTACTCGAGCTTGAGCCACCGGACCGCCGCGCGGGCCCACTCGCCGCTCCGGCGGAGCCGTGCGCCGGTCGCCCGGTTGAGCGCCTGGAGAAACTCCGCCGCCGACGGAAAGCGGAGCTCCACCTCGGCACTCAACGCGCGCTGGAACACGCGCGCCAGCTCCTCGCTCACGTCGGGCCGCTCCTCGCTCAGGATCGGAAGCTGGTTGGTCGTCTGCCGCGCGAGTATCTGCTCGGGCGTCAGGCCGGGGAACGGGACCCGGCCGAGCAGCGCAAAGCACGCGACCGCCGCGAGGCTGTACAGATCGCTCCGCTGATCCACCCGCTCGCCGAGCAGCTGCTCGGGGCTGGCGAACTGCGGCGTTCCGCTCTGGCTCGTCGCGCCGCCGAACTTTCCCAGCCCGCGGAGCGCGAGTGCGAGCCCGAAGTCAGTGATGCGCAGGCTTCCGTCCTGCTCCAGCAGCATGTTCTCCGGCTTGATGTCGCGGTGCACCAGCCCGGAGCCGTGCGCGTGCGCCAGCGCCGACAGCGCCTCGCGCAGCAACCGGAGCACCCGGTCCAGCGGCAGCGGTCCCTCGCGCTCCACCAGTTGGGCGAGACTCGGTCCGTCGATCAGCTCCATCGTGTACCAGATGAGCCCCGAGCGTCCCGCGATGTCGTAGATGTTCACGATGTTCGGATGGCTGAGCCGCGCGGCGAGCTGCGCCTCGCGATGGAAGCGCTCGACCACCTGCGGGTCCTTCGTCAGCAGCGGGTGCAGCACCTTGAGCGCGACCTCGCGCTCCAGGTGCAGGTCGCGCACCCGGTACACCCGGCCGAAGCCGCCGCTGCCGAGCAGGCCGAGCAGCTCGTAGTCGTCGCCCAGGGCACGGCGCAGTCGCTGCTCCGAGCGCTTGGTGTCCTCGGAGGCCGGTGCCAGGCCGACGTGCGGCGCCGCCGTCTCGAACGTCCCGGCGTCGGTCGCAAAGTCCTCCAGCATCTCGGCGGCGGTGAGATAGCGGTCTTCCGGATGCGGCTGGAGCGCGCGCCGGATGATGCGATCGATGGCGCGCGGGCAGGTGGGCCGGAGCTCCGAGGGCCGCCGCGCCTGGCTGGGGTCGAGCGGCGGCTCCTGCCCGGTGACGGCGAGGTAGAGCACCGCGCCGACCGCGAAGACATCGCTCGCCGGATCGCCGATGGCGCCCACCCGTGTCTCCGGCGCCATGAACGCGATGGCGGTCGGCGGGTGATCGGCCGGGATGCTCGGCAGCGTCCAGCTGCAGAAGCGGAGGTCGGTGACGACGGCGCGGCCGGCCGGACTCAACACCAGGGCCGACGGCGCCAGCCGCCGCACGATGATGCCATGGGTGTGCGCATGCTCCACGGCGCCGAGCAGGTCGCGGGCAAGCGTGTGTACCGAGGGAATCAGCCGCGGTCCGCGGGCGACCGCCTCCTGCAGACTCTCGCCCTCGACCCAGTTGCCGACCCGATACGCGACCTCGTCGGTGACGACGATGTCGTACACGTGGCGTATGGCGGGATGGTCGAGCTGGCCGAGCGCCTGCGCCTCCTTCACGAACCACGCGCGGAGGCCGGCGTCGCTGAAGAAGTTCATCCGCACGCCGACGTGGCGCTGGATGGTGGTGTCGTAGGCGACGAACAGCACCCGCTCCTCCGACGCCGCGACCATCCGCTCCAGGCGATAGCGGCTCCCGAGCGCGCGCTCGGCGCGCTCGAACCAGCGAACGGACTCGGCGACGGTCATGGCGCCGGCGAATCTAACGGCGGAGTGTGATCAACCGTCGGCGATGGCGACGGCGTTGCGCCCGCCGCGCTTCGCTTCGTACAAGGCGGCGTCGGCGGCGGCGAGGACGCCGCTCACGGTGGTGCCGTGCTTGGGGGATTCCGCGATGCCGATGCTCGACGTCACCCGCCCGAACTCGGGGTTGGCGATCTCGATGTCGGCCAGGCCCTTCACCACGCGGCTGGTGAAGATCTTCGCCTCTTCCGGCGTGGTCATCGGCAGGATGACGAGGAACTCGTCGCCGCCGAGCCGGCCGACCACGTCGAGCGCGCGGCACTCGCGCCGGAGCACGTTGCCGAGCTGGATCAGCAGCCGATCGCCGGCGGCGTGGCCCAGCGTGTCGTTGATGATCTTGAAGCGATCGAGGTCCATCATGACGACGCTGGTGTGCAGCTGGTGCCGGATGCTGCGGGAGATCTCCGCCGCGAGGCGCTCTTCCAGCGCGCGGCGGTTGTAGAGGCCGGTGAGGCCGTCGGTGGTCGCCGCGCTGTGGAGCTGCTCCACCAGCTCGGAGTTCTTCAGCGCGATCGCCGCGGCGAACGAGAGCGTCCCGGCCAGCTCCAGCTCGGCGCGGCCGTACAGCTTGTCCGAGATCCGGGAGCCGAGCACCAGCACCGCCATCCGCTCCGCGCCGGCATCGAGTGGGATGACCAGCTCGGCCCCGGGACCCACCAGCGCCGCAACCGCCGCGTCATCGGTGCTCACCGCGGCGCTCCCGGTGGGCAGCGCCTGGTCGAGCGCGGCGCGCGGGATCGGCGCCGAGCGCAGCCGGTCGTTGAGCGACTGGAACACCGTCGGCACGTACTCGTCGCCCTCCGGCCGGTAGAGCGCCGCCCACCAGGCGAAGAACACCTCGGCCATGAAGTCGAGAATGAGCTGCTCGGTCTCGTCCGCCGAGTGCACCGAGGAGAGCAGCCGCGCCACCTGGCGTAGCGCGCGGAGCTGGAAGACGGCGTCGTCCAGCGTGGATTGCCGCTCCAGCAGCACGCTCCGCAGCTCGAGCACCACCGTGAGCCCGAGCGCCAGCGGCATCGCGATCGAGCGGATCTCCTGCGCGAGGGTGTGGTCGGTCCGGACGCTGACGGTGGTCTCGCCGCTGGTGAGCTGGGCAACTTCCTCGGACTCCTCGTACCCCTCGGCGGGCCCGACCCGCGGCACCGGCGAGGTCGGCGAGGCGACGCTGAGCCAGATCGCCTCGCTCTGGAACCGGCGCACGAGGACGGCGCGGCACCGCTCGAACAGCTCCCCATCGGTCCGGGAGAGTCGGCAGGCCGCCGCGAACGCGGTAGGAAGAGTGGCGAGAACGGATGGGGCGGGGGGCAAGCCCATGACCTATGATAACCTCGGCTGTCGCGGCGGGGGAAGCGGCCGCTTGCGGAGTCGGCGACGCCTGACTAACTTCAGCGCAGTTCGAAGCATAGCCCGTGAGGGCCCCGGAGATTTCGGCTTTGCAGTCCGGGTGATCGATCTGCTAAAGCCTGCGCGTCCCGGCCGAGTTTATTACTCGCCGGGATTTGTCGTTAAGGCACGCCACCGCTCAAGCGTGCCCGTCGCCCACGCGCGAGCCGGCGAAGATCAGGATCAGCGCGAGCGTCCCGCCGCCGTAGCCCAGCACCACCGCCCACCAGTTGTGCGCCACGAAGCCGGCGTACCACGGCGCGACGACCAGCGTCAGCGGCGCCAGCAGGAAGCTGCCGAGCAGCGCCCAGAATCCGAAGTCGTTGCTGATGAGGCTCAGATCCAGCACGAAGCTCCAGATTCCCGCCACCAGGAAAATCAGGATCCCCAGTCGGACGAGCGCGCCGCCGAGGCGGTCGCGGAGCGAATGCGGCTCGGGGTTCACCGGCGGTTGATGCGACCGCCGGGCGGCGTGGTGATCCGGCCGCCGAGCGGGCCGGCGATGTAGCGCATGACGAGATCGGCGGCCCGCGGCGCGCCGGCCTGGTTGGCGCAGGCGGGCGCCGCGGTCGGGACCTGGTATCCGTCCCCGTGCTCGCAGGCCGGATAGACGTCGAACGCGACGGTGAGCTGGTCGGCCGGCACGATGGCGCGGCCATCGGTGCGGGACAGCTCGGTGATGCGCTGTCCGCTCGGGCGACCCGGATCGTAGGTGAAGCGGACACCCGACACCTGGAGGAACGGCCCGGCGCCGATCGAGCCGTTGGCGACGCCGTGCTCCAGCACTTCGCGCAGCGCGGCACCGCTGAGTGGGAAGGTGACCGTCCGCGCCTCGTCGGCAAAGAGGAAGACCGACTCGATCTGGTAGTTGGTGACCGGGCCGGGACGGATGACGTCGTCGAGCCGGAGGGTGCCGGCATTGAGCAGCGCGACGTCGGCGCCGGTGCCGACCCGCATGGCATCGGTGATCAGATCACCGAACGGCATCTCCTGGCGCCGGAGCGCGGCATCGCGCGCGTCCATCGTATCCACCGCCGTGGCGATCACCTTCTCCGGCCCGAGCCGCGCACGGAGACTGTCGGTCCAGCCATGGACCACCGTCTCCACCGTCGTGTCGAGCGGCACGTCCGGATCCATGCGGAGCAGCCGCGGCGCTTCCCGCCATTGGCCCTGGGCGCCCCACAGCGTGACGAACTGCGCCGATCGTGCGTTGGCGTCGGCCTTGAGCACGTGCCGGCCGCCGACCGTGGTGTCGTGCGCCTCGTGCTCGTGGCCGCCGAGGATCAGGTCGAGCTTCGGCTCGTGCTCGAGCAGCGCCCGGTCGGCCGCGAGCGTCTGATGGGTGAGTCCGACGATGAGCTCGGCGCCGAGCTTCCCCAGCGTGTCCACCGCGATTTTGGCCGCGCTGTCGGGATTGCCGCAGTGGACGTACTTCCGGTAATCGCCCTGCAGCGTGAGGCCGAACAGGCCGACCTTCTGCTTCCGCACCCGCACCGTGTCCCACGCGAGCACCTGGGGAAAGGGCTGCCCGCTCGCTTCGACGCAGTTGGCCGACAGCCACTTGAACTTCGACGCGGCGATGCGGGCGACGAGCGTGTCGCGCGGCAGCTCCCACTCGTGGTTGCCGAACGTCGCGTAGTCCAGCTTCGCGGCGTTGAGCGCGTCGATCATCTGCCGGCCGCTGTAGTACTTGCTCAGGAGACTCGGGCTCAGCTCGTCGCCCGCGAGGACGAACAGGACCGGGCCCTCACCCGCCAGCCGGTTCCGCACCGTCGCGACCCGCGCCAGGCCGCCGGTGCCGTCGGCGAGCGTGTCGGCCACATAGACGTCGTTGATGGACAGGAAGCGGATCGGGTTGGTCGGTGGAGGGTGCGGGATGCCGCACGCGACGACACCGAGGAGAAGGACGGCCCATCGCAGGCGCGAGTGCATCGCGGTCACAGCTCCTCTTCGTTGCGCCGGAAGCTCCGCACCAGGTCGGTGCTGAGGAGCCGGAGCTCCTCCAGCATGTCGCGGCGCGGCCACTCGGGCCGGCGTTCCAGGATCTCGATCAGCGAGCGGTACCACCACACCGTTCCCGCGGACGACGCGCTCGACACGGTCCGCAGATACTCGACGCCCAGGCGGCGGAGCGCGGTCAGCGTGGAGCCGCAGGTATGCAGCTCGTCCGCGACACAGATGTCGAGCGCCCGTGGGTCGGCCGCGGCCAATTGCGTGATGTATTCCCGCTTAGAGACGCGCCAGACGCGCTCGGCACCACGGTCGTCGTACTTCGGCTCCGCCGCGTCCCGCGCGATCGCGAGCACCACGGGGCCGAACTTCTCGCCGATCTTGTCCTCCAACTCGCTCCGGCGCGGCGGTGGCGCATCCTCCAGAACGTGGTGCAGGATGCCGGCGACGATCGTCAGGTGCTCCACCCCGTATCGCGCGAGGATGATCGCGACGCTGGACGGATGCGCCAGGTGCGCCACGCCGCCCGATGCCGGAGCGTGGACGCCATGGTGCTTGGCCGCGAAGGAGAGTGCGTGGCTGATGCGGTCGGAGTAACCGTGCATGGGTTGGCTACGGGATGCCGAGAAGCTTATGCGTCTGCAGGCTGAGCCGCCACCGCGGATGCGCCAGGCAGTACGCGAGCGCGGCACGGGTGTTCGCCTCGCGCGCCTCGGGGTCGGCGACGGCCATCGGCTGCAGAAAGAAGTTCCGGAACGGGAGCGACTCGAAGCGCGCCGGCTGCGCCTCGGCCTCGCGCTGCGGATAGACCAGCTTGAGCTCGTCGCCGCGCGTGAGTACCAGCGGCGCGCCGGCCTTCGGGCTCACGCAGATCCAGTCGAGGCCCGGCGGCGGCTCCTGCGTCCCGTTGGTTTCCACCGCGATCTCGAAGCCGCGGGCGTGCAGCGCGTCCACCGCCGGCGGATCCAGCTGCAACAGCGGCTCGCCGCCGGTGCAGACGACGTAGGGGCGGCCGGCCTTGCCGGCGGGCCACGCAGCGAGCACCGCATCGGCGAGCGCGTCGGCGGTGGCGAACTTGCCGCCGCCGGGTCCGTCGGTGCCGATGAAGTCGGTGTCGCAGAAGCTGCAGACCGCCGCGCTCCTGTCCTGTTCGCGTCCCGTCCACAGATTGCAGCCGGCGAAGCGGCAGAACACCGCCGGCCGGCCGGTCTGCGCGCCCTCGCCCTGAAGCGTGTAGAACAGCTCCTTCACCGCGTACGCCATCAGGCGACACCCGCGTGGTACGGTGCCGGATCGGCGAGCCCGGCCTCGCGGAAGCCCTTGAGCCGAAGCCGGCACGCATCGCAGCGGCCGCACGCGGCACCGTCGGGCGCGGGGTCGTAGCAGCTCCGCGTGAGCCCGTAATCGACGCCGAGCTCGCCGCCGAGGCGCACGATTTCCGCCTTGGTCAGCCGCAGCAGCGGCGCGTGCACCCGGAACGCCCGGCTGCCGCGCGCCGTCGCCTCGACGCCGGCTTTGGTCGCGAGGTTCGCCAGGCGGTCGAACGCCTCGAGGTATTCGGGGCGACAGTCGGGGTAGCCGGAGTAGTCGAGCGCATTGGCCCCGATGAACAGATCGTATGCGCCAAGCGTCTCGGCCCACGCGAGCGCAAACGACAGGAAGATCGTGTTGCGGGCGGGCACGTAGGTGATCGGCACCTCGTCGCCCATGGCATCGAGCGGCCGGTCCTTCGGCACGGCGTGATCGGCGGTAAGCGCGCTGCCGCCGAAGGCGCGGAGGTCGACGTCGAGCACCACGTGGTTCACCGCGCCGAGCGCGGCGGCCACCTGCCGCGCGGCGTCGAGCTCCACGGCATGGCGCTGGCCGTAGCGGAACGACAGCGCGTGACAGGCGAAGCCGTCGCGGCGGGCGACGGCGAGTGTAGTGGCGGAGTCCATGCCACCGGAGAGAAGGACGACCGCGGGCGCGTTCACGCCCGTAAAGTAGACCGGCGACGCGGCATCGCTACTCCGTTATGCCGTCGCGATGGCGGTCGCGGACCCGGCCGTGAATGCGGCCTGAAGGGCCTCGCCGAGCTCGGGGTGCGCGAAGCCAAACCCGGCGCGCTCGAGCGCGGCGGGACGCACCCGCTGGCTCGCGAGCAGGGCCGCGTCGGCCAGCTTGCCGAACGCGAGTCGCAGCGCGATAGCGGGAACCGGCAGCAGCGCCGGACGGTGGAGCAGATGGGCCAGGGTGCGGGTGAACTCGGCGTTGGTGACCGGGTTCGGCGCGACGACATTGACCGGGCCGGCCAGCGTGTTCGACTCGACCGCGGCGGTGAGTGCCGCGAGCGCGTCGTCCAACGCAATCCAGCTCATCCATTGCCGCCCGCCGCCAAGCGGTCCCGCGACGCCGAGCCGGAACGCCGGCAGCATCTTCTCCAGCGCGCCGCCGCGCAACGCGAGGACGGGGCCGAGCCGCGGGTGCACCACTCGCATGCCGGCGTCCGCCGCCGGGTCGGCGGCGCGCTCCCACTCGATGCAGACCGTCGCCAGGAAGTCGTCGCCCGGCGCACTGGTCTCGTCCAGCAGCTCATCACCCCGAGTACCGTAGATGCCGACGGCGGACATCGACACCAGCACCGCCGGCCGCGGCGACATCCGCGCGAGCGTCTCGGCCAGGAGCCGCGTGCCGCGCACCCGCGAGTCCAGGATGCGGTGCTTCCGCGCGCGGGTCCAGCGCCCGGCCGCGAGGCTCTCGCCCGCCAGATGTACGACCGCGTTCACGCCCTCGAGCACGTGCGGGTCCAGCTCGGATCGCATCGGATCCCAGTGCGCTTCGCCCGGCACCGGCGCGCGGCGGACCAGCCGAAGCACGCGGTGGCCGCGCGCCGCGAGCGCCGGGACGAGCGCCGCGCCGAGAAATCCGGATGCGCCGGTGATCGCGACCCGCGCCACGGGCGCTACGCCTCGCCCCGCGCCCGCTTCACCAGCAGCAGATCGGCGATGTTGTCGGCGGTGAGGAGCCCCACGAGGGCGCCGGATGCATCTACCACCGGCAGCGCGGGCAGCCCGCTGGCGCGGAGAGCGCCGAGCGCGTGCTCGAAGTCGAGGGTCGGCGGCACGGCAGGAGCGTGCGGCACCATCGCCTCGGCGACGATGGCATTGGGGCCGCGCTCGCTGAGGCCGCGCACCAGTCCGTCGCGTGTCAGCATCCCCTCGACCCGGCCGAGGTTGTCCACCACGGGAAACTCGCGCTGCTCGGTCGAGAGCAGCAGCTCGGCGGCCTGCGCCAGCGTCGCGTGGATGATGATGGTGCGGAAGTCGGTGACCATCATCTGCGCCACCTGCACGCCGCGTCCGGCAAAGCGCGCGGTGACCGAGGCCAGCTCGCTCCCGGCGCCGAGCATGACGAAGAGCGCGATCAGCACCAGCAGGTACTGGTGCGCCTGGAAGCCGTACACCGCCATGAGGAACGCGAGCGCCTGTCCGATACGGGCGGCGAAGCGGGTCGCGCGCGGCAGCGGCATCCGGCTCGCGAGCGCGGAGCGGAGCACGCGGCCGCCGTCCATGGGGAACGCAGGGATCAGGTTGAAGAGCAGCAGCCAGACGTTCAGCGCGCAGAGCTGGGCCAGGATGCTGTCGCCGGTGCGCATGCCGCTGCGGATCGCCGGCAGTGGGTCCGCGCCCGCGAGATAGCTCGCCACGCCGAAGATGACCGCCAGCGCCAGCGTGACGAGCGGCCCCGCCACGGCGATCAGAAACTCCTGCTTCGGCTCCTCAGGGAGGCGCTGGAGCCGCGCGACGCCGCCGATCGGCAGCAGGATCACGTCGGGCGTCAGCACGCCGAAGCGGCGCGCCATCAGGATGTGGCCGAATTCGTGGAGGAGCACGCAGGCGAACAGCGCGAGCAGGAAGCCGGTGGCGACGATGGCCGCGGCGGTGCCGCCGCCGTTGTAGGCGACCCACGCGAACCACGCCACCAGGAGAAGGAAGGTGACGTGGACCTTGATGTCGGTACCCGCGATCCGCCCGATGCGGTATGCCCAGCGCATGCCTCAAGATACTGTGGCCCGCGCCGGGCGGCGCGGCGCAACTGCGCCGCGCCTCGCGCGACTGGTTCAGCCGATCGCGCGGAGACCGAAGGCGGGACCGCCACGCGCGGTGGTGAGCACCGGCCGCGGCGCGTCGACCGGCGGTGCCGCGGCGAGCTCGGCCGCGAGCTGGCGGCCGGCGAGCTCCGCGAGCGCGCGCTGGAAGACGACCTGCGCCTGCACCGACGGAAGATCGAACGCGCGGATGTAGAAGGCGAGCGCTTCGTCCAGCAGCAGCGTGCCGTCGAGCACCTCGGTGACGTGCAGCGCGTTGTTGAGGTGCGTCGCGGTGACCGCCTCGTCCGCCACCGCGGCGGCGAGCCGCACGGCGAGGTTGACCGTCTCGATGTACTGCGCCCGCCGGCGGAGCGATTCCACGAGGTGGTCGGGGCGGAGCGAGCTGAACGCTTCCACCGGGGCGTGGTCCGCCACGGTATCTGCGGCGAGGTCGATCAGGGCGCGGGCGCGCACGGTCTCCTGCATCAGCGCCGGCACGGCGACCTCGCGGAAGTAACGCTGGAGCGCGTCCTCCGCGCCGAGCCGGGCACGCAGGGTTCGGACGAAGCGAACGGCGTGTTCGCGGTGGGCTTCCGCCAGCGCCTCCCACGCGCCGGCGAGCGCGAGCGAGACGCGGTTGCGGACGGGCGGCGCGAAGCGGCGCACCGATATCAGACTGGGAGCGATCATCGGATCCTCCGGACAGGGCGGTGTAGTGGCCAGACGTGCGGCGGAGCCGGGGAGCGACTCTCGTGCCGAGGGTGAAGGCGTTCGGTGCGTCGCGCAAGCTTCTACAAACCTCGGGCAGCCAGTCACTTGGGTTCGAGCGCACCGGGCGGCTGTGGCGGCGCCGCGACGGCAAGCGATGCGGCACCTCAACTCGTGCCACGTTCGCAACGGCGTTACTATACGCGCCACGACCCTTTCCCGGAGCACGACGATCGCCACCGCCACCGTCTCCCCAGCGCCTCCCGCCACACCCGCCTGGACGGTCAAGGACGCCGAGAAGCTCTATGCCATGAGCGGCTGGAGTGCCGGCTTCTTCCGGGTGAACTCCGAGGGTCACGTCACCGTGCACCCGGACGGGAATCCGAAGCGGGGTCTCGACCTCTTCACCCTCGCGACGGACCTCCACGCGCAGGGCGTCACCATGCCGCTCCTGCTCCGCTTCTCCGACATCCTCAAGAGCCGCATCGGCGCGCTCGCGACGGTGTTCGAGCAGGCGATCACCGAGTTCGGCTACGAGAACCGCTACACGACGGTGTACCCGATCAAGGTGAACCAGCAGCGGCACGTGGTGCAGGAGATCGTCGAGTTCGGCACGCCGTACGGCGTCGGGCTCGAGTGCGGCAGCAAGCCGGAGCTCCAGGCGGTGCTCGGGCTCAACGAGAGCACCAACCATCTCATCGTCTGCAACGGCTACAAGGACGAGGAGTTCATGCGGCTCGCCCTGATGGCCCAGAAGCTGGGCCACACGGTGATGCTGGTGCTGGAGCAATCGAACGAGCTGGACGTGCTGCTGCAGGTGGCCGACGAGATGGGCGTCGTGCCGACGGCGGGAGTGCGGATCAAGCTCGCGACCGAGGGCTCGGGGAAGTGGGCCAAGAGCGGCGGGGAGAACTCGAAGTTCGGGCTCGGCGCGGTGGAGCTGATGCGCCTGCTCGACCGGCTGGAGCGGCTGGGCCGCAAGGACATCCTCAAGCTGGTGCACTTCCACCTGGGCAGCCAGATCACCGACATCCGCTACATCAAGGCCGCGCTGGAAGAGGTGGGACGCTACTACACCGAGCTCAACCGCATGGGCTTCACGCTCAGCCACGTGGACGTGGGCGGCGGGCTCGGCGTGGACTACGACGGCTCGCGTTCGACCCGGCCGGCGAGCATGAACTACACCATGCGGGAGTACGCCAACGACGTGGTGTACACCCTCGGTACCGTCTGCCGGACCGAGGGGCTCCCGATGCCGCACATCATCTCGGAGTCGGGCCGCGCGCTCACGGCGCACCACTCACTGCTGCTGATCAACGTGGTGGACGTCGAGTCGCAGATCGAGCCGGCGCCGCCCAAACTGGGCGATGAGCCGCACCCGCTGCTGGTGGAGATGGCGGAGAACCTGGAGCAGCTGAGCCACGATCGGGTGGAGGAGGTATTCCACGACGCCGTGTTCGCCAAGGAGCGCACCCAGGAGTACTTCGCGAGCGGCGTCTTCTCGCTGCGCGACAAGGCCGACGCCGAGCAGCTCTACCTCGCGACGCTGCATGCGCTGCAGCAGGCGATCGGCGACGACAAGACGGCGTTCCCCGAGATCACGGCGCACGTCGAGGCGGCGCTGGTGGACCGCTACTTCTGCAACTTCTCGGTGTTCCAGTCGCTGCCGGACAACTGGGCGATCGACCAGCTCTTTCCCATCATGCCGATCCACCGGCTCAACGAGCCGCCCACCCGGCGGGGCACGCTGCAGGACATGACCTGCGACTCCGACGGCGTGATCGATCGCTTCGCCGGCGGGCGCAAGGGGAAGCCGTCGCTCGAGCTGCACCCGATCCGTCCGTCCGAGCCGTACGTGCTCGGCATTTTCCTCACGGGCGCGTATCAGGAGATCCTGGGCGACCTGCACAATCTCTTCGGCGACACCAACGCGGTGCACGTGCGGCTCACCGACGGCGGCTACGAGATCACCGACCTGGTGCATGGCGATACCGTCACCGAGGTGCTCAATTACGTGCAGTTCCACGCCTCCGACCTGCTGGCGACGTTCCGCCGGAAGGTGAGCGCGGCGAAGGGGCTCACCCGCTACGAGGCCAACAGCTTCATCGCGGACTTCGTGGCGGGGCTCGAGGGTTACACCTACCTCGAAGGCGAGGACGTCCCGGGCTAGCGCCGCTCGATCGGCACGAACTCCCGCTTCCCCTCGCCGATGTAGATCTGCCGCGGCCGGGAGATCTTCTGATCCTTGTCGAGCAGCATCTCCTGCCACTGCGCCAGCCACCCGGGCGTGCGGCCGATCGCGAAGAGCACGGTGAAGTAGTCGGTCGGATAGCCCATCGCCTGATAGATGAGCCCGGAGTAGAAGTCCACGTTGGGGTAGAGCTTCCGCTTGATGAAGTACTCGTCCTCCAGCGCGATCCGCTCCAGCTCCAGCGCGATCTCGAGCTTGGGATTGAGCCCGGTCTGCTCGAACACCTCATACGCCACCTTCTTCACCAGCGTGGCCCGCGGATCGTACGACTTGTACACCCGGTGGCCGAAGCCCATGAGGCGATCGGAGCCCTGCTTGACCGTCTCGATGAACGCCGGGATGTTCTTCTTCTCGCCGATCTCGTCCAGCATCAGCAGCACCGCCTCGTTGGCGCCGCCATGCAGCGGACCGTACAGCGCCGCGATCCCCGCGCTCACCGCCGAGAACGGATCCACGTGGCTGCTGCCGACCGAGCGCACCGCGCTGGTGGAGCAGTTCTGCTCGTGGTCGGCGTGGAGGATGAGCAGGATCTCGAGTGCGCGCTGCAGCACCTTGTTCGGCTGGTGCCGCCCGCCGATGCTGAACGTCATGTTGACGTAGTTGCCGATGTAGTCGAGCCCGTTGTCGGGAAAGACGAACGGGAGCCCGCGCGAGTGCCGGAAGGCGAACGCGGCGATGGTCGGCAGCTTGGCCAGGAGCCGCACCATCTGGAGGTGCCGGTTGGCGGGATCGTGGATGTGCTTCGCGTCGGGGTAGAACGTGGAGAGCGCGCCCACGGCTCCGAGCAGCATGCCCATCGGATGGGCGTCGTAGCGGAAGCCCTCGAGGAACTTGGTGATGTTGGTGTGGACGTAGGTATGGTAGCGCACCTCCTCGATCCACCGGTCGAGCTCCTCCCGCGTCGGCAGCTCGCCGTGGATCAGCAGGTAGCTCACCTCGAGGAACGACGCGCGCTCGGCCAGCTGCTCGATCGGGTAGCCGCGGTAGCGGAGAATGCCGCGCTCGCCGTCGATGAAGGTGATCGCGCTGCGGCACGATGCGGTGTTCATGAACGCCGGATCGTACGTCATCAGCCCGAAGTCGTCGTCGGAGGTCTTGATCTGCCGGAGGTCCATCGCCCGGATGGTGCCCTCGGAGACCGGCAGCTCGTAGCTCCTGCCGGTGCGATTGTCGGTGACGCTCAGGGTATCCTTCGACACGGCGGTTCCTCGTCCTCGAAGCGGCGGTAGATTTCACGGTCCGCTGCAAACATAGTCGCGATCGTTTCCCATTCTCCAGGTGATCCCCGCATGCGACGACTTCCGCTCCTGGCACTCCTGCCCGCGCTGGTGCTGGCGGGCGCGGCCGTTCCACTCTCCGCGCAGACGGTGGACACCGCCGGCGCCGGCGCGCTCATCGACCAGGCGATGCACCACTCCGAGGTGATGCCGAACCTCGAGCACCTCTCCGACATCATCGGTCCGCGACTGTCGGGCTCGGCCGCGATGCGCCGCGCCAACGACTGGACCGCCGAGCGCTTCAAGAGCTATGGGCTCCAGACGCACCTCGAGGCGTATCCGTTCGGCGTCACCTGGAGCCGCGGGCCGGCGACGCTCATGCTGCAGATGCCGTTCACCCGCGAGATGGTCGCGCACAGCTGGGCGTGGACCGCGGGCACCGGCGGGAAGACCGTCACCGGCGCGGTGGTGCGGATCAACGGCGGCCAGGACAGCCTCGCCGCCAATCTGCCGAAGGTGAAGGGCGCGTGGGTGATGCTGAACGAGCCGGCGCGAATCTGGAATCCCGACGGCCCCGCGATGACCGCCGCGGACTCCGCGGCGGTACAGGCGGCGCGGCAGCAGCAGGTGGCGCTGTTCCAGAAGATCCGGGACGACACCACCGGGCAGCTGCTGAAGGAGTTGCAGCAATTCAACTACGACCGCGCGTTCCGGCTCAAGGCGGCGGGTGCGCTGGGCCTGCTCACCGACGGCGGCAAGGAGGAGGGGCTGATGACGATGAGCGGCTCGCCGAACGGCGTGTCGCCGCTGCCCAACCTGGTGATCGCGCACGAGGATTACGCGATGCTCGCGCGGATCCTCGCGCAGGGCGTGACGCCGCGGGTGAGCGGCCGGGTGGAGAACACGCTGGGCACCAGGCCGGTCGAGCAGTACAACACCGTCGCCGAGATCCGCGGGAGTGAAGAGCCGGGCGAGGTGGTGATCCTGGGCGGGCACCTCGACAGCTGGGATCTCGGCACCGGAACCACCGACAACGGCGCCGGCGCCATGGCGGTGCTGGAGGCGGCGCGCATCGTCGCGCAGTCCGGCCTCAAGCCGAAGCGGACGATCCGGTTCGTCCTCTTCAGCGGCGAGGAAGAGGGACTGCTCGGCTCCAAGGCATACGCGGCGCAGCGCGCGGCCGAGGCCGACAGCATTCAGGCGGTCATGGTGCTCGACAACGGCACCGGCATGATCACCGGCCAGGCGCTGCAGGGCCGGCCCGAGTTCGCGAAGCTGTGGACCGATCTCCTCGCGCCGGTGTCGTCCCTGGGCGCGACCAAGGTGCGCGACGCCAACAAGGGCGGCACCGACCACCTCTCGTTCCTGCCGTACGGCGTCCCCGGCTTCAACTACGATCAGGAGTCGCGGGGCTACAATCATACCCATCACTCGCAGGTGGACACCTACGACCACGCCGTCGCGGCCGATCTGCAGCAGGCCTCGGCGGTGATGGCGGTGACGGCCTTCGAGCTCGCGAACCTCGACGCGCTGCTCCCGCGCGGGCCGAAGAAGGCGGTGCCGCCGACGGTGCCGCTCAGGCCGTCATCCGGACTCGCGGCGCGCTGACAACTGCCTCCGAACACGAAGCCCCGGCCGATGAGGCCGGGGCTCGTCGTGGTGCGTCAGCTGCAGCGCCGCACCAGCGTCGCGTAGCGTCGCTGCCGCCGTCGCGGCAGGGCGCCGGCTTCAGCGACCCGGAAGCTGCACCGTGCACGTCGTGAGGAATCCCCCACGCACGTTGTACACGGTGCTTATCTCCAGTCGCTTGGGCTCGAGCGCCCGATACAGGTCGTCGGCGATGCGCGCGGTCGCGTGCTCCTGGAAGATGCCGACGTTCCGGAAGCTCGTGACGTAGTACTTGAGGCTCTTGAGCTCGATGCAGCGATCCGCCGGAACGTACTTGACCGTGAGCGTCGCGTAGTCGGGCAGGCCGCTATAGGGGCAGACGGCGCTGAACTCCCGCGTCTCCGTCACGATCTCCTGATCGGGGCCGGAGTAGGGGAATGTCTCCAGCACCTCGGCGTCGATCGCCTCGGGGCCGGTGAAGGAGACGGTTCTGCCTTCAGCGATAGCCATGGACCCAAGATAGCGCCGCGGCGCGGACGCGGTAAAGGCGCCGCGGGGTCAGTCCGCCTGCTCGTACCGTACGATGCCGCGCTCGAGCCAGGTGTGCCCGTCGGCCAGGACCTGCTGCGCCACGCGGTAGGTCGCGACGTCCTCGTTGTCGAACACGGCGGCGAGGCGCTCCTCCACCCGCCGGCGCGCGTGGCGGCTGAAGAGATCGGCGAGCTGAAGCGGGCCCTGGTTCGCCGGGTCCGCCTTCACCATCGCAGTGGCACGGCTGCACGCGGCGGTGATCGCCAGCAGCTCGGCGCCGATCTCCACCAGGCGCCCCAGCACCGCCTGGCGACGTTCGAGCTTCGAACCGAAGCGCACCATGCAGTGGAACAGCGTCCGCGCCAGCCGCCGAGCCGACCGGCTCACGAAACGGAGATGGGGAGCGAGTATGCCGAACTCGCCATGGAGCGGCAGCCGGTCGAGGCCGAGCCAGAGCTTCGGATACCAGCGGGAGTAGAACGCGGCGGATCGGGCAAAGGCGCGCAGCTTCGCGGCGCGCGGCGCCCTCGGGTCGATGAGATCGCCGGCGAGACTCAGGTGCGTGTCCACCGCCTCGCGCGCGATGAACAGCCGCATGATTTCGCTCGAGCCCTCGAAGATCAGGTTGATGCGGAAGTCGCGCATCATCCGCTCGACCGGATCGGGGCGCTCGCCGCGGCTCCGGAGACTGTCCGCCGTCTCGTAGCCGCGACCGCCGCGGATCTGGAGCGTGTCGTCCACGATGCGCCAGCCCATCTCGGTGTTCCACATCTTGGCCATCGCGGCCTCGAGCCGGATGTCGGTGCCGCCGCGATCCGCCATCCGGGAGGCGAGGTCGCTCACCGCCTCCATCCCGAAAGTGTCGGCGGCCATGCGGCCGAGCTTCTGGGCGACGGCGTCGTGCCTGCCGATCGGCTGGCCCCACTGCACCCGCTCGCCGCTCCAGCGGCGCGCGATCTCGAGGCAGCGCTTGGCGCACGCGGCGGCGGACGCCGGCAGTGTCAGCCGCCCGGTGTTGAGCGTGATGAGCGCGAGCTTCAGGCCTTTGCCCTCACCCCAGAGCACGTTTTCCGCCGGCACCCGCACGTCGGTGAAGCGGATGATGCCGTTCTCGATCCCTTTGAGGCCCATGAAGTCGAGCCGCTGCACCACCTCGACACCGGGCCAGTCGGCCTCGACGATGAACGCGGTGATCTTCTTCGGCCCGGTCCGCGCCATCACCACCATCAGCTCGGCGACGGTGCCATTGGTGCACCAGAGCTTCTCACCGTTGAGGATCCAGTGGGTGGCGTCGGCCGAGAGCTCGGCGTGGGTGGAGAGCGCGGCGGGGTCGGACCCGACGTTGGTCTCGGTGAGCGCGAAGGCGGAGATGGCGCCCCGGGCCAGCCGGGGCAGGTACCGCTGTTTCTGCTCCGGCGTGCCGAAGAGCTTGAGCGGCTGCGGCACGCCGATGGACTGCGCGGCGCTGAGCAGCGCGGTGAGGCTCCCATCGTGGCTGGTGACGAGTCCGATCGCATGGGTATAGCTCGTCTGGCTCAGGCCCAGACCGCCGTACTCCGCCGGGATCTTGATGCCGAACGCGCCGAGGCGGCGGAGGCCGTCGATCACCTCGGGCGGAATCTTCCCCTCGCGGTCGATGCGGTCGCCGTCCACTTCATCACGCAGGAAGCGCTCGAGCCGCTCCATGAACGGCCGCGCGCGCTCGACCTCCGCGGCGTCGAGCTCGGGGAAGGGATGCACCAGGTCGAGCCGGAGACGGCCCGCGAACAACTCTCGCACGAAACTGGGCGACGTCCATTCCTTCTCTCGCGCCGCCTCGGCGACCTCGCGGGCCTCCTGCTCGGTGGCGAGCGGCGTGTTGGGCTTCGGCGCGCCCGCGTTCGATGCGCCCGTGGGCGTCAGCACGTCAGTCATGGGTCGTAGCCTCGAGGAGAGGAGCGGCGGCGTTCGCCCGGAGGCCGTGCAGTACCAGCTCGACCACGTGCCGCTTGCGGCGCTCGAGATCGGCGGCGGCATCGAGTTGCACGCCGATGGCCGGGGCGACGGTGCGGGCATGCACGAACGGAAACCAGCAGAGGGCGACGATGCTGAGAAGGAGCTGCGCCGTGTCGTCGGAGCGCGCGTCCACGCCGAGCTCCTCGGCGATGGCGGCGAGCGCCTCCTGGCCGGCGGTTCCGAACGCGGCGCCGTCGCGCGGCGGACCGCTGCGGAGCGCCTCGCGCTCGACCAGGCGCAGGAAGTTGGGCCGCGCGGCGAGGAAGTCGAAGTACTCCGCGACCGCGCCGGCGAGAATCACCTCGGCGCGCTCACCGCTGGCGAGCGCGCGGGCCCGGCCGCCGCGTACCGCGTCGCGAACTTCGGCGACGCAGCGGTCGAGCACGGCCTGGTAGAGCGCGGCCTTGGAACGGAAGAAGTAGCCGGGCGCGCCACGGGAGACGCCGGCCGATGCGCCGACTTGCTGGAGACTCGTCGCCTCAAAGCCCCGCTCCGCGAACAGCCGCTCGGCGGCGTCCAGGATCGTCTCGCGGGTGCGGGCGGCGTTACGCTCCCTTTCGATCGGCTGGGTCATTCGACCTCGGTGCGGCGGGACCGGCTTGCTTGTCAGCAAGCAAGTTTCATATTACGTGACGCGGCGTCAAGAGCCCGGCTCACCGACCCGCCGAGCGGACGTGCCGAATCGCAACCACCGCTCGTCTCCCGCTGGCACGTAGCCTATCCGCTCATCGCGAGGTCCGCGTGGCCGCACGAATGGCCGCTCTGCTCATCGCTGTTCAATTGACCGCCGCCGTCGCCTCGGCGCAGGAGACGGGCGCGCGCTGTGAGGCGGGCGGCGTCTGGCCCGGCGAGGAGTGGACGCGGGCCAACCCGTTCGCCCAGAACACCGACGGCAACGCGCTCAACCGCGCCATGGATACGGCCGGCCGGGATCTGCCGGGCGTCTACGCGCTGCTGGTGGTGCGGCACGGCTATCTGGTGGCCGAGCGATACTACCATGGCTACGGGTCGCGGGAGGCGTTCGAGCTGGCCACCGGCACCCGCGCGGTGCTCACGACCGTCGTGGGGGCCGCTGTGGCGAGCGGGGCGATCGCCAGCGCCGACCTTCCGCTCGCCGCGGTGCTGCCGCCCAACGCCTTTGCCGACAGCAGCGACCCGGCGCGCACCATCACGCTGCGGGAGCTGCTGGCGTCCGCGAGTCCGGTGGCACCCCAGCTCCTCGCGATCGCGCTCTCACGCAGCATGCGTCGCAGCACGCGGCAGATCGCGGTCGACCGGCTCTTCACGCCCATCGGCATCCGTGACGGACGCTGGACCTGGCCGGCGGACAGCGCCGGCGAGGTGTCGCCCGGCTTCGGGCTCCGGCTCGCCGCGCGCGATCTCGCGCGGATCGGTTACCTGTACCTGCGTGACGGCTGCTGGAACGGTCGCGCGGTGCTACCCGCCGGATGGGCAAAGGACGCGGCTGAGCAGGGTTACTCCTGGCACGCCGGTGATCTCCACGGACACCCGGGCTACTGGATGACCGGCCTCGGCGGCCAGTATGTCGTCGCCGTGCCCGATCTCGATCTCGTCGTCGCGATCGCCGCGGACCCGGGGACGCCGCCTGATCGCGCGGCGCGGCACCTCGAACTTGTGCGCGACATGATCATCCCCGCCGCACGCTGATCCCGCAGCCGTCGCGTCGCGCCGATCCGCCACTTGCTCGCGAAGCTGTGAGTCCCGTCACCACATCGCAGCGCACCGCGCTCTAGCTTCGCGGTCCGTTGTGCGCGGCCGGACCGGTCGCGCGCCTGCCTGCAGTCTCACGCCGCCGAATCGTCCAGTGACAGCAGTCGGCAGTGCATCTGGTCACACGGGCGGCGAGCAATCCGGAGTGGTACAATGGCAATCAATCAACAGGGCGAAAACGCGACCGGCACGGCCAGCACGGTCGTGGGCCTCTTCCCCGACACCCGGCGCGCCGAGCGGGCAATCGAGGCGCTCAAGGACGCGGGGTTCGACAACGATCAGATCGGCGTCGCCATGCGCGACACCGAGGAGCAGCGCGATCTGACGGAGCGGACGGACACCGGCACCTCGCCGGTGGGCGAGAAGGCGGCGCGCGGCGCGGTAAGCGGTGGCATCATCGGCGGCCTGGTCGGGCTGCTCGGTTCGCTCTTCGTGCCGGGCGTCGGGCCGATCATCGTCGCCGGCTGGCTCGGCTCGACGCTGGTCGGCATCGGTGTCGGCGCGGCGGCGGGCGGGATAATCGGGGCGCTCATGGGACTCGGCGTCTCCGAGCCGGAGGCGCGGCATTTCGA
Organism: Gemmatimonadales bacterium; assembly: GCA_025934955.1. Taxonomy (GTDB): domain Bacteria; phylum Gemmatimonadota; class Gemmatimonadetes; order Gemmatimonadales; family GWC2-71-9. The sequence goes on along the minus strand of JAICWE010000001.1, from coordinate 49,569 downwards.
CCGTGGCGTACGCGAGGGACGGGTCCTGGTGACGGTGAACGGCGGCACCCGTGCCGGCGAGGCGTATCGGATCCTCGACGACGCCGGCGCCGATCTCGGCCCGACGGAGGACATCGAGCGGCGGAAGACGGCGACCGCGACGACCGCGGACGAGCGGCCGCGCTCGCTGCAGGCCCAGCGCCTCCAGCTTCGCGAGGAGCAGCTCCGCGTGCGAAAGGAGCAGGTGCAGGCCGGCGAGGTGCGGGTCCGCAAGGAGGTCGTCACCGAGCAGCGATCCATCGACGTGCCGGTGTCACGCGAGGAAGTCGTCATCGAGCGGCATTCGGTCTCGGGTGATGTGCCGGCCAAAGGCGAACTGGCCGATCGCGAGGAGATCCGGGTGCCGATCATGGAGGAGAAGGTGCGCGTCGAGAAGACGCCCGTGGTGCGCGAGGAGGTCACGCTCGGCAAGCGGACCGTGCAGGACACGCGGCACGTGACCGACGAGGTGAAGCACGAGGAGGCGCGAGTGGAGAACGAGGGCGACGCGCACGCGCGGATGGCAGATGACCGCGGCGATCTCGCCGCCGAGGAGCCGGCCGAGCCGTGGCGCGGCAACGAGCGGCGCTATCGCCACGACGCCAGCTACGCCGGCCCCGAGCGGCGGGTAGCGATGCGGTAGGACGGCATTCGATCCTCCGTCGGCACTCGCTCGGAGGCGCGGCGGAGCCGAGTGCCGCGCCGGGGAGCGGCGGGGCTATGCCGCCGGGACCTCGACCTCGTCCGATCGGCGCGACGGCGCCGCCGCGCGTCCCAGATGCTCGGCGCGCGTCGCCGCGACCAGTGCCTCCGCGCCGCGGGGAATCACCTTGCGGAAGCCGCCGCGCCACCGCTCCCAGTCCACCAGCAGCGCGCGGGCCCGCGGGCTCACGGTGCGTTCGCCGTGCTCGCGCACCAGCTGGAGCAGCAGCCCCTCGTCCTGGTCGTCGAGCGGCTCGACCGACACCATGTCGAGATTGACCCGGCTCGCCAGCGTGCCTGCCTCATCCAGCACGTACGCGACGCCGTTCGACATGCCGGCGCCGAAGTTCCGCCCCGCGCGGCCGAGCACCGCGACGATGCCGCCGGTCATGTACTCACAGCAGTGGTTGCCCGCGCCCTCGATGACCGCGACCGCGCCGGAGTTCCGCACCCCGAACCGGTCGCCCGCCTGGCCCGCGGCATAAAGCCGGCCCGCGGTCGCGCCGTAGAGACAGGTGTTGCCGATGATGAGCTGTTCGTGGCTGCGGTCGCCGAATCCGGCGCGGCGGAACGGGCGCACCGTGATCTCGCCGCCCGAGAGTCCCTTGCCGACGTAGTCGTTGGCCTCGCCCTCGAGATCGAGGTGCATGCCGCGGCAGGTGAACGCGCCGAAGCTCTGGCCCGCGCTGCCGGTGAAGCGGAGCCGCACGCTGCCATGCGGCAGCCCCGCGTTGCCGTGGCGCTCGGCGATGGCGCCGGCGATGCGCGCGCCGACGGTGAGATGGTGATTGCGGATCGCGTAGCTCGCCGAGAACGGCAGCCCGCTGTCGAGGTACGGCAGCAGCTCCTCGTGGATTTCGTCGTCCAGCATGACGAGTCCGGGCCGGTCGTTGCGGTCCACCGCGCGCCGGCGCACCGCGCCCGGCACCGGGGGCGCGAGCAGGCAGGAGAGGTCGAGCATCTGCGCCCGCGGCACCTCGGGCCGCTCCACCCGCTGGAGGAGATCGGTGCGGCCGACGATCTCGTCCACCGCACGCGCGCCTAACGCGGCCAGCAGCTCCCGCACCTCGTCCGCCACCATCGTGAAGTAGGCGATCACCTGCTCCGGCGTGCCCTTGAACTTGGCGCGCAGGTCCGGCCGCTGGGTGGCGACGCCGGTGGGACAGGTGTTCAGGTGACATTGCCGCGCCATGGCGCAGCCGAGCGCCACCAGCGGCGCCGTGCCGAAGCCGAACGCTTCGGCGCCGAGCAGCGCGGCCATGACGACGTCGCGGCCGGTCTTGAGCCCGCCGTCGGTGCGCACCTCGATGCGATGCCGCAGGCCGTTCCGTACCAGCGTCTGCTGTACCTCGGCAAGCCCGAGCTCCCACGGCGCGCCGGCGTGCTTGATCGACGAGAGCGGCGACGCGCCGGTACCGCCGTTGTGTCCGGCGACGAGCACGTAGTCCGCGTATGCCTTACACACGCCGGCCGCGACGGTGCCGACGCCCGCCTCCGCGACGAGCTTCACCCCGACCCGCGCGCGGGGGTTTACCGTCTTGAGGTCGTGAATGAGCTGCGCCAGGTCCTCGATCGAGTAGATGTCGTGGTGCGGCGGCGGCGAAATGAGCTGAATGCCCGGCACCGCGTGCCGGAGCCGCGCGATCAGCTCGGTCACCTTGTGCGCCGGCAGCTGCCCGCCTTCGCCGGGTTTGGCGCCCTGCACGATCTTGATCTCGATCTCCTCGGCCCGCACCAGGTACTCGGCGGTCACGCCGAAGCGCGCCGACGCGATCTGCTTGATCCGGTTGTCGAGCCGGTCGCCCGACGGGCTCCGGCGGTAGTGTGACGGATCCTCGCCGCCCTCGCCGGAGTTGGACTTGGCGCCCATCCGGTTCATGGCGATCGAGAGCGCCGAGTGCGCCTCGGGCGAGAGCGCGCCTAACGACATCGCGGACGAGATGAAGCGGCGGCGGATGGCGTCGGCCGGCTCCACCTGCTCGATCGGGACCGGCGTCCCGAGCCGCGGCGCCAGCAGGTCGCGCGGGCCGGCCGGCCGGCGGACGCCGTGCCTGGCCAGAAAGACGCCGTACTTCTCCGGGCTCGACTCGCGCACCGCCTGCTGCAGCGCCACGACGATCGGCGGCGCCCAGCCGTGGTCCTCGCCCTCCTTGCGGAAGCGCACGCGCCCGTGGTCCGGCAGCGACTGCTCGGCCGGGGCGGCGAATGCCGCGCGGTGCCGCTCGATCGCATCCTCGCCCAGCTCCTCGAAGCCCACGCCGCCGAGCGGCGACACCGTCCCGGCGAAGCAAAGATCGATCACCTCGCCGCCGAGGCCTAACGCCTCGAAGATCTGCGCGCCGCAGTAGGAGGAGAGCGTCGAGATGCCCATCTTCGCGAGGATCTTGAGCAGCCCCTTCTCGGCCGCGGCGCGGTAGTGCGCGCGCGCCTCGTCCGGCGTGGGCGTCTCGCGGTCGGCGTGGAGCGCGCCCACCGTCTCCAGCGCGAGCCACGGGTGCACCGCCTCCGCGCCGTAGCCGATCAGCGCCGCGAAATGGTGGATGTCGAACGCGTCGCCCGCCTCGGCGATGAGCCCGACCCGCGCGCGAAGCCCGGTGTGCACCAGATGCTGCCGCACCGCGCCGATCGCGAGGAGCAGCGGGATCGGCGCCTTCGACGCGTCGGCGGCGCGGTCGCTCACGATCAGCAGGCGCACACCGCTCCGCACCATTCGCTCCGCCCGCTGGGCCAACCGCTCGAGCGCGGGACGCAGGCCGGTCGGACCGTCGGCGGCGGGCCACGTCGCCTCGAGCGTCGCGGCGCGGAAGCCGGGGACGCGGCGCAGCGCGGACATCTCCGCCGGCAGCAGAATCGGATGCTCCACCCGCAGCATCCGCGCGAAGCTCGGCCGCTCCAGCAGCGGCGAGACCCGGCGGCCGAGGTGCATGCGGAGCGACATGACCATCGTCTCGCGCAGGGAGTCGATCGGCGGGTTGGTCACCTGCGCGAAGCGCTGCCGCAGGTAGCTGTACACCGGTGGCGCGGTGCGGGCGAGCGGCGGGATCGGCGTGTCGTCGCCCATGCTCCACACCGGGTCGCCGCTGCCGGCGGCCATCGGCTCCAGCACCAGCCGGAGATCCTCGAAGCCGAAGCCGAACGCCTGCTGCCGCACGGCGAGCGGCGCCGTCACGGCGGGCGCGTCCTCCACGACGCCCGCCGGCTCGAGCGTCGCCATGTAGCGCCGCACCCACGCCGCGTAGGGGCGGCGGGTCGCGACCTCGCGCTTGGCGTCGAGGTTCCGGATGACCCGGCCCCGTCGCGTGTCCACCACGAACACCTCGCCCGGTCCGACCTTGCCGCTCTCGATCACCTCGCGGTGGTCGAGATCCACCAGCCCCACTTCGCTCCCGGCGGCGACGAGCCCGTCGGCGCGCACCTTGTAGCGACACGGACGGAGCCCGTTCCGATCCACCGCCGCGGCGGCGATGATCCCGTCGGTGAAGGCGATGGCGGCCGGCCCGTCCCACGGCTCATGGATGCACTGGTGGTACTCGTAGAACGCCCGCACGTCGGGGTCGACGTCGGGATAGCGCTCCCACGCCTGCGGGATCATCATCATCGCGGCGTGCACCGGCTCCCGGCCGGAGCGGACGAACAGCTCCATCGCGTTGTCGAGGCTCCCCGAATCGCTGCCATCCTTCTGGATCACCTCGCGCAACCGCTCGATCTTCTCGCCCCAGAGCGGGGAGGCGAGCATCGCCTCGCGCATCGTCATGGCGTTGCGGTTGCCCCAGAGGGTGTTGATCTCGCCGTTGTGCGCCAGCAATCGAAATGGCTGCGCCAGCGGCCAGCTCGGCAGCGTGTTGGTCGAGTAGCGCTGGTGGAAGACCGCGATCGCGCTCTCGTACTCGTCGTAGGCGAGGTCGGGGTAGAACATCGGCAGCAGCGTGCCGGTGAGCAGCGCCTTGTACACGATGGTGCGACAGGACAGCGAGCAGACGTAGAACGGCGCCAGCCCCAGCTCCTCGGCCCGCCGTTCCATCTCGCGCCGCGCGGCGTAGAGCGCGCGCTCCCAGGATTCGTCGTCGGCGCAGCGCTCCGGCCGGCCGACCATCGCCTGCAGGATCGCCGGGCAGCTCGCCCGCGCCGTCGGGCCCAGCGCGTCGACGTCGACCGGCACGTCGCGCCAGCCGAGAAAGGGGATGCCGTCGGCGGCGAGCACCATCTCGATGAGGGCCGCGGCGGCGGCGGCCGGGGGGCCGGTAGGGCGGCAGAATGGGCCCGCGCCCAACGGCCGCCCCGGCTCGAGCCGGAGCGCCAGCCGGTACGCGTCGCGATAGAACAGCCGATGGGGAATCTGCGTCAGCAGCCCGGCCCCGTCGCCCGAGCGGTCGGTGGAGGCCGCGCCGCGATGCTGCACCCGCGCCACCGCCTCCACCGCGAGCGCCACGACCTCATGGCTCCGCGCGCCCGAGGCGCGCGCCACGAAGCCGACGCCGCAGGCGTCGTGCTCGCGATAGGGGTCGAGGTGTCCGGCATGATCGGCGACGCGCGCGGCGTGGCGGGGATCGGTACCGGCCGGGTGGATCCGCTGCCCAGAGTCGGCCATGGTGCCTCCATCGGTTGTCGGGTTGGCCCGGCCGGCCGGAGAGGTCGGCGGTGGGCCAACGAAAGGGCCCGCTCCGTTCAGGGGAGCGGGCCCGGGTGCCGCCTGCACTGCGCGCGCTGCTACCCGGTCGCTCCCGTGGGGCGGGCGACGATAAGCTTCTTGAGAAGCTTGGTATTCGGGCAGGTCGGTCGCGTCACATTCGGCATGGCGAACGCATTATTATGCGGAAATCTGCATGCGTCAAGAGTCGGGATCGGCACGGCCCACTCTTGACACGGCGCGCACTGCGGCCTATCCTGCGGAACCAGCATCGGTTGCATAAGTCTTCATCACCAACTGGCCGGACCGACACCCGATCATGACGCTCGTTCTCCTCGCGCTCGCGCTTACCAATCTCCTCGTCGTCCTTCTTATCGGGCGGCAGGGGTTCCGCGGCGTGCCAGGGCGAGCATAGAGAGCAGCACTCGTCAGCAGTTCCCAGGCGCCGCGGACCGATCGGTCCGCGGCGCCTTTGCTTTTCGACCCATGCAGAGGCACGGCGCAGAGGCGCAAGGAGCACCGCAGATGAGCCGGGACGTCCTGATCTTCGACACCACGCTGCGCGACGGCGAACAGTCGCCGGGCAACAGTCTCGCCCCGGAGGAGAAGCTGCGCCTGGCGCGGCAGCTCGAGACGCTGCGCGTGGACGTGATGGAGGTGGGCTTCCCGGCGGCGTCCGAGGGCGACTTTCGTGCGGTCGGCGCCATCGCCGCCGAGATCCGCGGGACGGTGATCGCGGCGCTGGCCCGCTGCCGCGAGCGCGACATCGATCTGGCGGCCGACGCGCTCCGGGGCGCCGCACGCGGCCGGATCCACGTCTTTGCCGCAACCTCGGATCTGCACCTGCGCGAGAAGCTCCGCATCACCCGTGACGCCGCGCTCGAGCTGGTGCGCGACGGCGTACGGCGCGCCCGCCGCTTCACCGACGACGTCGAGTTCAGCGCGGAGGATGCGAGCCGTACCGATCTCGATTTTCTCAGTCGCGTCGTGGAGACCGCGATCGCGGCCGGCGCCACGACGGTCAATCTCCCCGACACCGTCGGGTACGCGACGCCGCAGGAGTACGCCGCGATGTTCCGCGCGGTGCGGGAGCGCGTGCCCGGCGCCGCCGGCGTGGTCCTCAGCGCACACTGCCATGACGACCTCGGCCTCGCGGTCGCCAACAGTCTCGCCGCCATCGAAGCGGGTGCCGGTCAGGTCGAGTGCACGATCAACGGCATCGGCGAGCGGGCGGGCAATGCGGCCCTGGAAGAGATCGTCATGGCCGGCCGGGTGCGGCCGCAGGCGCTGGGCTTCCGCTGCCGCATCGAGTCGCGCGAGCTGTACCGTACCAGCCAGCTCCTCTCCCACCTCACCGGCAGCTTCCCCCAGCCGAACAAGGCGGTGGTCGGTCGCAACGCCTTCGCCCACGAGGCCGGCATCCACCAGCATGGCATGCTGCAGCGGGGCGAGACGTACGAGATCATCCAACCCGAAACCGTCGGCATCGCGCGCTCGAGCCTGGTGCTCGGCAGGCACTCCGGCCGGCACGGCCTGGCGCGGCGCTATCGCGAACTGGGCTATGAACTGGACGATCAGCAGCTCGACGTCCTCTACGCCGATTTCATTTCGCTCGCCGAGCGGAAGCGGACCGTGCTGGACGAGGACCTGCTGACGCTGCTGCACGACAGCTTCCAGGACGCGCCGGAGACGTACGCGTTCAGCGAGCTGACGGTGAGCTGCGGCAGCGGCAGCGCCACCGCCGAGGCGCGGATGACGGGACCGTGGCCCGGTGACCGGACCGCGACGGGACGCGGTGACGGGCCGATCGCGGCGGCGTTCAACGCGGTGGCGGAGATCGTGGGCCGGCCGGTGGACGTCGAGAGTCTCTCGCTCCGCTCGGTGACGCCGGGCCGCGACAGCGTCGGCCAGGTGTTCCTCCAGGTGCGGATCGACGGCAAGACGTTCTCCGCCCACAGCGCCAGCACCGACATCGTCGAGGCCAGCGCGCGGGCGCTGGTGAACGCGCTCAACAAGCTGCACCACGCCGATCACCTCGAGGCGAGCTCGTTGAACGACATCTACCTGTGGGGCGTGTGATGGCCGAGATGTTGACCGGCGCGCAGATCCTCTGCCGCGCGCTGGAGGAGCAGGGCGTGCGGGTGCTGTTCGGGTATCCCGGTGGCGCCATCATGCCGTTCTACCACGCGCTCCCCGAGTACCCCTCGCTGCGGCACATCCTGGTGCGGCACGAGCAGGCCGCGGCGCACGCCGCCGACGGCTACGCGCGCGCGACCGGACGCGCCGGCGTTTGCGTCGCCACCTCCGGCCCGGGCGCCACCAACCTGGTCACCGGCCTCGCCACCGCGCAGATGGACAACTCGCCGGTGGTGGCGATCACCGGCCAGGTGGCGCGCGCGATGATCGGACGGGACGCATTCCAGGAGACCGACGTCGTCGGCATTACGCTGCCGATCACCAAGCACAGCGTGATGGTCCACGACGTCCAGGATCTCGCCGAAACCGTCCGCGAGGCGTTTCACATCGCGCAGGAGGGGCGGCCGGGGCCGGTGCTGGTGGACATCCCGAAGGACGTGCAGACGGCCAGGGCGGAGTGGCGCGCGGGCGAGGGGGAGAATGATTCCGCTCGCGACGCCGCGAGCGGAACGCGAGCGGGCGCGCCAATCACCGAGCAGGCGCTGCACGCCGCGGCCGAGCTGCTGGCCCGCGCCGAGCGCCCGCTGATCATGGCGGGTCACGGCGTCATCCTCGCCGATGCGTGCCCGGAGCTGCGCGCCTTCGCCGAGCGCACCGGCATTCCGGTGATCACGACGCTGCTTGGCATCAGCGCCTTCCCCGATGGCCACGCGCTGCACCTCGGCATGCCCGGCATGCACGGCGAGGTGCACGTCAACCGCGCCATCCAGCAGGCCGACGTGATCCTCGGCGTCGGCCTCCGCTTCGATGACCGCGTCACCGGCAACGTCGGCGGCTTCGCCCGGCAGGCCCGCATCATCCACATCGACGTGGACCCGACCGAGATCGGCAAGAACGTGCCGACGGAGGTCGCACTGGCGGGCGACGCCAAGCAGCTGCTCTGCGCGCTGCTCGGCCGGGTGCCGCCGCGCGAGTGCCGCGCGTGGCGCGACGAGATCGCGGCGCTGCGTCGCGAGCGCGAGGAGCAGTATCGCGACGGCGTCGCGCCGGACCGCATCCTCCGCGCGATCCGCGAGGCGAGCGGGCCCGACGCGTCGATCGTCTCCGACGTGGGCCAGCACCAGATGTGGGTGGCGAAGCTGTATCCCTACACCCACCCCAACTCGCACTTCTCCTCCGGCGGTCTCGGCACCATGGGCTTCGCGGTGCCGGCCGCCATGGGAGTGCACTTCGCGCGGCCCGGCACGCCGGTGTGGGCGATCTCGGGCGACGGCGGCTTCCAGATGAACCTGCAGGAGATCGCGACGATGGTGCAGGAGGGGATTCCCATCAAGCTCGCGGTGTTCAACAACGGCTATCTCGGCATGGTGCGGCAGTGGCAGCAGCTCTTCCACGGCCGCCGTTACTCCGCGACGCCGATCTGGTCGCCCAACTTCGTCAGGCTCGCCGAGGCATACGGCATCGCCGGCTGGCGGGTGGAGCGGGGCGAGGAGATCGCCGGGGCCGTGCGGGCCGCGCTCGACGCGCCCGGCCCGGCGCTGATCGAGTTCGTCATCGAGCAGGAGGCGAACGTCTACCCCATCGTGCCGCCGGGGGCGTCGCTCAGCGAATCCATCCCCGACCAGCGCGCGGCGCTGGCGCTCGCATGAGCCGCGCGGGCACGCGTCGCCGCCGCGAGACGCGCCGCGCATGAGCGGGGCGCAGGTGCTGTCGGTCGTGTACGACGACGACCGGCCGTTCACGCTGACCCGCGCCGTCGGGCTGCTGCGCCGGCGCAACGTGTCCATTCGGAGCCTCGCGCTGGGACCCGGCCCGGCCGATGGCTCGACGCAGCTGCAGCTCGTGGTGCAGACCGACCGGGATGATGCGGAGCGGATCGCGATGCTCTTTCAGAAAGTCGTCGGCGTGCAGGCGGCCACCACCTTTGCCGCGGATCGCGGCGTGGCCCGCGAGCTGGTGCTCGCGCGGCTCCGGCCTCCCGGCGAGCGGCTGGGCGAGCTGCTCGACACGCTGCAGCTCTATCGCGCGGCGCTGATCGACGAGTCGGCCGAGGCGGTCATCGTCGAGCTGGCGGGCGAGGAAGCGTTCGTGGGCTCGGGCCTTCGGGCGCTCGAGTCGTTCGGGATCATCGAGGTGGCGCGGAGTGGCCGCGCCGCCCTGGAACGTCAGAGGGAGGCAACGGCATGAGCAGCACCACCCCGCGGGTCTTCTACGACCGCGACGCCGACGCGAGCCGGCTCGCGGGCCGCACCATCGCCATCATCGGCTACGGCAGCCAGGGTCACGCCCACGCGCTCAACCTGCGGGACAGCGGCCATGACGTCGTCGTGGGGCTGCGGCCCGGCGGCAGCTCGTGGGCACGCGCCGAAGCCGCCGAGCTGGACGTGCGTCCGGCGGCGCAAGCCGCGGCCGCGGCCGACATCATCATGATGCTCGTCCCCGACCAGGATGCGCGCGACGTGTACGAGCGCGACGTCGCCGCGTCGCTCGGCCGCGGCAGGACGCTGATGTTCGCGCACGGCTTCAACATCCACTTCGGCGAGATCGTGCCGCCCGCGACGGTGGACGTCTCGCTCGTCGCGCCCAAGTCGCCGGGGCACCTGCTCCGGAGCGAGTACGAGGCGGGGCGCGGCGTGCCCGGGCTCATCTCGGTGCAGCGCGACGCGAGCGGGCACGCGCTGGGTGACGCGCTGGCCTACGCGCGCGGCATCGGCTGCACTCGCGCCGGCGTCATCGAGACGTCGTTCCGGGAGGAGACCGAGACCGATCTCTTCGGCGAGCAGGCGGTGCTCTGCGGCGGCGCCACGGCACTGGTGAAGGCCGGATTCGAAACGCTGGTCGAGGCGGGCTACGCGCCGGAGATGGCGTACTTCGAGTGCCTCCACGAGCTCAAGCTCATCGTGGATCTGATGTATCGTGGCGGGATGCAGTTCATGCGCTACTCCATCAGCGACACCGCGGAGTACGGCGACTACACCCGCGGCCCGCGCATCGTCACCGAGCAGACCCGGGCCGAGATGCGCCGGATCCTCGAGGAGATCCGGAGCGGCGCCTTCGCGCGTGAGTGGCTGGCCGAGTGCCGCGGCGGACGGAAGCACTTCGACGCGATGCGGCAGGAAGACCGCGATCACGCGATCGAGCAGGTGGGCGCGCGGCTCCGCAGCATGATGCCATGGTCGAAGGAAGCCGCGGCGTCGGAGACCGGGCGCGCGGCGGAGCCGCCGGCCCCGCGGCTGGCGCGAGTCTGAGCGGCCGCTGATGGCACCGCGCACGCTCTTCGCCAAGGTGTGGGACGCGCACGTGGTGCGCGAGGCGCGCGGCGCGCCCGCGCTGCTCTACGTGGACCTGCACCTGGTGCACGAGGTCACCTCGCCGCAGGCGTTCGAGGGGCTTCGGCTCGCCGGGCGCCGGCTCCGCCGGCCCGACCTCACCTTCGCCACGGTGGATCACAATGTCCCGACCGGCGACCGCTCGCTGCCGATCGCCGATCCGGTCGCGGCCCGTCAGGTGGAGGCGCTGCGGGCCAATGCGCGTGGCTACGGCGTCGAGTTGCACGATCTCGACTCGCTCGACCAGGGCATCGTCCACGTGATCGGCCCGGAGCAGGGGCTCACCCAGCCGGGGATGCTGATCGTCTGCGGCGACTCGCACACCTCGACCCACGGTGCGTTCGGCGCGCTCGCCTTCGGCATCGGCACGAGCGAGGTCGAGCACGTGCTCGCGACGCAGTGTCTGGTGCAGTCGCGGCCCCACACGATGGAGGTGCGCTTCCATGGCATGCCGGGCGCCGGCGTTTCAGCCAAGGACCTGATCCTCGCGGTCATCGGCCGGATCGGGACCGGCGGGGCGGCGGGCCATGTCATCGAGTACACCGGTGCGGCGATCCGCGCGCTCTCGATCGAAGGGCGGATGACGGTGTGCAACATGTCCATCGAGGCCGGCGCGCGCGCCGGGATGGTGGCGCCGGACGAGACGACCTTCGCCTATCTGCGCGGCCGCCCGCGTGCGCCGCACAGCGCCGAATGGGACCGCGCGGTCGGACGGTGGCGCGCGCTCGCCTCCGACGCCGGCGCGCAGTACGATCACGTCGTGGAGCTGGACGCGGCGACGGTGGCGCCGCAGGTCACCTGGGGCACCAACCCGGGCATGGTCGGCGAGATCACCGGCCGCGTGCCCGATCCGGCCGTGCTGCCGCAGGAGGATCGTGCCGCCGCGACCCGCGCGCTCCAGTACATGGGACTCGAGCCCAACACGCCGCTCGAGGGAATTCCCATGGACCGCGTGTTCATCGGGAGCTGCACCAACGCGCGGCTGGAGGATCTGAGGAGCGCGGCGGCGGTGGTGCGCGGGCGCACGGTGGCGCGCACGGTGCGCGCGATGGTCGTGCCCGGCTCGCAGCGGGTGCGCGCGGCGGCGGAGGCCGAGGGACTCGACCGCGTCTTCCAGGCCGCCGGCTTCGAGTGGCGCAACAGCGGCTGCTCCATGTGCCTCGGCATGAACGACGATGTACTCGGCCCCGGCGAGCGCTGCGCCGCCACCTCCAATCGGAACTTCGAGGGACGCCAGGGCCGCGGCGGTCGTACCCATCTCATGAGCCCCGCGATGGCCGCCGCCGCCGCCGTGACCGGGCATCTCGTTGACGTCCGTACGCTGGGGGCCGACTGATGCAGCCGTTCACCGTGCACACCGGCCGCGCCGTGGCACTCCTGCGCGACAACGTGGACACCGATCAGATCATCCCGAAGCAGTTCCTCAAGCGGATCGAGCGGACCGGCTTCGGCGACTTCCTGTTCCACGACTGGCGCCGCCGGCCCGACGGGTCGGCCGACCCCGACTTCGAACTGAACCGGCCGGGCGCCGCGGGCGCGAGCATTCTCCTCGCCGGCGCGAATTTCGGCTGCGGCTCGTCGCGGGAGCACGCGCCATGGGCACTCGTTGAATTCGGCTTCCGCGCCATCATTGCGCCCTCGTTCGCCGACATCTTCTTCGCCAACTGCTGCCAGAACGGGCTGCTGCCGGTGAAGCTGCGGGCCGCGGATGTAGCCGAGCTGGCCCGCCGCGCCGAGAAGCCGGCGTGGCGCCTCACGATCGACCTCGTCACCCAGCGCGTGCTCGACCGCACCGGCTTCGAGCGCGACTTCCCGCTCGACCACTACCGGCGCGAGATGCTGCTGGCCGGACTCGACGAGATCGGCGTCACGCTGCAGGAGGAGCTGCGCATCGCGGCGTACGAGCGGCGCACCGCTTCGCTTCGCTGGGGGCGCGCCGGGTGACGCGCCGTTATGAGGTCGCGGTTCTGCCCGGCGACGGCGTCGGCCCCGAGGTGATCGCCGCCGCGGAGCGGGTGCTGGAAGCGGCCGCCGCGACGTCAGGCATCGCGCTTCGGCTCGAGCAGTTCCCGTTTGGCGCCGCGGCGGTGCGTGCCGCCGGCGAGCCGTTCCCGGAGGTGACCCGCGCCGCCTGCCTTCGGGCCGATGCCGTGCTGCTCGGCGCGGTCGGCGATCCCTCGCTCGACGCGGCGCCGCGTGCGCGCCGGCCCGAGACCGGTCTTCTCGCCTTGCGTCAGGCGCTCGGCGTCTTCGCCAACCTCCGGCCGGTGAGCGCGATCCCGGCGCTGGCGCACGCATCGCCGCTCCGGGCCGAGCGGCTGCGGGACGTGGACCTGCTCGTGGTGCGGGAGTTGACCGGCGGCCTCTACTACGGCGAGCCGCGCGGCCGCTATGGCAATCGCGCGGTGAACACGCTCACCTACGAGCGCGAGGAGATCGAGCGCGTCGCTCGCGTCGCCTTCGCCGCAGCGGGACGGCGGCGGGGCGTGGTGACCTCGGTCGACAAGGCCAACGTGCTGGAGGTGTCGGTGCTCTGGCGCGAGGTGGTGAGCGAGGTGGCCCGCGACTACCCGGACGTGCGGCTGGAGCACCAGCTGGTGGACTCCGCGGCGATGCGGCTCATCAGCGATCCCGCGTCGCTCGATGTGCTGCTGACCGAGAACCTGTTCGGCGACATCCTCTCCGACGAGGCCGCGGTGCTCGCCGGCTCGATCGGGCTCCTGCCGTCGGCATCCCTCGGTGCGGGCCGGGGCCTCTTCGAGCCGATCCACGGCTCGGCCCCCGGGATCGCCGGGCGCGACGCGGCCAACCCGGTCGGCGCCATTCTCTCGGCGGCGATGCTGCTGCGCTACGCGGTCGGATCGGACGAGGGAGCGCGGCTGATCGAGGCGGCGGTGGCGCAGGTCATCGCGGCGGGCCTCCGCACCCGCGACACCGCGGCGCCGGGTGAGCGGGCCGTCGGCACGGGGGAATTCGGCGCACGGGTGGCGAGCGCGGTCGCGGCGTCCGGCGCGGCGATTTCCACGGCGCGTTAGGCGCCGCAGTGCCGCCGGCTAGCGCCGGCTCGCGCTCTCCGGTGCCGCCGCGCCGTACTTGCGCCGGTGCTGCTCCTGCGCCGCGGCCGCCCAGCGCTCGCGCTGAATGCGGCCCCGCAGCTCGATCGCATGCGCGGAGAGCCGCTCCACGTCGGCATCGGTCCACTCGGCAATCTGCTGATAGCGCCGCACGCCGAGCCGGTTGAGCACCCGCTGCAGCACCGGGCCGATGCCGGCGATCAGCTTGAGATCGTCGGTCTGTGCCGGTGCCACGGGCCTGGGCGCGCGCGCCGGCTCCGCCGGGCGCGCCGCGTGGCGCGCCCGCCGCCGCTCGATCCGGGTCACCCGGGACTCCACGCCGTGCTCGCGCAATTGGTCGCGCAGCCGCTTGAGCTCCGACTCGCGGTGCCGCGCCCGTTGCCGCTCCGCGTCCATCTCTCCATGCCGCTCCGCGAGCAGCCGCTCCAGCTCCTTGATGCGTCCGTCGCGCTGCCGGAGCGCGGCTGGAAGCCCCTCCAGCTCACCGGTGCGGGCGAGCGCCAGGGTCAGGGCGCCTTCGGTCTCGCTCAGCTCGTGGTGCGCCGCGGCCAGCTCCGCCTCGAGCGCCGCGGTTCGCGCCGCCGCCTCGATCATCTCGGCGTGCGCGGCGTCGAGCTGCTCGGCGACGAGCGCGTGCTCCTGCCGTAGCGTGTCATGCGCCGCACCCCGACTCTGCGCCTCCAGCAGCAGCCGCCGCACCCGCTCGGTGCTCGCCTCCTCACGCTCGCGCGCCTGGTCGACCGCGCGCGTGTGAGCGTTGGCGCGGAGCTGTTCCGCCTGGAGCCGCGCGGCCCGGACGCGGCGGGATGCGAACGCGTGGGCGGCCCAGCCGCCGGCCGCGGCCACGGCTGCCGTGGCGAGCGTCTGAAGGAAGGAGAGCAACATCGTTCTGTCCGGCTGATGTGGCGTGATGCGACGAGTTGACCGTGGGATGTACCACCAAACCCGGCGATCGTCCAGAGGGGGGTCAGGCCTGGCGGCGGGCACCCCGGGCGTAGAGCAGGGCCCCGACCCCCAGCACGAGCGCCGTGGCGACGGCGATCTTTACCACCGTCACGACGGGGTGCGGATCGTCGGAGGCGGGGATGAACGAGAGGATGATGGACGCCGCCGTGACGAAGAAGCCCAGGGCGCCGAGCAGCCGCGCGACCGCCGGCCCGCCGGGCACCCGCTGCGCGCCGGCCGGCGCGGGCACGCTCTGCACCCGGATCAGCGATGCGAACATGAACAGATACGGGATGAAGAACGAGATGACCCCCATGCTGACCAGGAACTCGTAGGCGTTCTTCACCGTCGCGCCCGCCTGGCCCAGCACCGCGAACGCCGCCGCGATCACCGCCTGTACCAGCATCGCGACGTACGGCGTGCGCCACGTCGGATGCAGCCGGCCGAACGCCGGCGGCAAGTAGCGGTCGATGCCGGCCACGAAGGGCAGCCGAGCGGTCGAGGCGGCCCACGCCCCGACACCGCCGATGCTGCCGATGGTGATCAGCGCGGCGACGATGGGCGAGATGCCGGGCAGGCCCGCCCGTGCCGCGGTGTGCTGGACCGCCTGCATGATGCCCTGCAATCCGCTGGCTTCGCCCGACGGCAGGGCGAGCAGGATGGCGACCGTGCCGAGGATGTAGATCGCGGCGATCATGATGCCGGCGATCAGAATGGCGCGCGGCACGGTGCGGCGCGCATCCTCGATCTCCTCGCTCATGAGCGACGCCGACTCCAGTCCGCCGAAGCCGAACGCGAGCGTGGACCAGAACACCAGGTCCTTCACCGCGAAGCTGGGCGTGAGGGTGTGCGTCGTGATCGGGGTGGCGGCGCCGTAGCGGAGCCAGGCGTAGCCGCCCAGCGCGACCAGGATCGCCACCGGAATCCAGGTGCCGAACGCGCCGGCGTTCTGGAGCCACTTGCCGATGTCGAGTCCGACGAGGTTGAGCCCGAACGCGAGCACGAGCATCGCGAGCGACGCGACGATGAAGTACGTCCCCGAGCCGGAGAGCGACTGCCATCCGGGGCCGCCGATGAAGAGCGCGTTGCCGGCGGCGAAGTAGAGCAGGCCGGGGAAGTACACCAGGTTGCTGGTCCAGTACATCCAGCCCGTCATGAAGCCGGAGAAGTCGCCGAAGGCGCGCTTGCTCCAGACGTAGATGCCACCTTCCTCCGGGTAGCGGGAGGAGAGCTCGATGACGGTGAAGGCGAGCGGAATGAAGAAGGTGAGTCCGGCGATGAGCCACACGACGAGCGAGCTGGGCCCGGCCGCGGCGGCGACCGCGATCCAGCGCGGCCCGGTGACGGCGACGACGTAGAAGAGCACCACGTCGCGCAGCCCCATCGCGCAGCGGAGGCCCCGCTTCGCTTCCGCGGCCGACGCGGCGGTCGCCGCATCGCGGGCCGTGGCGTCGCTCACCAGGCGCTCACCGGTCGGTCACGGCCCCGGTGCTCGCGCTCGAGACCAGCCGCGCGTACTTGTGGAGCACGCCCCGCGTGTAGCGTGGCTCCGGCGGCCGCCACGCCGCGCGACGGCGGGCCAGCTCATCGTCGGGCACCTCGAGTTGGAGCAGCCGCCGGTCGGCGTCGATCGTGATCGTGTCCCCTTCGCGCACCAGGGCGATGGCGCCGCCGACCGCCGCCTCGGGCGCCACGTGGCCGACCACCATGCCATAGGTCCCGCCGGAGAAGCGGCCGTCGGTGATCAGTCCGACCGCGTTTCCCAGCCCCGCGCCGATGATCGCCGAGGTCGGCGCCAGCATCTCGCGCATGCCCGGGCCGCCCACCGGGCCTTCGTTCCGGATCACCAGCACGTCGCCCGGCGTGATGCGGCCGGCGAGCACGGCGTCCAGACATGCCTCCTCCGACTCGAACACCCGCGCCGGCCCCGACATGCGGGGCGTCTTCACGCCGCTGATCTTCGCCACCGCCCCGTCTTCGGCGAGGTTGCCGCGAAGCACGGCGAGATGTCCGCTGGGGTAAAGCGGGCGATCGAACGGGCGGATGACGTCCTGATCGGCGCGCGGGACCGGGGGCACGTCGGCGAGATTCCCGGCGAGGGAGCGACCGGTGATGGTACGCGCGTCGCCGTGGATGAGCCCCCGCTCGAGCAGGAGTTTGAGCACCTGCGGCACGCCGCCGGCGCGGTGGAGGTCGGTGGCGACGTAGCGGCCCGATGGCTTGAGATCGCAGATGACCGGCACGCGGGCGCGGATCGCCTCGAAATCGTCGAGCGCCAGGGGCACGCCGGCGGCGTGCGCGATCGCCAGCAGGTGCAGCACGGCGTTGGTGGACCCGCCTAACGCCATGGTGACGGCGATGCCGTTCTCGAGCGCGTGGCGGGTGAGGATGTCGCGCGGCCGGAGCCCCGTCCGGATGGCGCGCGCCAGCGCGGCGCCCGAGTCCGCGGCGCTCCGCTCCTTCTCGGCGTCCTCCGCGGCCATGGTGGAGGAGCCGGGCAGACTCATCCCCATTGCCTCGAACACCGACGACATCGTGTTGGCGGTGAACATGCCGCCGCAGGAGCCGGCGCCGGGGCACGCGTTCCGCTCGACCGCGGCGAGCGCGCCGTCGCTGAGCTTCCCCGCGGCGTGCTCGCCCACCGCCTCGAAGACGCTCACGACCGTGAGGTCGCGGCCGTCCAGGTGGCCCGGCTTGATGGTGCCGCCGTAGACGAAGATCGCCGGAATGTTCATCCGCGCGATGGCGATCATCGCGCCGGGCATGTTCTTGTCGCACCCGCCGACCGCGAGCACGCCGTCCATGCTCTGCGCGCCGCACACGGTCTCGATGGAGTCGGCGATGACCTCGCGGGAGACGAGGGAGTATTTCATCCCCTCGGTACCCATCGCGATGCCGTCGCTCACGGTGATGGTACCGAAGAGCTGCGGCATGGTGCCGGCGTCGCGGAGCGCGGCTTCCGCGGCGCGGGCCAGGCGGTCGAGGCCGGCGTTGCACGGCGTGACCGTGCTGTACGCGCTCGCGACGCCGACGATCGGCTTCGCGAAGTCCGCGTCGCCGAAGCCGACCGCCCGCAGCATGGCCCGGTTCGGCGCGCGCTGCACGCCTTCGGTGATGGCGCGGCTGCGCCGGATCTCTGACATGGCCGTGGAAGGAAAGAGACGAGCCCAATATAAGAAGGCCGGCCGCTTGCACATCCGCCGGCGCGGGCTGGCTCTGGCCGGTGTCAATCGGATGCTGCAAGTTTTGCATATATTGGTGGTCATAAGTGCCAAACTGCGTCCGTATCAGCGTCCATGGTGGCAGTCTGGTGCATTTGTCGTAACGCAAGCGTGACAAGTCTGCCCTCAGGCTATTGACTCGCCGGGCCCGCACCGGTATCGTGGCCCATGCCCGCTCACCGCCGCCACCTCCGCCGAAACCGCTCCCCCGCCCCCTAGGCGAGGTCCGGCCGTGCAGCGCTCGACTCCGCGTTCACCGCCCCCGCGCCTCACCGGGGGCGTTTGCATGTCACGGCACACCATCCCACCGAGAGGAGACCGGAATGCCACGACGACGGAGCACGCGAGAGAAGAGACTCCTGGCGCTGCTCCTGCTGGGCACTCCCGCACCGCTCGTCGGCCAAGCCGCCGCCGTCGCCGCCGCGCCGGATACGGCGGCGCCGCGCGCCGATGCAGCCGGACTTGGCGACAGCACGCCGCCGCCCGCCCGGCCCACGCCGCCCGCGCGTCCGCGCGCGCTCGTCAGCGGTGCCGTGACGGCGTCGTACACCTACTCGACCCACGGTGCCGGCAACGCGGTGGTGGGGCGGCTGTACGACCGCTTTCAGAACCAATTCTCGCTGAATGCCGCCGAGCTGATCGTGGACGTGCCGGTGGATCCGAGGCGGGTGACCGCCGGGGTGCACGCCGCCGGAATCGTCGGGCAGGACGCCGCGGTGGTGAAGTCCACCGGCCTCGATCTCGGCACCCACGGCGATCTGCTCCAGGGCTTCGCCACGTTGAACCTGCCGCTCGGCCGCTCGGGCGACTACGTCCAGTTCAAGGCCGGCAAGATCGCGACGCTGATGGGCATCGAGGTGCTGGAGGCCTTCCAGAACCCCAACCTGTCGGAGGGAAACCAGTTCATCTACGTCGAGAACTTCACCAACACCGGCCTGCGCGTGGATTTCAAGCCAAACGGGCTGCTGGATGCGGAAGCCGCGGTGTTCAATGGCTGGGACCAGGTGAGCGACGTCAACACCCACAAGTCGTTCATGGGCCGCGTCGGTCTCGCGCCGGACGCCGCGACCTCGATCGCCGTGCTCGGCTTCACCGGCCCCGAGCAGCCGGGAAACGACGCGAACCAGCGCCGCGGCGCCGAGGCGATGGTCACCCGCAAGCTGGGCGGACGAGTCAACGTCATGGGCCAGTTCGACTGGGGCGAGGAGCAGGGCGCGCGGGTGGACGGCGGCAAGGCGCGCTGGACGGGGTATGGCGCGTGGCTCACCTTCGACGCGCTGCCGGTGCTCAACATCGCGCTGCGCGGCGACTACGTGGACGACAAGGACGGCGCCCGCTCCACCGCCGCGTTCACCGGCACGCAGACCGACCTGCGCCACCGGTTCGGCAGCGGCACCGTCACCTTCAACATCAAGGTGTGGGGCAGCGCGCTCCTCCGGCCCGAGCTCCGCTACGACCGCTCCAACCTGCCGGTCTTCGCCGGCGCCCGGGAGCAGCTCTCGCTCGGGCTCGGCGCATCCTATCTGTTCTGACCGCGTCCTCCGGGCCGGGTAACCTTGACATGCCCGGCCCGGCTGCGAGGTTCCGGTGACCGCGGCGAGTCGCCCGCAGATCCCTCAGGAGCCTTCGTGACGTTGCTGGTCTGCTCGAACTGTCAGTCCACCCTCCCGGAGGACAGCCCCCGCTGTCCGAAGTGCGGGCCGCAGAGCCTCACGTTCATCATCAGTGAGGATCCGCTCACCGGCGCCCGCTCCGGCGGCGTCGACGTGCCGCGCCGGCTGGTGCGCGCGCTCGGCGCGCAGTACGAGGTCGTGGGGCTGCTGGGGAGCGGCGGGTTCGCCGAGGTGTACGAGGTGCGCGACACCGAGCTCCAGCGCCGGCTCGCGGTGAAGGTGCTGCGGCCCGACGTCGCGTGGACCGCCGGGATGCTCGCGCGATTCAAGCAGGAGGCCCGCGCGATCGCGCGGCTCAGCCATCCGCACACCGTGCCGATCCACTTTGTCGGCGAAGGCGAGGGCCTGGTCTTCTACGTCATGCCCTTCGTCGAGGGGACGTCGCTCTCGCGCCTGCTGCGGGCCGAGGGTCCGCTGCCCGCGGAGCGCGCGGTGGCGCTCGCGCTGCCGATCCTCGATGCCCTGGAGCACGCGCACCGGCACGGACTGGTGCATCGCGACATCAAGCCCGACAACATCATGATCGAGGCCGGCAGCGGCCGGCCGATGATCGTGGACTTCGGCATCGCCAAGTCACTCGACGGCGCGGCGTCGCACACCCAGGACGGCTTCGTCGTCGGCACGCCGCTCTACATGAGTCCGGAGCAGGCGCTCGGCCACCGCAACGTGGATGCGCGTACCGACATCTACGCCATGGGCGCGATGCTCTATCAGATGCTCACTGGTGCGCCGCCGTTCGACGGCGCCAGCTCCCAGGAAATCGTGAGCAAGCACCTGACCGAGCCGGTGCCGAGCATCGCCGACGCGCGGATCCCGCCGGCGCTCACCGCCGTGGTGCTGCGCGCCATGGCCAAGCAGCCGGCGGAGCGCTACCCGTCGGCGGCGGCGATGCTGGAAGCTCTGCGGCCGATGCAGCCGGGCGGCGGCAACGTCTCCGGCGCCATCGCCGTCCTCGCCGCCGCCGCCGCGGCGACTCCGCATCCCGGCCCGGTGACACCGGTGACGCCGTCGCCCATCCTGCTCGACGCCGCGACGCTCACGCCCACCGTCAGCAGCGACGCGACCACCGCGAAGCTCGCCTCTGACGAGATCACGCCGGCGCCGGCGGCACCCGCCCGCCCGCGGTCGCGCCATGGCCGCCGCTGGCTCGCGATCGCCGGCGCGGCCGCTGCGCTCGCCGCCGCGGCGTTCGGCTTTGCCTGGGCGCTCCGGCCGCAGGCATCGCTGGTCGTGACCAATGGATTGGTGGAGCCGGTGCGGCTCGCCATCGGGCGTCAGGTCTACCGGATCGGGCCGGGCGACTCGCTGCACGTGTCGCTCGGCTCGCCCGACTCGCTGCACGCGGAGTGGATGCTGGTGCGACCGCGCTCGGCGGACGGCACCGAGCTCGGCGCGCTGTTCGGCGGCGCCATCGACGCCGCCGCGCCACGCGGCGAGCTGCGCCGCAGCATCGAGCCGTGGGCCAACGATCAGACCTACTTCGCGCCGCTGGTCCGGAACGGCAGCTCATCCCTGGTGCGGCTCGTCATCGAGGGCCAAGGTGTGCCGCCCTGCGACTGCGCCATCGCGCCCGGCGACAGCGACGGCCACCTCGGCTACTACCCGCTCGCCGCCGACGCCAGCGTTCGGGTCACCGACGACTCGGGGCTGTCCGCCGTGTTCGATGATGTCGGCACCAGGCTCGCGGCGGGGAGCGGCGTCGTGCCGCTCGACGTCTCCGCCGCCAGCTTCACCGTGGCGGACCGGCGCGCACCGGTGCGGGCGACCGCCCCGACCGAAACGTTAGGCGTCCGCGTCCTGCACCCGAGCCCGCTGCCGCCGCGCGCCGAGACCGGCATGGTTCGGGACCAGGGCGCCGACGCCGAGGCGGCTGCACCCGCGCCGGCCGAGTCGGTCCAGCACGCGCCGGCGCACAAGGCCGCCAAGCCGGCGCCCAAGCAGCCCGAGCCGCCGCGGGACCCGCTGCGCGGCATCTTCCCCAACCGGCCCTGAGCCCCACGTGACGGCGCCGGCACCCGCGCCCGGCCCGGCCGCGCCGCGGCCGGTGGTGAGCGCGCGCCGTGGCGGCCCGAGTCTCGCGCCCTGGATCGCGCTCGCCCTGTTGCTTGCGCTCGCCGGCGCGGCATTCTTCGCGTTGAGCCGGCCGCGACTCGTGTTCACCAACTCGCTCACCCAGCCGGTGCGCCTCGCGGTCAACGGCGATGCGGCGCTCACCGTCCCGCCAGGCGCCACCGTCACCGTCAGCCTCTCCCGCGGCGCCACCGTCGTCGGCGAATGGGCGAGCGTTCCCCCCTCGCTGACGACCGGCGCGCCGCTCGGTGAGCGGCTCCACGGCGCTTTCACGTTGCGCGAGCCTGACGGGCGCATCCAGCAGCAGGCACGGCCGGTGGTGGGCGATACGGTGTACTTCGCGCCGGTCCTGACCAACGCCGCCGGTGTCGCGCTGAAGGTGCGGGTGAATGCCGGCCTGGAAGGCGCACGCGACTGCTGCGTGCTCCCGGCCGGCGCGGTGCGGGTGCCGGTGGGTTACTGGCGGCTCTGGCGCAACAGCACCGTGGAGGTGCGCGACTCGGCGGGTCGGCGCGCCATGTTCCCCGGCCTCGGCCCGCAGGTCACCGCGCCCGACGGAACCATCCGCCTCCGGTTCAATCCGCCCGACTTGCGCTGAGCGCCGTTGCGCTCAGCCGTCCACGAACCATCGCGCCAGCGGCCGCCGCGCCGGCGGCACCCGCACCAGCGCGGACAGCGCGCCGATGGTGAGGGTCCGCGCCCATCGTGCGCGGAGCCGCCGCATCAGGCGGTCGTGCCGCGCTTTCACCCGGAGCCATCGTCGCGTCTTGGGCGCCGGGTAGTCCCGCTCGACGATGCTCCGCGCGACCTCCTCGCCCGTCACCAGCGCCGCGTAAATCCCCTCCGCCGTGAGCGACGAAGCCACGCCCGCCGCGTCGCCGGCGAGGTGCACGCCGCCGGGAAAGTGCAGGCCATGGTACTCCACCTCGAGCGTCGCCGCCTCGAACGGCACACCGTCCACCGCCGCGCCGAGCGCCTCGGCCCGACCCGCGATGTAGGGCCGGAGCCGGCGCGGCGGAATCACGTCCTTCAGCGCCGCTGCGCCGATCGAGGTGTAGTCGGCGTGAGGGAACACCCAGAAGTAGCCGTTGGCCAGCGCCGGCTCGTCGCACTCGATGCGCAGCGGCGCGAGTCGCACGCCCGGCACGTTGAACTCGGCTGCAATGCAGCCGCGTGGCGACGGCAGACCGAGCGCGCGGCGCACCGCGGAGTCGCTGCCGTCGGCGCCGATCAGGTGGTGATAGCGGATGGCACCGCCCCCGGTGCTCACCTCGTGACGATCGGTGTCCACGCCGCGCGCCGTCGTGCCGATCCGGATCTCCGCGCCAGCCGCCCTCGCCCAATCGGCCTGCATCCGGCCGAGCGCCGCCCGCGAGATGGTGCGCACGAGGGCCAGCTCGGCATCGAGCGCGGTGCACGGCTCGCCGCCGAAGCGCACGTGGCCGACACTCGCGAACGTCGCCTCGAGCGGAAGGCCGAGCGGCACCAGCTCGGAGACGCTCTTCGCCGTGAGGCCGCCGGCGCAGGTCTTGGGGCCGACCGTCGCCTTCTTCTCCAGCACCATGACCTCGCGGCCCGCTTCGGCGAGCACCTGCGCCGCGCGGAGCCCCGCGGGCCCGGCGCCCAGCACGAGGCAGTCCACCGATTCGGCGTTCACTCGGGCTTCCGCGGGCGGACGAGCTGCGCCGGCTTCATCGCGTCGAAGCCGAACCTGGCGCGCACCTCGTCCACCGCGCTCGTGAGCCGGCGGAGCCTGGTGCGCGCCGGCGGCTCGAACAGATCGGGCTCGGCCGACAGGCCGAGGTTGGTGGCGGCGATGCCGATGAGCCGCACGCCGCGGTCGCGCCGGCGCACGTCGTCGAACGCGTTGCGGAAGAGCGCTCGGGCGGCGCTGAGCAGCTCGGCGTCGAGGTCGGTGGCGTCGGGCAGGGTGTGACGGCGGGTGACGGTGTGGAAGTCATCGTGCCGAAGCTTGAGCGCGACGGTGCGGGCGACGAGTCCCTCGTCGCGCAGCTGGCCGGCGACGCGCGCGGTGAGGAGCGCGAGGATGCGGTCGAGTTCGGCCGGGTCGCGCAGGTCGCGCGAGAGCGTCGTCTCCCGGCTGACGGAGCGGGGCAGCCGATCGCGGCTCAGCGTCGTGCCGCCGTGGCCGTGCGCGCGGAGCTTGAGCGCGCGGGCGTCGTCGTCGCCGATGAGCCGGGCGAGCGCCTCGACGCTCATCGCCTGCACCTGGTGCACGTCGCTCAAGCCGAGCTCGGCCCAGCGCGCCGCGGTCTTCGGACCGACGCCGGGCAGCGCCTTGAGCGGCAGCCCCGCGAGAAACCCTTCCTCCCAACCGGCACGCACCTCCATCAGGCCGCGCGGCTTGGCCGCGTCGGAGGCGAGCTTCGCGATCATCCGGTTGGGGCCGATCCCGATGCTGCAGTCGAGCCCGCTGGTGCGCTGCACGTCGTCGCGGATCGTCTCGGCGACGGGAAGGAGCGAGACCGGCCAGAGCCCCTCGGTCCCGCCGAAGTCGAGGTACGCCTCGTCGAGCGACGCCATGACGACGACCGGCGCGTGGCGCTCGAGCACCGCCTGCACCGCGCGCGACGCCTCGCGATAGTGGATGAACTCGCCGCGGAAGAAGGTGGCGGCGGGGCAGAGCCGCACCGCCTCGCCGATCGGCATCCCCGCATGCACGCCGTAGCGCCGGGCACCGTAGGACGCCGACTGCACCACGCCGCGTCCCTCGCGCCGCCCGCCGACCACGAGCAGCTCGACGTCGCGCAGCTCCGGATTGCGCTGGCGGCACACCTCGACGAAGAAGGCGTCAAGATCGACGTGCATGAGCCGGGCGGACATGGACGAATGGTAGCGCCGGTCGAAGCGGCGGGGCGAGCTGCCGGGCGTCCGGCATTGCCGCGCCGGGTCCCGGCATGTAGCCTACTCGCTGTGACCCGACACATCCCATTGATCGTGCTGCTCGCCGCCGCCGCCGGTGCCTGCTCCCGCGCGCCCGCGGCGGAGCAGCTCCAGCGGACGCTGGAGCGGCATCCCGAGGTGCTCGCCGCGGCGATCCGCGCGCATCCCGACGTATTCATGGCGGCGGTGAACGCCGCGGCGGGGCAGACGCAGGCGGCGGCGGAGGAGCAGCAGCGGAAGGCCGCGGACGAGCGGATCGAGGCCGGGTTTGCGCATCCGTTGACGCCGGTGATCGAGCACCGCGCGGTGCTGGGCAATCCGGCGGCGCCGATCACGATCGTGGAGTACACCGACTTCGAGTGTCCCTACTGCCGCCGCGAGCGCGACGTGCTGCGCGAGGTGATGCAGAAGTACGGCGACCGGGTGCGCCTGCTGGTGAAGCAGAGCCCGCTCGACATCCATCCCCACGCGATGGCGGCCGCCCTGATGTACGAGGCCATCGCGCGGCAGCAGCCGATGCTGGCGTTCCGGTACTACGACGAGCTGTACGCCAATCAGGAGCGGCTGACCCGCGAGGGCGACGCGTACCTCGAGACTGCGGCGAAGGCGGTTGGCGCCGACGCGCCGCGGGCGGTGGCAGACGCGCACGGGCCCGCCGTCCGGGCGACCGTTGACGCGGACCTGGACGAGTTCCGCCGCTTCGGCTTCACCGGTACGCCCGGTCTCCTGATCAACGGCGTGCCGCTGGAGGGCGCCTATCCGGTCAGCACCTTCGACCAGATCATCGGCCGGCAGCTCGC
The DNA here is from genome assembly GCA_025934955.1 of Gemmatimonadales bacterium. Classification (GTDB taxonomy): domain Bacteria; phylum Gemmatimonadota; class Gemmatimonadetes; order Gemmatimonadales; family GWC2-71-9. The sequence continues at coordinate 24,070 of JAICWE010000001.1, read as the reverse complement.
GAGTATCGGTCGGTCCGGGCCCGGTGCGCCGCCCGATTCCCCGACATCGCGCTGAGGTCGCTGCAACCGCCTGCACCGCCGGCGGTCACCCCTCGTGCTTGACAGCCATCGTACCGCTTCCAATTATAGGCCGCCCACACGCGCGGGATGTCCAGGCCTGGTCGGGCGGTCGCGCGCACGCAGTGATGCATTGGTCCACGCGTTCCCCTACAAATGAAGTCGTTCGCTTCCTCTGCGGAGGTCTCCGTGCGCGCACGCTGGACCATCGTGGCCGCTCTGTCGCTGGCGGCCGCCTGTAGTGACAACTCGCAGCAGCCGACCAGTCCGACGCAGAGCATCGCCGAAGACCGGACCGAACTCGCAACCGGTCCCCGCACTCACGTGTTCTACGCCAAGGGCCAGGCGGGGCGGAAGCCCGGGTCGGCGGACATGATCTGGCATAACGGGCCGATCATGACGTCGGTGGTGAGCCAGAACATTTTCTGGGGCACGTCGTGGGCGAATTACAGCGGTGATAAGATCACCGGCCTCGACGCCTTCATGGGGGGCTACAGCGGCAGCAATTACGCCAAGACCAGTGATGAGTACACCGGCACCAATGGAACGGTCGGAAATACGGTGACGGCCGGCAGTCACATCATTGACGCGACTGCGGCGTCCGGCGGCGGCAATACGGGTGCGATCCTCGCCGAAGTCTGCAAGGTGATCACGAACCCCGTCGCGAACGGCTACTACTCGGTGTACACCGACCTTCCGCGCGGCAACGCCGGCTACTGCGCCTGGCACAGCCACGGCACCTGCAACGGCGTCGGCGTGCAGTTCGCCTTTTTCTGGAAGCTCGACGGCGATGCCGGCTGCGATCCGGTGGACAACACGACCGGCCACAGCCAGGGTCTCGCTGCGCTCGCCAACGTGGCGGCGCACGAGCTCTCCGAGGCGCGCACAGATCCCGACGTGCAGGGCGGCTGGTACGATCGCCAGGGCGCGGAGAACGGTGACAAGTGCGCTTGGACGTTCAACGTCGCCTCGGTGACGTTCAGCAACGGCACCAGGTGGAAGGTGCAGGGCGAGTGGTCGAACAAGGCGTTCGACACCGGCACTGGCTACCCGAACCGCAGCGGCCAGAAGGGCTGCCTCGACGGGCACTAGCGCAACTTCCGCCCGGCTCGTCCGGGCGCGCTGGTCGGAACGGCCCCGGAGCCCCGCGCCCCGGGGCCGTTCCCTTTGCCCACCTGCTATCTTGTTCCCATGCCTGCCACAGCCCGAATCGGCTTCGCCGGACTCGGTGCCATCGGTCGCCCGATGGCGGTCCATCTCGCACGCCGCGGCGGACTCACCGTATGGAACCGCACCGCGTCGGTCGCCCAGGAGTTTGCCCGCGCCGAGAAGGCGACTGCGGTCGCCACGCCGCGCGAGCTCGCCGCCGCGAGCGACGTCGTCGTCACCTGCCTCTCCACCTCCGCCGACGTCGCGAGTCTGCTCGACGGGACCGACGGCCTGCTCGCCGGTTTCACCCGCGGGGCGCTGCTGCTCGACTGCACCTCGGGCGACCCCGCCACGTCACGCCGCATCGCCGAGCGGCTTGCGGCGAAGGGCGTGGACTTCGCCGACGCGCCGGTGAGCGGTGGCACCAACGGCGCCGAGGCGGCGAAGCTCACGGTGATGGTAGGCGCGAGCGACGCGGTGTTCGCGCGGGCGCGGCCGGTGCTCGACGCGTTCGGCCAGCGCATCGAGCACCTCGGTCCGATCGGCGCGGGCGACGCGATGAAGGCGGTGAACAACGCGCTGCTCGCGCTCAACATCATCGCCGTGGGTGAGGGCGTCGCCGCGCTGGCCAAGGCCGGCGTCGCGCCGCGGAAGGCGATCGAAGCACTCAACAGCTCGAGCGGCCGCTCCTTCGTGAGCGAGGTGCTGGTGCCCGAGCGGGTGCTGACGGGGCAATGGCCCAACACCTTCCGGCTCGCGCTGCTCGACAAGGACGTCGGCATCGCGACCGGCCTGCTGCACGAGACCGGCGTCGACGGGCCGCTGCTGGAGCAGACCGGCGCGCTGATGCACGCCGCTCGCGCCGCGCTGGGCGAGCGGGCCGACTACCTCGAGGCGATCAAGCTGATCGAGCGACAGGCCGGCGTGGAGCTCCGCGGGTGAACCGCGTCGCGCTTCGTCGCGCGACCGCCGCCGATGGCCCGGCGCTGCTCGATCTGGTGGACGGCCTCGCCGACTACGAGCGGCTGGCGCGGCCCGATGCCGGCGCCCGCGAGCGGCTCCTGGCCGACGCGTTCGGCGTGCGGCCGCGGTTCGACTGTCTGCTCGCACTGGTGGACGGCGCGCCGGCGGGCTACGCCGTATTCTTCGAGACCTACTCCACGTTCCTTGCGCGCCCGACGCTCTTTCTCGAGGATCTCTTCGTCCTCTCGTCCGCCCGCCGCCGCGGTGCGGGCGGCGCGCTGTTCCGTGCGGTCGCCGCGGAGGCGCGGTGCCGCGGGTGCGGGCGGATGGAGTGGCAGGTGCTCAAGTGGAATACGCCGGCGACCGATTTCTATCACAGGATGGGTGCGGAAGCGCTGGACGACTGGCAGAGCTGTCGGCTCGACGGCGCGGCCCTCGCCGCGGTCGCCGGCGGGGCAGGGGTCACCTGAACCGGAGCGGTGCGTGAGCGACTGGGCGGTCACCGAGCGGGTCGCGGCGGAGCTGCTGCTGCTGGACGGCAGCAGCGTCGAGGGCGATCTCCATCTCCAACCGCAGGCCGCGCTGCACGAGGGGCGGGAGACGCCGCTCGAGCTGTTGAACCGGGCCGACGGCTTCGTCCCGCTCACGCAGGACGGCGGCGTCGTGTTCGTCTCCAAGGCGCAGGTGGTGCAGGTGAACTGCCCGCCCGGCATGCTGCTCGCCGATCCCGAGCGGGCCAGCGCGGCCAAGCGCTTCGAGCTGCGGGTGGAGCTCCGGGTCGAGCTGGCGGGTCGCCATGAGGTGCGGGGCTGGACCAGCGTCGAGCTGCCGCCGACGCGCGGCCGCCTCCTGGATTACCTCAACAGTTCGGACCGCTTTTTCATGATCCTGACCGACGACGTCACCTGCTACATCAACCGCGCGCACGTGCGGCTGGTGCATCCCCTCGACTGAGAGCCGAGCGACCCGTGGCCCGACTCGACCGCTTCATCCAGATCCTGCACGAGCAGCGGGCCGACGCGCTGCGGCTCGGCGCCGGCACCGTCGCGGCGTTGGTCGCGCAGGGCGGCAACCGCCCGCTCACCAAGGAAGCGCTGAGCGACGCGCAGATCGTGGCGCTGGTGCGCGAGATCGCGCCGGCGCCCCTGGCCGGCGACGTCACGCCGCGGGCGCAGCTCAGCTTCCCCTATGCGTCGCCATCGGGCGCAGTGGACGTGGAGCTGGCGTCGGGTGCCGGCGGCCTGGTCGCCACGGTGCGCCCGGCAGGCACCGGGAACGGCGCCGCCGCTTCCGACGGCGTGCGCGCCGCCACCGCCGCGGCCACCGCGACGGTCACCGAGTCGCCGGCGGCGGCGGAGCGCCGGGCGCAGGCCCGGACGGATGTCGAGGAGCTGCTGCGCGTGCTGGTCGAGAGCGCTGCCAGCGATCTGCACCTTCGCGCCGGCGAGCCCGCTGTCTTCCGCCGCCACGGCGAGCTGGTCCGGCACGACGGCCCCGCCTACACGGCGGAGCGCCTCGGCGACATGATCGACAGCATCATGGAGCCTCGCGAAGCGACCGAGTATCGGGAGAGCGGCGATGCCGATTGGGCCTACGAGATCGCCGGCCTCGCCCGGTTCCGCTGCAACGCCGGCCGCGACCGGCACGGGCCGCTGCTCGTCACCCGCGTGATCGCCTCGAAGCTGCCGACCACCGACGAGCTCGGGTTGAGCCGCGAGGTGCAGGCGCTCTGCCACCTGAGCAAGGGACTGGTCGTCGTCACCGGCCCCACCGGCTCCGGGAAGTCCACCACGCTCGCGGCGATGGTGGACCTGGTGAACCGCACCCGCTCCGATCACATCCTCACCATCGAGGACCCGATCGAGTTCGTGCACCAGGGAAAGAAGTGCGTGGTGACCCAGCGCGAGGTGGGCCGGCACACCCGCGGCTTCAAGCAGGCGCTCCGCGCCGCGCTGCGCGAGGATCCCGACGTCATCCTGGTCGGCGAGATGCGCGACCTCGAGACGGTGTCCATCGCCATCGAGACGGCGGAGACGGGGCACCTCGTCTTCGGCACGCTCCACACCACCACGGCGGCCGGCACCATCGACCGCATCATCGATCAGTTCCCGGCCGACCGGCAGGCGCAGATCCGGGTGATGCTCGCCGAGTCGCTCAAGGGTGTGGTGGCGCAGACGCTGGTGCGGAAGATCGGCGGCGGCCGGGTCGCGGCCCGGGAGATCCTGCTCTCGATTCCCGCGATCACCAACCTGATCCGCGAAGGCAAGACGTTCCAGATCCCGTCCATCATGCAGACCAACCGCAAGGGCGGCATGGTGACGCTCAATGATGCCTTGATGGAGCTGGTGGACCAGAAGCTGGTCGAGCCGCGCGAAGCGTACATGAAGGCGGTGGAGAAATCCGGCTTCGTCGCCTCGCTCAAGGCCAAGCGGCACGACACGAGCTGGCTGGGCGAGAGCGCTTGAGCGGTTCGGCACTCATCCTCGTACTCGTCGCGCCGCAGGACCTGGTCAACGTCGCGAGCTGTGTCCGGCTCGCCTGCAACTTCGGCGTCGCGCGGATGCGGGTGGTGAGCCCCGAGATCGAGCTGGACCGGTGGCGGATCGAGGGCATCGCCCACAACACCGCGGACTTCGTCGCCGGCATCGAAGTCCACCCGTCACTCGAGTCGGCGCTCGCCGACTGCGTCCACAGCGCCGTGCTCACCGGGCGGGAGCGCGCCGCCAAGCGCCGTACGCTCCGCCCCCGCGCCGCCGCGGCCGAGGTCGCGGCCTGGGCCGAGCGCGGTGCGGGACCGGTCGCGGTGGTGGCGGGCCGCGAGGACAGCGGGCTCACCAACGACGAGCTCGACCGCTGCGGCACCCTCGTCACCATCAGCACCACTCCCACCCACAGCTCGCTCAACCTGGCCCAGGCGGTCGGGATCATGCTGTACGAGGTGTGGGTCGCGCGGGGCGGGGACGCCGTTCCCATCAAACCGCCGCGCAACGTCGCCGACCCCGCCACCGGCGCCCAGCTCGAGGCGATCTTCGCCGACTGGGAGCGCGCGCTCGACGCCATCGACTTCTTCAAGACCCGCCACCCGGAGCACGTCATGCGCTCGCTCCGCGAGGTCCTCTTCCGCGCCGACCTCGACGGCCGCGAGGCGTCCCTCCTTCGCGCCATGGGCATCGAAGTCGTGCGGTTTCTGGAGCGCCGGGCACGCGCTCGCGACCTGCAGTAATCCGAATGAAGTTGTCGGATTGCTAGCATGTTGTGCCAGTTGATGAAAGTCGAGTGCTGACTATGTTTCGGCGCCCGCACGCGCCGTAGGTTCGTTCGATCGTCCAACGGACTCTCTCAGCGGTGGTCTAGCGATAATGCGAAAGCTGTTTGTCAGCGTGGCTCGCGCGGCGACGGTCGCCATCGTCGCCGCGTTCGTTGCCGGTACGCCGGCCCGCGCGCAGCAGGCCCCGGCACGCACCGCCGATTCCATCGCCGCCCCGGTCATCGCCAAAGGCGACTCCGCCAAGCTCAAGGGTCCGCGCCAGCCGGTCTTCTTCCGGCACGATCTCCACGCCGGCGCCTACAAGATCCAGTGCCAGTACTGCCATTACTCCGTCGCCGTCTCCAACGAGCCCGGCATCCCCTCGATGCAGACCTGCATGGGTTGTCATCTCGTCATCGGCGGCAGCGACAGCGCCAACAAGGCCGAGATCAAGAAGGTCCGCCAGGCATGGGCCGACAAGAAGCCGATCGAGTGGACCCGCGTCCACTACCTCGCGCGGCACGTGCATTTCCCCCACAGTCAGCACATCAAGGCGATGGGCCCGGTGGCCTGCGCCACCTGTCACGGGGACATCGCGCGCATGCCGCAGGTGTACAAGGTGAACAACGTGAACAACATGGGGTGGTGCATCAACTGCCACCTCGAGCGCAAGGTGACCCGCGACTGCTCGGCCTGCCACTACTGACGTGAAGCTCGCGATCTCCCCGGAGAGTTGATGTCGGACGAACCAGAAACACCGCCGATGGATCGCCGCCGCTTCCTCACCGTCCTCGGCGCCTCCACGGCGACCGCGGCGGCGGTGAGCGGCTGCTCCACCAGTCGGGTCGAGAAGCTGATTCCCTACCTGGTCCAGAGCGAGGACCAGGTGCCCGGCATTCCCACCTGGTACGCCAGCACCTGCACCGAGTGCGACGCCGGCTGCGGCCTGCACGTGAAGACCCGCGAAGGCCGCGCCATCAAGCTCGAGGGCAATCCGGATCATCCGGTCAATCGCGGCAAGCTGTGCGTGCAGGGGCAGTCGGCGCTGCAGGGGCTGTACAACCCCGATCGGATCAAGGCGCCGATGGTGCGGAACGGGTCCGCGTGGCAGGAGATCAAGTGGGACGATGCCATCGCGCGCCTGGCCGCGAAGCTCGGCCCCGCGCAGGGCAAGGTCGCCGTGATCTCCGGCGCCGGGCGCGGCAGCTTCGACGACTTCCTGGGCGAGTGGACCGCGGCGTCAGGCGGGAAGATGGTCCGCCACGCACCGCACGACCTCGAGGCGGTGCGCGCCGCCAACAAGCAGGTGTTCGGCGTGGACGCGCTCGCCGCGCACGACTTCGGCAAGGCGCGGTACATCGTCTCCTTCGGCGCCGACTTCCTGGAGAGCTGGGGCCCGTCGGTCGAGAACCAGCGCGGCTTCGCCGACGCGCACGGCTTCCACGACGGCACCATGGCGAAGTTCGTGTACGTCGCGCCGCGCGCGTCGCTCACCGGGTTGAACGCCGACGAGTTCGTCGCGGTGAAGCCGGGCAGCGAGACGGCGTTCGCGCTGGCGCTCGCCAACGCGGCGGGCGCGGCGGGACTGAGCCAGTACACGCCCGAGATGGCGGCGCAGGAAACCGGCGTGCCGGCCGAGACCATTCGCCGCATCGCGAAGGAATTCGCGGCCGCGAAGCCCAGCCTCGCGGTGGCCGGCGGCATCGGCGCGCAGTCGGCCGGGGCGGCGGAGCTCTGCGCCGCGGTGAACCTGCTGAACCAGGCCGCCGGCAACATCGGGCAGACGGTGCTCTTCGGCGCCGATCTGCAGAGCGGCGACGGCCAGGCGGCGCTCGACGCGCTCGCCGCCGGCATGGATCAGGGCCAGTTCCAGGTCGTGCTGGTGCACGAGGCCAACCCGGTCTACACCCAGCCCCGTTCCACCGGCTTCGCCGCCAGGTTCCGCAAGGTGCCGTTCAAGGTCTCGACCGCGATGGTGCTCGACGAGACCGCGGCGCTCTGCGATCTCCTGCTCCCGACGCACCACGCGCTCGAGCGCTGGGATGACGCGCGGCCGCGCGCGGGCATCACCGGGCTCATGCAGCCGGTGATGGAGCCGGTCTTCACCACGATGGCCACCGGCGACGTACTGCTCAAGGCGTCGCAGAAGGCGGCCGGCCCGCTCGCCCGCTTCAACGCGCCGAGCTGGGAGGCGTACCTCAAGGCCAGGTGGGCCGACATCGCCAGGGCCAGGGGCTCGGCCGACGCCGACGGCTTCTGGCGTGAGTCGCTCGCGCGCGGCGGCGTGTACGACGAGCCTGCCGCACCCGCCGCCGTGAAGGTGGCGAGCGCCGCCGTTACGTACACCAAGCCCGCCTTCGAGGGCGATGGCGAGTACACCTTCCTGCCGCACGTGACCACGTTCGGTGACGGCCGCTTCACCAACCGCCCCTGGGTGCTCGAGCTCTCCGATCCCGTCACCAAGATCACCTGGACCAGCTGGGTCGAGGTGAGCCCCGCGGCGGCCAAGCGGATCGACGTGCGCGAGGGCGAGATCCTGCGGCTGACGTCGCCCCATGGCAGCATCGAAGTGCCGGCCTACATCTACGCCGGCCTTCGCGACGACGTCGTCTCGGTCCCGCTCGGCTACGGCCACACCGAGTACGGCCGCTTCGCCGCCAACCGCGGGGCCAACGCGCTCGACCTGCTCGGGCCCCCGAAGGCCGGCGGCTTCCTCCCGTTCGTCGCCACGCGCGTGCGGGTCGAGCGCGCGGGCAACGCGTACTCCAAGGTCCCCAAGACCGAAGGCGTGCCGCGCCAACTCGGGCGCCATATCGCCGAGGCGATGCCGCTGGCGGCAGCGGCCAAGGGACTCTCGCTGGAGGAGTGGTACAAGGGCATCGGCGAGCCGCTCGGCGAGGAGCACCCGCCGGTGGAGGTCGAGGCGATCAAGGGCTGGCGCCAGATGCAGGTCGGCCGCACCGAAGGCCACGGCCGCCGGCTCGGCAATTACGCCGGCGACCATCCGATGTGGGGCATGGCGATCGACCTCTCCCGCTGCACCGGCTGTTCCGCCTGCGTCACCGCCTGCTACGCCGAGAACAACATCCCGTGGGTCGGCGAGGACGACGTGCGCAAGGGCCGCGAGATGACCTGGATGCGGATCGAGCGCTACTGGGAAGGCGGCGAGGCCGACAAGCCGCTCGAGGCGCGCTTCGTCCCCATGCTCTGCCAGCATTGCGACAACGCACCGTGCGAGCCGGTCTGCCCGGTGTACGCGGCCTATCACACGGTGGACGGACTCAACGGCCAGGTCTACAACCGCTGTGTCGGCACCCGTTACTGCGGCAACAACTGCCCCTACAAGGTGCGCTACTTCAACTGGTACAAGTACAACGAGCGCGCCTTCCCGGCGCCGCTCAACCTGCAGCTCAATCCCGACGTGACGGTGCGCGCGCGCGGCGTCATGGAGAAGTGCACCTTCTGCATCCAGCGCATCCGCGGCGCACAGCACACCGCGCGGCTGGAGGACCGGGAGCTCAAGGATGGCGAGATCGTCACCGCCTGCGCCCAGGCCTGTCCCTCCGACGCGATCGTCTTCGGCAACATGAAGGATGGGGACAGCCGGGTCGCGAAGATCAAGCGGGACCCGCGCGGCTATCACGTGCTGGAAGACGTCAACACGCGGCCGGCGGTGACGTATCTCGCGAAGGTGCTCCACGCCGGGTCCGGCCAGCGGGCGGAGGGCTGAGGGATGGCGACTGTCCTTCGGTCGAAGATCGAGCCGGTGATGACGCAGACCCACGCGGAAGTCACCCGCGACATCGTGCGCACGCTGGAGACGCCGCCGCGGAGCTACTACCTCGCCGTGTTCGGCGCGGTCTTCCTGCTCCTCATCGGCATCGTCACCTTCACCATCATCATCAAGGACGGCCTCGGCCACTCGGGCTACAATCCGCCGGTGATGTGGTCGGTGTACATCACGACGTTCGTGTTCTGGGTCGGCATCGGCCACGCGGGAACGCTGATCTCGGCGATCCTCTTCCTGTTCCGGTCGCCGTGGCGCACGGCGGTGTATCGCGTCACCGAGGCGATGACGGTCTTCGCCGTCATGACCGCCGGCCTCTTCCCGATCATCCACATCGGCCGGCAGTGGATCTTCTACTGGCTGCTGCCCTACCCGAACCAGCGCTACCTCTGGCCCAATTTCAAGTCGCCGCTCCTGTGGGACGTGTTCGCCATCTCCACCTACCTCACGGTGTCGACGACGTTCCTGATCTTCGGCCTGATTCCCGACGTCGCCGCGGTGCGCGACAAGGTCACCGGCTGGCGCCGCTTCATCTACGGCCAGCTCAGCATGGGATGGCAGGGCACCGACAACCAGTGGCGGCACTACTCGCGCGCGTACCTCTATCTCGCCGCGCTGGCGACGCCGCTGGTCCTCTCGGTGCACTCGGTGGTGTCGTGGGACTTCGCCAGCTCGATCATCCCGGGCTGGCACGGAACGATCTTCGCTCCGTACTTTGTGGCCGGCGCCATCTACTCCGGCGTCGGCATGGTGTTCACGCTGCTCATTCCGCTCCGGAAGCACCTGCGGCTCGAGCACATGATCACCGACTATCACTTCGACAACCTCTCCAAGCTGACGCTGCTGACCGGCTCGATCCTGTTCTACTCCTACTCGATGGAGTACTTCGTCTCCTGGTACAGCGGCAACACCTTCGAGCAGACGACGTTCTTCCTGCGGCCGTTCGGCGCGCAGTGGTGGTCGGGCTGGACCATGATCACCTGCAATGCGCTGGTGTCGCAGCTGCTCTGGTTCCGGAAGATCCGCACCAACCTGACGTCGCTGTTCGTCATCTCGATCTTCATCAACATCGGGATGTGGTTCGAGCGCTGGGTCATCATCGTCTCCTCGCTCTCCAACGACTACGTGCCGTGGGCGTGGGGCGTGCTGAACCCGACCTGGTCCGACTGGGGCATCCTCGCCGGCTCGTTCGGCTGGTTCGGGATGTGGTTCCTCCTCTTCGCGCGGAGCTTCCCCATCGTGGCGATCCAGGAAGTCAAGGAGATGATTCCGATGCCGCGGCTGCATCCCGACGCGCACGGAGGCCACTGATGGCGCTCCCCAATCCGTTCCGCAAACCGGCGACGGTGCCCGGCGTGCTCGCGTCATTCGAGCACATCGACGCCGCGGTGGATGCGATCAAGGCGCTCCGCGGCAAGGGGCACCGGAAGCTCACGGTCTACGTGGCGCACCCGAATCACTCGATCGAAGAGGCGCTGGAGGCGAAGGTGAGTCCGGTGCGGCTGTTCACGCTGGTCGGCGGCATCGTCGGGCTCACCGCGGCGACCTGCATGCAGATCTGGATGAACCGCGACTGGCCGGTGCTGGTCGGCGGCAAGGCGATCGTCGCCATGCCGGCGTTCGTCGTGATCATGTTCGAGCTGACGGTGCTGACCAGTGCGCTGGTGACGCTGTTCGGCGTCGCGGTGCTCTCCGTCGGGCTCGGCCGGCGCGGCGTGATCTACGACGGCCGCTTCTCCGACGATCGCATCGGCGTCTTCGTCCCCGCCGATCGCGCCCAGAGCGGCGCGCTCGAGCTCATGCTGCGGAACGCCGGTGCGGTGGAGGTGCGGCATGCGGCGCCGTAAGCGGATCCCCGCGCTGACGCTGCGGACCGCGCTCGCCGCGGCCGCGCTGGCGCTGCTGGCCGGCTGCGACTGGTACTACAACGATCTGTGGTCGCCCGACGACCTGATGCACGCGATCCCGTGGTTCGACCACATGATCTACCAGAAATCGGTACACCCCTACTCCCGCGCCGACATCCCGCGCAATACGCCGGACGGCACGGTTCCGATTACCGGCGGCGAGGCCGACTGGTCCGCCGAGTGGGCGACGGGCAAGACGACGACGGCGGACCGCCTGGTCAACCTCACCAAGCCCGGCGCGACGCCGATTCCGGAGCAGGCGCGGCGTGACGGTCCCATGACGCCGCAGATCCCGGCCACCGTCGAGGCCCGCGGCGACACGCTGTTCCATACGTATTGCGCCGTCTGCCACGGTCCCACCGGCATGGCCAACGGGCCGGTGTCGCCCAAGATCGGCGCGCCGCCGCTCGTCACCGACCGGGCCCGCGCCTTCAGCGACGGCTACATCTACTCGATTATCCGCTACGGCCGCGGCGTCATGCCCCGCTACGGCGACAAGGTCCATGATCCGATGGATCGCTGGGCGGTGGTGGACTACGTACGGAAGCTCCAGGCGGAGGCCGCGCCGCCCGCGCCGCCGGCTTCGGCGGCGGCACCCGCGCCCGCGCCGGGAGGAAGGAAGTAATGGCCGACATCAATCCTCGCGGTCTCCGCCGCCGCCTCGTGGCCGCCTCGGTGGCCGGACGCTACGATCTGTTCCTTGGCGTCGGCGGCGGCCTCGCGGTGCTCGGGCTGATCCTCTTTCTCCGCGCGCTCGGCTCGGCCGACGGCGGCGTCCGGGCGTGGCAGCTCTTTCACGTCAACTGGCTCTACTTCACCAGTCTCTCCGCCGGTCTCGTCGCCTTCGCGGCGGTGATGAAGGTGACCAACGCGCGCTGGTCCGGCCTGGTTGTCCGCTTCGCCGAGGCGGCGTGGAGCTTCTTCATCGTGGCGCTGATCGGGACGGTGCTGATCTTCACCGCCGGCTACCACGCCATCTTCGGCCCGATGCAGGCGCAGCTCGAGACGCTGTCGCCGGGCAAGCAGCTCTGGCTCTCGCACGGCTTCATGTTCGCCCGGATCTTCATCGCTCTCCTGCTGCTCGCCTGGCTCGGCGCGCGGCTGGTGCGGGTCGACATGATCCCCGACATGTTCGCCGCGCGCGATGCCGTCACCGGATCGCGCCGGCGCCGGTTCGAGCGGCTGACGGCGGGATACGACGGCTCCGAGGGCCGGCTGGAGTGGGTCGAGCGCGAAGTGCGGAAGTCGGGGCCGCAATACGTGGTGCTCTACGCGGCGGTGATGACGCTCGTCGCCTTCGACTGCATCATGGCGCTCCAGCCGCACTGGTACTCCAACCTGCTCGGCGGCTGGTTCTTCATGGGCGCCTTCCTCAACGCCCACAGCTGGCTCGCGCTGCTGATGATCGTCGGCGGCGCGCAGCTCGGCATCCGTGATCTCATCTCGCCGAAGCAGCGGCACGACCTCGGCAAGCTGCACTTCGGCTTCACCGTGTTCTGGGCCTATCTCATGTGGGCGCAGTTCCTGGTGATCTGGTACGGCAACATGCCGGAGGAGACCGGCTTCGTCTTTGCCCGCCTCTGGGGGCCGTGGCTTCCGATCGGGTCGGCGGTGTTCATCGGCGTCTTCGTCATTCCGTTCATCGGCCTGCTCGGCGTGGCACCGAAGAAGAACCGCTTCACCCTCGGACTCTTTGCCACCATCAGTCTCGTGTCCATGTGGCTCGAGCGGTACATGCTCGTGCTGCCATCGGTGACGCCGATGCCCGGCCCCGTCGTCGGCATTCCGGAAATCGGTCCCACGCTTCTCTTCCTGGGCTTGTTCCTGCTGACCTACGGACTCTTTGCGCGGAGCTTCCCGATGGTGTCGCCGCGGCTCGCCGAGATCACGCTGGGCCGCGAGCTGAGCCACCATGGCGTCGAGGTCTTCGACTTCGAGGATACCGACAAGGACTACGTGCACGAGACCGACCTGGAGCGGCGAAAGGGCCCGCGCTGATCCGCTAGCGGCCGGTGCGGAGCTCCGCGTTGAGCCGCCGGATCATGGCCCTGAGCGAATCGTTCGGCAGCGGGCCGGTGACGGCGAGCATCCGGTCGCCGCGCTGCATCGCCATCATGCCGTCGGCCGAGTTGCCGTTGCTGGCCACCTGCGGCGTCTGCGAGGCGGGCGCCGGCGCCGGCGGACCGCGGTGCGCCAGCAGTTCGGACACATCCGCGACCGGGCCTTCGATGGTACGGATCACGTCGCCCGACTTGAGCTGCTGCGCCACCACCATGATCGGCTTCGAGTCGGCCCGGCCCTGCTGCACCTGCACCTGCATCACCGGCAGTCCGTCGATGCGGGCCGGCTCCTCGCCGCTCTCACTCCGCGCGCGATCCCACGAGAGCGTCCGCCACAGCCCGGCAAGCTCCGGCGAGCTGCCAGCCTGACCCAGCGTCTGGGTGGACACCTCGGCGTCGCGTACCTGCGGGCCGGGCGCAACGGCCGGCGCCGTCTCGCGTGCACCGCGCGCCGTCCGGCGCGCATGGCGCTCACCGGCGGACGCAGCCGGGTCCTCGCGCCCGCTCTCGGCCGGCGCGGACGTCCCGGCCACCGGCTCCGGCGTGCGGATCGCGAGCGGCGAGGGTAGCGGCTGCTCCGATTGCCGCAATTGCTGCTGCGCCGGTGCCGCGACCGGCGCGGGGCGGGTGGGTCCCGTCGCGACGGCCGGATGCGCCGTGCCGTTCAACAGCCAGCTTGCACCAAAGCCGACGCCGAGGGCCGCCGCCACGCTCGCGGCCCACGCCGCGGCGCGGATCCGATCGCGCCGGCGGTGGATGACGAGCTCGGCGCGCTCGGCGATGCTGGGGAAGGCGGGGGCGACGCGGCGCGGGGGGGCGAGGCGGGAGAGCAGTGCGGTCGTGCGATCGCGGAGCGCGGCGATGCCGTCGCGCATCCCGCTGCACGCCGGACAGGAAGCCAGATGGCTCTCGATCTCGACGCACTGCGACCGGCTCAGCGCCTGATCGAGATAGGCGTGCAGTTCCTCTTCAGGAATGTGCCGCATGGCCCTCGGTCTCGTGCTCCTGTCGGTCGTGTGACTCGACCAGCCGCTTGCGCGCCCGGGCGAGGGTGGTGCCGATCGCGCCGACCGCGAGGCCGGTCTGCGCCGCGATCTCGGGATAACTGAGGCCGGCATCCCACAACAGCAGGACCTCGCGGTCCCGCGGCGTCAGCCCGGCGAGCGCGCGCTGTACCGCCGCCATACGCTCGTCGTGCTCCATCTGCTGATCGACCGCGGGCTCCGTTCCCGGTTGGCTCATCGGGTCACCCGTGAGCAACGTCAGGTGCTTCTTCCGCCGTACCGCCGCCCGGGCCTCGTCCCGCGCCAGGTTGGCCGCGACGGCGAACACCCACGCGCGCGGCTTCTCCGGCCGGTGCGACAGCGCCCGCACGAAGACCTCCTGGGCCAGGTCCTCGGCGCGATCTGCGTCCCACACCTTTCGGTAGAGGAACCGCACCACGGCCGCGTAGGTGTTCTGGTAGAGCTGCTCGACCTCATCGTTCACGGGCTGGTCTCCTGCGGGCGAGCCATCCTGCGGGTCTGTCGGTTGACCGGCGGGGTGACGCCGCAGCGAAAGCTACTTGCACGGGAGGGGACGAGACAGCTCCGCCTACCGCCGGCGGGGCCGGGCAAAGACACAGCCCGGGTGCAGCTCCTGCCGCTTGGGCGGCCAGTCGGAACAGAGGTCGGGTTTTGCGGGACGGCCGTCGGCTCGGCGGCGGCCGTGCAGCGTGCAGTTGACGCCGCCGGCCTCGAGGTAGCCGCATGCGGAGATGATCTCCGCCTCGATGGAGAAGTCGCCCTCGCGAACCACCTTGCAGAGATAGGGCGAACGGCGGGTGCGCACCAGCGCCTCGAGCCATTCCTCGAGCCGGGTGCACATGATCTCGACCTGGAGATCGCGGCAACAGGCGGCGCCGCGCGCGTGGTCCGCGGTGGTGCACCGCGCGGTCGCGCACGGGTTGTTCGTGGCGCCGGCCGCGAGCACCGGGAGCGCGCGTCGCGCCGGAGCCGCCGGCGGAGCCGGCGGGAGCACCCGGGTCGCCCGCCGCATGCGGTCGACGACCACGAACCGGTTGCGGCCGAGCTGGCGGGGCTGGGGCGGCTGGCGGCTGGCCCGCGCGGGGCCGCGGAAGCCGTGGGCCCGACAGCTCGCGCCTGCCGGTCCGTCCGCCAGAAAGCGGCAGGAGACGTGGATCACGGCGTCAACGTAGAGGTCGCCCTCATCGTCCCACAGCTCGCCGAAGCTGACGTGCTCCGTGTGCCCGAGGAGCCACGTCGCCTCGTGGTCGAGCGAGGTGCGGCCCTCCTCCAGCGCGCCGATGCGCAGGGTGACGTGCAGCGCACGGCAATGCGAGCCCATGCTTCGGCAAGACGGGGGAGCACTCATCGAAATGGAAACCGTGGTGGCAACGCGAGCTACCGGCTGGGAAGGGCTGAATATATACTTGGCGACCGCATGGGGACCCACAGGGGTGGCCCGGCGGCGGGGAGGTCCCGTGTGCGCACGGGCGAGAGATCACCTGACTGGAGGCAGAGCGGCAATGCGCGTGACGAGCATGGTGGCGGGGCTGGCCCTCGTCCTGGCGGCGTGTGGTGGTGGCGAGAAGAAGGCGGGCGGGGCGGCGCAGCCGGCCGATACCTCCGCTGCCGCGGCGGCTGCGCCGGCCGGTGGTGGTGCCGCGGCGCCCGCGACGGGCGGCGCGAAGCACGATGTGAACATGGAGCTCGTCGGCACGACGTACAAGTACGACCCCTCCGACATCACCATCAAGGCGGGCGACCAGGTCGTCTTCCATGATGTGAGCGGCGGTCCGCACAACGTCCAGTTCTATCCCGACAGCATCCCCTCGGGCGCGCAGAGCGCCATCAACATGCCGGATCCGATGGGTCCGCTCGCGTCGCCGCTCCTCACGGAGCCGAACGCCACCTACACCGTGACGTTCGCGGCGAGTGCGCCGAAGGGCGATTACCACTTCTACTGCCTGCCGCACCAGGCCCTCGGCATGAAGGGCAAGATCACGGTTCAGTAGGCAGCGCTGTGGCGGTAGCCGGCGCGGGGGCTTCCATCGGAAGCCCCCGCGCCACGTTTACCCCCGCGGCGCGGCGCCCGCGAGGCCCCGTCGCCGCGCGGCCGCCGTGAGCCCGAGCGCGGCCAGCCCGACGGCGAGCCCCGCGATCGCGTCCACCGCGTAGTGCATCTGGCAGTACACCACCGAGACGATCAGCAGCACCGTCGGGACCAGCAGGATCGTCCCGAGCCGGCGCGATCCCCACAGCGACGCGCCCGCCGCCGCCACGCTCGCCGCGACGTGCGATGACGGGAACGCCGCGCCGTACGAGCTGCCGACGGCGAGCGTCGCGTAGACCAGCCGCGCGGTCACGTTGTCGACGAACGGCCCGGTCGGGCGGGGAAATGCGTAGTACGGTCCGGCCACCGGAAAGAAGATGAAGAACAGATAGCAGGTGAAGAACGCGAGGATGACCGCGAAGATGTAGCCGCGCAGCGCGGGCAGCGCGCGGCGGCTCGCGAAGTAGACTGCCGGCACCGCCACGATGAAATAGTAGGAGAGATAGGCGCCGTGCAGCACCAGCGACCAGAACCGGCTCGGCTCGGCCATCCACCACTCGCGGCTCGGCTGGCCGCCGAAGAGCGCGAACTCCCACCGCTGCACCACGGCATCGTGCACCTGAGCCGCGCCGCCGCGGTTGAGTACGTCGAGCGCGCTGTACAGCGCGACGAGCAGCACCAGCGGATAGACCTCGCGCAGCGCGCGTCCCGCGCGGCCGAGCGGCGCGTACACCAGGATCGCGATCAGCACCACGATGAGCCCATGGGCGCCGAGCAGCCACCAGCCGCCCGGCTGGCGGTGCAACCGTGCGATCACCACGACCGACGCCACGAGCAGGTAGCCGAGGATGACGCGATCGATCGGCCGGAGCGCCGCCGCCGGTGTGCGCACGCCGGCTACAGCCAGCCGTTCCGCTGATACCACGCCGCGGTGTCGGCAAGGCCGCGTGTCAGGTCGAGCGCTGCCGCCCAGCCGGTGTCGCGGCTGAGCGGACGCGGGTCGCCGGTCCACGCCGGCTGGAAGAATTCGTGCGCCTTGTCGGCCGGGAGAATGGTTGCCCGCCCGGCGAGCTGCGCGGCGCTGCCGGTGAGCGTGAGCATCGCGCGACCGATGACCGGCGGAATCGGGATGGTTCGCACCCGCCGGCCGAGCGCGTCGGCTACCGCGTGCACGAACGCGGCACTCGTGAAGATCTCCGGATGACAGGCGTAGTAGATCCGGCCTGCCGCATCCGGGGCGCTGCCGGCCGCGATCAGCGCCGCCGCGAGGTCCGCCGCGTGTACCGCGCTCAGCTCCTGGCTCCCGTCGCCGAACACCGGTGCGACGCCGCGTCGCGCGAGCTGAAAGACCTTGAGCACCTCGCGATCGCGCGGGCCGTACACCATCGGCGGCCGAATGATGCTCCACGGGATCGCGCCCCCGCGCACCAGCGCTTCGCCGGCGAGCTTGCTCCGGCCGTATGCGGTGACGGGTCGTGGCGGCTCGTCTCCCGCGAGCGGCCGCCCCCGCGCGGCCGGCCCCGCGGCTGCCATGGACGACACGAGCACGAACCGGCCCGCGCCGGCCGTCTCCGCCGCGCGCAGCACGCGCTCGGTGCCATCGCGATTGGCGCGGAGAAACTCGGCCTCGTTCCGCGCGGCCACGATCCCGGCCACGTGGTACACGATGTCCTGACCGTCGGCCGCGGCGCGGAGCGCCGCGCCGTCGTCGAGGCCGCCCGGCACGATGCGCACGCCGAGCCGGGCGAGCTCCTTGGCCTTGGCGGGAGAGCGGACCAGCGCGGTGACGTCATCGCCGCGGCGTCGAAGCGCGTCGGCGAGGTGACTCCCGACGAAGCCGGTCCCCCCGGTGAGCATCGCCCTCATCGGGCGCGTTGCGGCGTCACCGGGCGCAGCGCGCCATCACAGGGCGCGGTCGTAGAGGCGGTAGGTCTTGTAGACGGTGAAGGTCATCTTCTCGAGCCCCGCGTTCATCGCGGGATTGTCCTCGAGAATCCAGCCGGCCTCGCCCCAGTAAATGCCCCGCTCGCCGCTCCTGGTCCAGATCCAGTGGTAGAGCATCGCGTCAATGCCCTTGCCACGGTACTCCGGCAGGATGCCGAGCAGCACGATGCGGGCGCGCTTGAGCTTCTTCGCCTTGAGCAGCCACAGCACCTTGAGGATCGCGGGAAACATCCGTCCCCTGCTGTTGCCGCGGAACGCCACGTTGAGGTCGGGCAGCGCCAGCCCGAACGCGATCACCCTGCCGTCCTTCTCCGCGAAGGGAACGAGCTCGGGGATCACCACCGGCTTGAACTGCTCCGCCAGGTGGTCGATCTCGTGATCCGTCATCGGCACGAAGCCCCAGTTCAGCTCCCACGCCGCGTTGTAGATCGTCTTGATCCGCTCGACCTCGGCCGCGAAGTCCTTCATGTCGAGGCCGCGAAGCGTGATGCCCTGCCGCTGCCGGATCAGCTCGGTGCCGCGCGCGAGCCGCTCCGGCACCGGCACGTAGTGCTCGGGATGGCCGCCCTGGTAGACCAGCAGGTCCTTCGCCTTGGCGAAGCCGGCGCGCTCGATCAGCGTCACGTAGTAGGGCGGGTTGTGCGGCATCATCAGCGTGGGCGGCGTGCCGAAGCCGTCCACCAGCAACCCGCATTCGTCGTTCACCGAGAACGACGCGGGGCCGCGCATCGTGTCGAGACCGCGACCGCGCAGCCACTCGCCGGCGGCGGCGAACAGCGCGTCGGCCGTGGACTGGTCATCGACGCACTCGAGGAAGCCGAAAAATCCGACCCGGTCGTGGTGCGTGGTGTTATGCAGTCGGTTGTGGATCGCGGCGATGCGTCCGACGACGTCGCCAGCTCGCTCGGCGATGAAGTACTCCGCGTCCGCGTGCTCGAAGAAGGGATTCTTGCTGCGCGAGAGCAGCGTCTCCACGTCCCGACGCAACGGCGGGACCCAGAGCGGGTCCCGCGCGTGCAGTCGGTAGGGCAGGTCGACGAATTGCTCGAGATCGCCGCGGCTCCGCGCCGGGCGGACCTGCGCCACAGCGGTCAGATGACCCCCAGCTCCCGTCCGACCTTCCCGAACGCCTCGAGCGCGAAGTCGATCTGATCGAAGGTGTGCGTCGCCATGACGCTGGTGCGGAGCCGGCACTGCGACGGCGGCACCGCCGGCGGCGCGACCGGATTGGTGAAGACGCCGGCGTCGAACATCTTCCGCCAGAACAGGAAGGTCTTCTCCAACGGCCCGATCAGCACCGGCACGATCGGCGTTTCGGTGGGACCGATGTCGAAGCCGAGCCGGCGGAAGCCCTCGTGCAGGCGGCGGGTGTTGGCCCAGAGGTGCTCGCGCCGCTCCGGCTCGCGCTGCAGCACCTCGAGCGCGGCGAGCACGCCCGCGGTATTGGCCGGCGGCAGCGCCGCCGTGAAGATGAGCGGCCGGCTGTGGTGGCGCAGGTAGTGGATGATGCTGTCCGACCCGGCGACGAAGCCGCCGATCGAGGCGAGCGACTTGGAGAAGGTGCCGCCGATGATGTCGACTTCGTCGATCATCGCGAAGTGTGCGGCGGTGCCGTCGCCGTTGGGACCGAGCACGCCGAGCGAGTGGGCGTCGTCCACCGCCAGCGCGGCGCCGTGCCGCCGCGCCACACGAACGAGGCTGGGGATGTCGGCGATGTCACCTTCCATGGAGTACACGCCGTCCACCACGATCATGGCACCGCGGCTCGCGCCGCCGTTCCGTTCGATCTTCCGCTCGAGGCTGGCCAGGTCGCCGTGGGAGAACCGTTCGGTCTCACCATAGGACATCTTGGCACCGTCCACGATGGACGCGTGGTCCAGCTTGTCCAGGTACACGACTTCGCCCCGGCCGACGAGACCGGAAATCAGCCCCAGATTGGCCGAGTACCCGGTGGAGAAGACGAGGCACGCCTCCTTGCCGAGGACCTGGGCCAGCGCGGTCTCGAGCTGCTCGTGCAGATCGAGTGTGCCGTTGAGGAACCGGCTGCCGGTGCAGCCCGAGCCGTAGCGGCTCAGCGCGCGGCCCGCCGCCTCCAGCACCTTGGGATGATGGGTCAGGCCGAGGTAGTTGTTCGACCCCAGCATGATGCGCTTGTGGCCTTCGATGACGACGACCGTATCTTCGGATTCGGAGATCGGCTTGAAGTACGGGTAGAGACCCGCCGCCTGGACCTCGCGCGCCTTGGTGAATTGCCGGCACTTCTCGAAGAGCGCGACTTGCTGAAGGATCTGAGTTTCCACAGTGCCTCGATGGTCCGGAGGGTGAGCACGACTCACCACATCGCTATGCTGGAGAATGGCTTAAGCTAAGTCGCGCGACAATCTGGCACAAGCGCGGCGGGGTGCAGCGGATTGCGTGCGCGGGTGCAAGCGCCAGGCCACGCAGCCTTGACCCTCCGCAACGACCGGAGCAGCTTGCACCGGTGTGGGCTCCGCTGGAGGTGAGATGTCCCCGGGTTCGCCGCAGTCCCGCCGGTCGTTCGTCGCCCGATCCGCCGGCTTCCTCGCCGCCCTCCTGCTCGGTCGCGACGTGCTCACGCCGGGCGGGCGGCTCCTCGCCATCGGTCCCGACGACCCGCCGGCAATCCCCAACGACATCGTCGCGAAGGCGTTGAAGGATCGCTTCGGCGACCGGCAGATTCGCACCGGGCACGTCCAGCTCGACATGCCGGCGGCGGCGGAGGACGGCCGGGTGGTGCCGGTGATCATCGAGAGCGATCTGCCGATGACGGCGGACGAGTACGTCAAGGGCGTACACCTCTTCGTGGATCACAATCCCGACGTGCACGTCGCCGGATTCTACCTGACGCCCGCCATCGGCCGGCTGTCGATCTCCACGCGAATCAAGATGAAGCGCTCCACCTGGGTGCGCGCCATCGTCGAGACCACCCGTGGCGAGGTGTGGGCCGGGTACACCCGCGTCAACGTCACCCTGAATGGATGTGGCTGATGCCTGACGTGACCGGCGACGCGCGCATCCGGTTGCCCGACCGGATCGTCCGCGGGGAGCAGATCCTGGTGAGCGCGATCATCTCGCATCCGATGGACACCGGCTTCTTCCGCACCAGGGACGGTGATCCGATTCCGGCGTACTTCATCAACGAGGTCACCATCGTGTATGGCGACCAGCAGGTCGCCCGGTTCGAGTGGACGTCGGGGATCAGCCGTGATCCGCTCGTCACCTTCTCGCTCAAGGCCGACCGCGAGGCGCCTCTGACGCTCACGTGGAAGGACAACAAGGGCGGCGTGTATCGGCAGAGCGCCGACATCGCCTTCACCACCACCTGACCCTCCGCCTCGCCGCGCTCGCGCTGGGCATCGGAGCGCTGAGCGCGGCACCTCCGTCGCCCGCGGCTCCGTTTCCGATTCGCCGCCTCGCTCCGGGCGTCTACCTCGTGCCGGGCGACACCGGCCGCGGCTCGGAGGGCCGGCCTAACGCCGGATTCATCGTCACCTCGGACGGCGTCGTCGTCATCGACGCGCTCGCGAGCCCCGCGGACGGCGAGCGGCTGCTCCGGAGCATCCGCACCGTCTCCCACGCGCCGATCCGCTGGCTGGTCCTGACCCACCATCACCCCGACCACACCTTCGGCGCCATCGTGTTCCGCCGCGCCGGCGCCAGGGTGATCGCGCATCCCGATCTCCGCACGCTTGCCTCCGAGGGTGGCGATGACGCGCTGCTGGCCGACTGGGTTCGCGTCGTCGGCCTGCCCGCGATGCTCGGCTTTCAGTTCGCCGACACGCCCTCGGTCGCGGTCACTGGCACCGACACGCTCCGCCTCGGGGGGCGCACGCTGGTCATCACCCATCCCGGGGCCGCGCATACGCCGGGCGACCTGATCATCTGGCTGCCCGCCGAACGGGTGCTGTTCGCGGGCGACATCCTGATCGAGGACGGCGTCACGATGATGGTGGACGGCAACTCCGGCGCGCTGCTGCACGCGCTGGACGTGATAGATTCGCTGCATCCACGGATCGCGGTGCCGGGTCACGGACGACTGCCACCCGACCCGGCGGTCCTGGTGGACACCACCCGCCGCTACGTGACGGCGTTGCGACGGGACATGCGGGCGGCGGTGGAGCAGGGCGGCGGCATGCGGAAGGCGATGGCCGGCCTGCCGCCGGCGGACGAGACCCGGCCGGTCTCGCTGCACAGCCGACTCCGGCGCAACGCCGTGTGGGTGTACCTCGAGATGGAGAAAGCGGTCATGGGACTCGACGATTCGACCGACAGCGCGGGAGCTCGGCGATGATCGGTGCGGCCGCGGCAGTTCTCGCGGGTGTCTTCGCCTCTGCCGCGCCGGCGCCGCGCCCGCCCGCGCCCCACGCCTTTCCGCGCCTCATATCCACCGACTCGCTCGCGGCGTGGCTCGCGCGGGGGCCGGTGCGGGTCGTGGACATCCGCACCGACGTCTTCACGTACCTCACGAGCCACCTGCCGAGCGCGGTGTACGTGAACACCGAGACGCTGCGCGCGTCGCGCGGCGGCATTCCGGTGCAGCTGCTCGACGAGCAGCAATACCGGCGGCTCTTTTCGCAGCTGGGAATCGCGCCGGACCGGCCGGTGGTCATCTACAGCGCCGGCGAGACCCACGACATCGACGCGACGTTCCTTGCGTGGCTGCTGGCGAGCTTCGGTGATGCCAATGTGTACCTGCTGGATGGCGGCTACTTCAAATGGCAGCTGGAGCAGCGGCCGCTGGCGCAGACGTATCCGCGGTTTCCCGCGGCCACCGGCTGGGCGGCGCGCCGCTTCCGTCCGGCGGCCGCAACGATCGCGGATGTGCGTTCCAGGGGAGTGACGCTGGTGGACGCCCGGTCGCCGGAGCAGTACTCCGGCGCGGCCGGCGCCCAGATGCGCCGGGGACACATACCCGGCGCCATCAATCACTACTGGTCCGACGACCTGGAGCAGGAAGGGTTCGGCCACGTCTGGAAGCCGCTCGACTCGCTGCGGGCGAGCTACGTGCGGCAGGGGATTACCCCCGACAAGGACCTGATTCTCTACTGCAACAGCACCACCGAGGCGACCCACGTCTTCTTTGCGCTCCGCTACCTGCTGGCGTATCCGCGGGTGCGGATCTACACCGGCTCCTGGAGCGAGTGGGCGGAGCGGGCGGAGCTGCCGATCGAAAGCGGCGGCTAGCGCGTTCCGTACTCCCGCTGCCCGCGGGTCGGTGCGAGGGCGATCCCGCTTCGCAGCGACCACGGGTGCAGCAGCTTCCCGCCCAGCATCACCCATTGCACGCCGTCGAGATTCCGGATGTTCTCGAGCGGGCTCCGGGCCAGGAGTACGAAGTCGGCGTAGTGTCCGGGCTCGATCGTCCCGCTCCGCGCCGCCGCCTCACCACCGATGGCGCGTGCGGCGTCGCGCGTCGCGGCGATGAGCGCCTGCTCCGGCGACAGCCCCACCGAGTCCACCAGCAGTGACAGCTCGGCCAGCAACGACGCGCGGTCGCTCGCCGGTCCGTAGGCGACGTGGTCGGTGCCGGCGCTGATCCGCACGCCGTGCGCGATCGCCTCGCGCGTCACCTCGAGCCCGAACGCGGCGGCCGCCCGTACGTAGCCTTCCTGAATGCCCATGTGGTGCGCCGTCTTGCTGTCATAGTGCGCGACGCTGCGCCGGGTCGCATCCAGCGTTGGCTCGAACATCGTTCCCCAGCGCGCGAACGAATCCAGCGCGGCAAGCACCCGCGGATCGTCGGCCGACTTGGCGGAGGCCACCCGCGCGGTTGCGGTCTGAAGGTCGCCGTCGCGCACCAGTGTGTCACGCTCCGCCTTGCTGAACAGCTCGCCGGCGAGGCCGGCCGCGTGTACCACGCCGTCCTGCCCGAGCTGCGCCT
>JAICWE010000004.1 GCA_025934955.1 Gemmatimonadales bacterium | reverse complement strand
GCCGGCCACCCGCAGTCTCCCTACCGCCTCGCGCTCGCCGGCAGCCCGCGCGGGCGCCGCACTCCGGGGGCGCGCGGTCTCGTGTACCCCGTGCCGCACCCGCCGCGCGAGCGGCAGCGGCAGCCGGCGCTCCGCCGCCGAGAGGTCCGCGGCGGGCAGCGCGGCGAGCGACGCGAGCCCCGGCCAGCGCTCGCGGCACCGGGCGAGCGCCGCTTCGCACTCGCGCCGCCGGGCGTTGAGCTCGCCGCCGGTGAGCTTGTGGCTGACGCCGGTCTCCACGATCCACAGCCGGCCGGGAAAGGGGACGAGGCGGAGATCGCCGGTCGCGGTGTCGAACAGCAGCGCGGTGCCGGCCCGCGCGTGCGCCGCGATCGTCTGGTCCATGCGCCCGCAGCGCACGCCCACGTGATGGTACTCTGCGCGGTAAGCGACGTCGGCCAGTACCGCTGGCGAGAGCCGCCGGCCGGCGAAGGCGCTCAGCGCCCTGGCGGCGGCGACGGTGAGCGCGGCCGAGCTGCTGAGGCCGGCGCCGATCGGCACGCTGGTGGACACGGCGACCTGCGCGCCCGACGGCGCAGCACCGCGCTCGGCCAGCTCGCGCACCACGCCGACGAGGTAGTCCGACCAGCGGCCCGCCATCCGCTCGTCGACGTAGCGCCGATCGGGGCGGTCGTCGCTGGCGGAGAGGAAGGTCCAACCGTCGCCCGGCCCGCAGACGATCGCCGTCCGGCGCTCGAGCGCCAGCGGCAGCACCGGGCCCCCGTTGTAGTCGGTGTGTTCGCCGATGAGGTTGACGCGACCCGGCGCGGATGCGGCGGCCACGGGCGGCGTGCCGTACGCCGCCTGGAACAGCGCGGCCGCCTGACGAAGTGGAGAGGTGCGCAACATCGAGAGCGTACGGCGGATCAGCGACCGCCGCCCTCCTTCAGGCGCCGGATGTCGCGGCGCTCCTTCTTGCCCGGGCGGCCCTTGTCGTAGAAGGACGCAGGCGGCGCGCTGCGCAGCCGCTCGGCGAGCTGCTCGCGCGCGGCGCGGCTCTCGGCGGATTCCTCATACAGCTCGGCGGCGACGGCGGCGGGACCGCGGCGGCCGGAGAGCGCGCGCACCACCACGTGATGCTCGTAGGGCCCGAGCCGCACGCGCAGCCGGTCTCCCACGCGGAGGGACCTGGCGCGCTTCACCTTTTCGCCGTTCAGCTCGACCTTCCCCGCCGCGATCGCCTCGCCGGCGACGCCGCGGGTCTTGAAGAAGCGCGCGGCCCAGAGCCATTTGTCGAGGCGGAACTTCTCGTCGTCGCGATCGTCGTCATCCCGGGCCGCCATCACGCCCTCGCGTCGAGTAGCGCCTTGGCGTGCTGGCGAGCCGCGCTGCCCTCGGCGTCACCGAGCATGCGCGCGAGCTCGGTGACGCGATCCTCCCCGTGGATCACCTGGACGTCGCTGGTCGCGATGCCGCCGCGCGGCTGCTTGGAGACGACCAGGTGCCGGTCGGCCACCGCGGCGATCTGCGGCAGGTGGGTGATCACCAGCACCTGGTGCCGCTCGGCGACTTCGGCCAGCGCCGCGCCGACCTGCGCGCCGACCTCGCCGCCGATACCCTGATCCACCTCGTCGAACACCAGTGTGGCGATCTGGTCGTGGCGGGCGAGCACCACCTTGAGCGCCAGCATCAGCCGCGACAGCTCGCCGCCCGACGCGACCTTCGCGAGCGGCTTGGCATCGAGGCCCACGTTGAGCTGCACCGTGAACAGCACCGTTTCCCGGCCGTGCGACTGCGGCTCCGCCAGCGGCGTGAGCGCCACGCCGAGCTTGCCGCCGGGCAGGCCGAGCTGCGGCAGCAGCCGGTTGACGCCGCGCGCAAGGCGGGCGGCGGCGTCCTTCCGCCGAGCCGTGAGCGCGTCGGCCGCGGCCGCGAGGGCCGCCTCCGCCGCCGCACGGCGCGCGGCCAGCGCGCGAAGATCGGTATCGGCGGTGTCGAGCAGATCGAGTTCCGCCGCGGCGGTGTCGCGCGTGGCGAGCACCTCCGCGATACCGGCGCCGTGCTTCTGCGACAGCCGGAAGATCAGGTCGCGCCGGCGCTCGACCGCCGCCAGCCGGTCGGGGTCCTCCTGCACGCTGCCGGCGTACTCCGCCGCGAGGCGCGCCAGTTCGCTCAGGTTGGCATACGCCGCATCCAGCAGCTCCCGCCACGCCGCGGCCGACGGATCGATCCGCTCGAGCGCGTGCAGCGCGCGCTCCGCGGCCGCCACGGCCCGCAGAGCGTCGGCCTCGCCGCCGTCGAGCGCGGCCGCGATGCGCTGCGCGTGCTCGGCGAGCGTACCGGCCTGGCTCAGCCGGCGGGCTTCGAGCTGCAGGGCCTCGTCCTCACCGGGCTTGAGCCGGGCCGCGTCGATCTCGGACACGACGTGACGCAGATAGTCGGCCCGGCGACGGACCTCGTCGCGGCGCGTCGCGAGCTGCTGCTCCTCGGCGCGCAGCGCAGCGACGCCGGCGTACGCCTCGACCACCGCGGCGCGCTCGCCCGCGGCCTGCGCGTAGGCGTCGAGGATGTCGCGCTGCGCGTCGGCGTGGAGCAGCGATTGGGTTTCGTGCTGGCCATGCAGGTCAACCAGCAACGCACCGAGTCGCGCGAGGACCGCCGCAGTCGTGGGGCTGCCGCTCACCCACGCGCGCGAGCGTCCCTCGGCCGAGACCTCGCGACGGACGACGACGCGCTGCTCCTCGACGTCGAGCCCAAGCGCCTCGATGCGGCGCCGGGTCGCGGCATCGGGCACGTCGAACGCGCCCTCGACGATCGCCTTGCCCGAGCCGGGCCGGACCAGCCCGCTCTCGGCCCGCTCGCCGAGCAGGAGCGCGAGCGCATCCACGAGCATCGACTTGCCTGCCCCGGTCTCGCCGCTCAGGACGTGGAGGCCGGCGCCGAGCTGGAGCGTCACGTCGGCGATGGTGGCGATGTCGCGCACGCGGAGCTCGGTGATCACCGCTTCGCCTCCCGCTCGCTCAGGTCGCCCCAGTGGAGCTTCTGCCGCATGCGGGTGAGGAACCCATGCCGCCCGATGCGCACGAGGCAGACCGGCCGCGCGGAGCGCTCGACCTCGACCCGCGCACCGGTGCTGAGCGTGATGCCGGTCTGGCCGTCGAACGAGACGAGCAGGTCGTCGGCCCAGTCGGGCATCGGCTCGACCACGATGCGCACGCTCGACGGCACCACCAGCGGCCGCACGGCAAGCGTGTGCGCGCAGATCGGCGTCACCACCATCGCCTCGACGCCGGGCAGCACGATCGGCCCGCCAGCGCTGAGCGAATACGCCGTCGAGCCGGTGGGCGACGCGATGACGATGCCGTCGCCGCTGTAGGGGCCGACGTTCTCGCCGTCGATGTAGACGTTGACGCGGATGACGCGGGCGACGCCGCCCTTGTGGATGACGACGTCGTTGAGCGCCGACTGGGTGCGGCGCGGCGTGCCGTCGAGATCCACGACCGAGGCGACGAGCGCGGAGCGGCGCTCGGTGGTGTACGTCCCGGCGACCAGCGCGTCGAGTGCGTCGCCCAGCGTGTCGCGGGTGGCCGTGGTGAGAAAGCCCACGCGTCCGAGGTTGACGCCGAGCACCGGGACTTCCGCGCCCACGAGAGAACGGGCGCCGCGAAGAAGCGTGCCGTCGCCACCGAACGTGAGCAGCGCGTCGAGCGCCTCGGGCGCAACCGCTGCGCCATCGCCGCAGCCGAAGGTCGGCACCGGCTGCTCCCAGAACTGGCCGAGCCGCGGCTCGCCGTAGAGGTCGATGCCGCGGCCCGGCGCTTCGCGCGCGAGCTGGTGCAGCACCGCCGCGAGATTGGCGTAGCGCGGATTGCCGACGACGCCGACCTTCATCGGGCCTCGAGGCTTTCCTCGCGCAGCAGCGCTCCGATCCGGCGCGCGATCCCTTCGCCGGTGAGGCCGAACGCCTCGAGTTGCTCGGCGCGCGGCGCCTGCTCCACCAGCCGGTCGGGAACGCCGAGGGCGACGACGCGCACCTCGGGATGCGTCGTCTGCATGGTCTCGGCGAGGTAGGCGCCGAAGCCGTTGACGATCGTCCCTTCCTCCACCGTTACCAGGATGCGATGGCGCGCGGTGAGCGATTCGAGCATGGCCGTGTCCATCGGCTTGAGGAAGCGCGCGTTCACCGCCGTACAGCTAATTCCGTCGGCGGCGAGCTGCACCGCCGCGGCGAGCGCGGGCTGCACCATGGTGCCGACCGCGACGATGGCGACGCCGTCGCCGCGGCGGAGCTCCTCCCACGAGCCGTACGGCACCGCCGGGATTTCCGCCGCGGGGCGCGGCTCCGCCGGCGCCTTGTCACGCGGGTAGCGGATGCAGAACGGGCCCGCGCGATGCGCCAGCGCGGTCTTGAGCAGCCCGATCAGCTCGTCGCCGTCCTTCGGCGCGGTGACCGTCATGCCGGGCACGGCGAGCATGTACGCGATGTCGTACAGCCCCATGTGGGTCTGGCCGTCCTCGCCGACCAGCCCCGCGCGGTCCATGCAGAAGATCACCGGCAGATGCTGCACCGCGACATCGTGGATGACGTTGTCGTAGGCGCGCTGGAGGAAGGTGCTGTAGATGGCGCAGACCGGCTTCATGCCGTCGGCGGCGAGCCCGGCGGCAAACGTGACGGCGTGACCCTCCGCGATGCCGACGTCGAAGAAGCGCTCGGGCCAGCGCTTCTGGAAGCTGCTGGTGCCGGTGCCGCTCGGCATGGCGGCGGTGATGGCGACGAGATCGGGATGCTCGGCGCCGAGCGCGGCGAGGCCGTCGCCGAACACCTGGGTCCAGGTGGGCGGGCCGCTCGCCTTCTTGCGCGCTTCGCCGGTGAGGGGGTCGTACGCGGCGAGGCCGTGCCACTTCTCCTGGTTCGACTCGGCGAAGGAGAAGCCCTTCCCCTTCTGCGTGAGCACGTGCACGACGCGGGGGCCCGTCATGCCCCGCACGAAGGCGAAGGTCTCGGTGAGCTTGGCGAGGTCGTGGCCGTCGATCGGCCCGAAGTAGCGGAAGCCGAGCTCCTCGAACAGCATGCCGGGCGACCAGAGATTCTTGACGCTCTCCTCGACGTTCTTGGCGAAATCCACCACCCGGTCGCCGAAGACCTCGCCCAGCTTGAGCGTGACGCTCTTGACGCCCTCGCGCAACGCGTTGGCCCTCGGGCTCGCCACGATGCGGCCCAGCATCGTGCTGATGGCGCCGACGTTAGGCGAGATGGACATCCCGTTGTCGTTCACCACCAGGATGATGTCACGGTCGGAGTGGCCGGCGTTGTTCATCGCCTCGTAGCTCAGGCCGCAGGTCAGCGCCCCGTCGCCCACGATCGCCACGACCTTGTTGTGGTCGCCGCGGAGATCGCGGGCCGTGGCCATGCCGAGCGCGGCCGACATCGCGGTGCCGGCGTGGCCGGCGCCGAAGGCGTCGTACGCGCTCTCGTCGCGCTTGAGGAAGCCGGAGATGCCGCCGGTCTGGCGCAGTGTCGGGAACCCCTCGTTGCGCCCCGTGAGGAGCTTCCAGGCGTAGGCCTGATGACCCACGTCCCACACGATGCGGTCAGTCGGCGAGTCGAACTCGTAGAGCAGCGCCACGGTCAGCTCGACCACGCCGAGCGACGCGCCGATGTGGCCGCCGGTGACGCTGCAGCAGTCGATCAGCCGCTCGCGGATCTCGCCGGCGAGCTGCGAAAGCTGCTCGCGCCGAAGGCGCTTGAGGTCGGTGGGAGAATGGATGCCGGAGAGCAGGCTCATCAGTCGCTGATCCTCTAGGATTGCCTCGTCACAATATAGTCCGCCAAGGTGGCCAGCGCGGACGATTCGAGCCCGGCGCACGCGAGCTGATGCACCGCGCGCCGCGCCAGCGCCGACGCCTCGCGGCGCGCGCCATCCACGCCGAGCAGCTGCACGTAGGTGGACTTCTGGAGCGCCTCGTCGCGGCCCGCGGTCTTGCCGAGCTGGTCGCTCGTGGCGGTCACGTCGAGCACGTCGTCGGCGATCTGGAAGGCGAGGCCGACGTCGGCACCGTACGCGGAAAGCGCCGCGATCGCGTCGGCCGGCGCCTCGGCCGCGAGCCCGCCGAGCGCGCACGATGCGGCGATCAGCGCGCCGGTCTTGCCCCGGTGCACCGCGACGAGCTCCGGCAGATCGAGCTGCCGCTGCTCCGCCTCGAGATCGAGCCACTGGCCGCCGACCATGCCCTCGACGCCGCCGGCCGAGAAGAGCTCCGCCGCCATCCGTCCGAGCGTGGCCGCGCCGAGCCCGAGCTCCTCGGCGGCGGCGGCGAGCACCAGCGCGGCGACCGGCACCAGGAAATAGCCGGCCCGCACGGCGCTCCGCACGTCGAAGCGGCGGTGCGTGGTCGGTCGGCCGCGGCGGAGATCGTCGTCGTCCATGCAGGGGAGGTCGTCGTGCACCAGCGAGTAGGCGTGCACCGTCTCGACCGCGGCGGCGACCTCGGCGATCCCCGCGCCGTCGCCGCCGGCCGCGCCATACGCCGAGATCACCAGCGCCGCGCGCACCCGCTTGCCCGGGGTGTTGAGCGCATACGCGACCGCCGCGCCGTCGTCGCCCGGGAGCCAGTCGGCGACGCGCCCGGCCCACACGCCCAGCCGCCGGTCCACCACCGCGCGCGCGCCGCCGAGGAGCGCGGCGGCGGAGTCAGACGTCAAGATCGCCGAGGCGGAGCGAGCCGCCCGCGTCCTCCAGTACCGCCTGCACCTTCGCCTCCGCGGCGCCAAGCTGCTCGCGCGCGACGCGGAGCCGGCGCACGCCTTCCTCGAACAGCGCGAGCGCGGCATCGAGATCCACATCGTCGGCCTCGAGCTGGCGGACGATCGCCTCCAGCCGCTCCAGCTCCTCGGCGAGACTCATGCGGGCTCCACGCGCGCGCCGACGTCGCCGTCGGCCACGCGCAGGCGGAAGGGAGCGCCGGGCCGGAAGTCGGCCCGGCGGCGGAGCACGCGGCCGTCGGCGTCGCGCGCCACGGCGTAACCGCGCTCGAGGACGCGGAGCGGGCTGAGGGCGTCGAGCTGCACGGCGAGCTTCTCGATCAGCGTGCGGCGGGTGCTCACGACGCTCTCGACGGCGCACTGCATCCGGTCGCCGGCGCGGGCCAGCCGCTCGCGCGCGAGGCGGGTGCGCAGCGTGAGCGAGCCGGCGAGGCGCGCGGCGAGCTGATCCACCGCCGCGGTCACCTCGCGCACGTCGGCGACGGCGGCTTCCATGGCGGCCGACGGCGTGGGCGCGCGGTAATCGGCGACGAAATCGCAGAGCGAGACGTCGGTCTCGTGACCCACCGCCGAGATGGTCGGCACCCGTACCTGCGCCATGGCGCGGCAGACCGCTTCGCTGTTGAAGACCGCGAGGTCGTCGCGGGAGCCGCCGCCGCGGCCGACGATGCAGAGCTCGGCCTGCTCCAGCCGATTGACCAGCCCGAGGGCACGCACCAGCTCGCCTTCGGCCTCGGCGCCCTGGACACGGGTGGGCACGAGCAGCAACCGCGCCGCCGGCCAGCGCCGCCGCGCGACGGTCACGAGGTCGCGCAGCGCCGCGCCGTCCGGACTCGTCACCAGCGCGATGGTTCCGGCGTAACGCGGCAGCGGACGCTTCCGCGCCGGGTCGAACAATCCATCGGCGGCGAGCGCCTGCTTCACCCGCTCGAGCTCCAGCATGTGCTGGCCCAGCGCGGCCGTCGGCAGCAGCGTGAGCACGATGAGCTGGAACTCGCCGCGCGCCGGATAGAAGTCGGACCGCACCTGGGCGTAGATCTCGGTGCCGTCGCTCGGCGGCTTCCCGACCCGCGCGTTGGCCTGCTTCCACATGCAGCAGCGGACCTTGGCGTCGGCATCCTTGAGGGAGAAGTACCAGTGCCCGCTGGCGTACGCCCGCAGCTCGTTCACTTCGCCGCGGATCCAGAACGGCGGCAGGTTGTCCTGCACCAGCGCGCGGACGGTCTCGTTCAGCTCGGAGACGGTCCACACCTCGTCGTCGGGGAAGACGCCGGCGCGGGCGGGAGCGATGAAGAGATCGGTCATGGGCGGCGGGTCAGCTCTGGAGCCGGGCGGCCTGGATGGTGTTCTTGAGCAGCATCGCGATCGTCATGCGGCCGACCCCGCCGGGCACCGGCGTGATGGCGCCCGCCACCTGCGCCACCGGCTCGTAGGCGACGTCGCCCACGATCCGGTAGCCCTTCGCGTTGGTCGCGTCGGGGACACGGTTGATGCCGACGTCGATCACCACCGCCCCCGGCCGGACCATGTCGGCGGTGACGAACTCCGGCCGGCCGATCGCGACGACCAGGATGTCCGCCGAGCGGCAGATGCCGGGGAGATCGCGCGACTTGGAGTGACACACGGTGACCGTCGCGTCGCCCCCCTTCCCCGGCTGGATCAGCAGATTGGCCATCGGCTTGCCGACGATGTTGGACCGGCCGACGACGACGGCATTGGCGCCCTTCGTCTCGATCCGGTTCCGGATCAGCATCTCCTGCACGCCATAGGGCGTCGCCGGCTTGAACGCGGCGGGATCCCCGATGACCAGCCGGCCGACATTGACCGGATGGAAGCCGTCCACGTCCTTGCGAGGATCGATGCGGAGGAGCACCCGGTCGGCGTCGATGTGCGTCGGGAGCGGAAGCTGCACCAGCATCCCGTGGATCTTCGGATCGGCGTTGAGCCGGTCCACCACCGCGAGCAGCTCGGCCTCGCTGGTCTCCGCCGGGAGCCGGATCGTCTCGGAGTGCATGCCGGCCTCCATGCACGCCTTGCCCTTGGAGCGGACGTACACCTGGCTCGCGGGGTCCTCGCCGACGATGACGACCGCGAGTCCGGGCTGCACGCCCCTCGCGAGCAGCGCCTTGGCTTCGTCGGCAACCTCGGCGCGAATTGCGTCGGCCAGCACGCCGCCGTCCAGCACCCTCGCGCTCATCGCGCGATGTCCACCGCACGCGTCTCCCGAATGACGACCACGCGGATCTGCCCGGGGTACTGCAGCTCGCTCTCGATCTTCCGCGCGATGGACTCGGAGAGCTGGACCGCGCCGCCGTCGTCCACCCGGTCCGGCGTCACCACGACCCGGATCTCGCGGCCGGCCTGGATCACGTTGCACTTCTCCACGCCGGCGAATGCGTTGGCGATCTCCTCGAGCCGGGTGAGCCGCTTCACGTAGCTCTCGAACGCCTCACGCCTCGCGCCGGGACGCGAACCGCTGATCGCGTCGGCGGCCTGCACCAGCACCGATTCGGTGGTCTCGTGGGGGACGTCGTCGTGGTGGGCGTGAATGCAGCCGACGACCGGCGCGCTCTCGCCGTAGCGGCGCGCGACCTCGACGCCGAGCTCGACGTGGGTGCCTTCGTTGTCGTGGGTGAGCACCTTGCCGACGTCGTGCAGCAGACCACCGCGCTTGGCCAGCGCCACGTCCGCGTGCAGCTCCGCCGCCATCATGCCGGCGAGCCAGGCCACTTCCTTGCTGTGCTCCAGGATGTTCTGCCCGTACGACGTGCGGTACCGCATCCGGCCGATCAGCTTGATCAGCTCGGCGTGCAGCCCGTGGACGCCGAGGTCGTACGCCGCCTGCTCGCCCAGCTCGACGAGCTGGCTGTCCAGCTCGCGCTGCACCTTGGCGACGACCTCCTCGATCCGCCCCGGATGGATGCGGCCGTCGGTGATCAGCGCCTCGAGCGCGCGGCGGGCGACCTCCCGGCGGATCGGATCGAAACAGCTGATGACGACGGTGTCCGGCGTATCGTCGATGATGACGTCCACGCCGGTCGCGGTCTCGAAGGCGCGGATGTTCCGCCCTTCGCGGCCGATGATGCGGCCCTTCATCTCGTCGCTGGGAAGGGTGACGGCGGCGACGGTGCTCTCGGCGGTCGTCTCCGCGGCGAGCCGCTGCGCGGCCATCGCGATGATGCGGCGGGCGTCGCGCTCGGCGGTCTTCCGCGCCTGCTCCTTGATGTCGCGCGCGAGGGCGGCGGCCTGACCGCGGGCCTCGTCCTCGGCCCGCTGGAGGATCTCGCGACGGGCCTCCTCCGCGGTGAGACCGGCGATCCGCTCCAGCTTGCTGCGCTGCTCCTGCACCAGGCGATCGGCGTCGCCTTCGCGGCGGCGCAGATCGGCGTCCCGCTCGCCTAACGCTTCGTCCCGCTTGCCGAGCGCGCGCTCCTGGTTGTCCAGCTCGCTGCCGCGGCGGTCGAGCTGCTTGCCCCGCTCCTCCAGCCGGCGCTCCAGCCGCTCCGCCTCCTCCCGGCGGCGGAGCGCCTCGCGATCCACCTCTTCGCGCAGCTGCAGCATTTCCATCCTGCCGGCGAGCACCGCCTGCGCCTTCGCCGCTTCGGCCTCGCGCCCCACGTCGGCGCGCATCCGCTCCGCTTCGGTGTGGAGCGCCTCGCGATCGCGCTCCATCTGCCGGCGGCGGGCGGGGGCGGAGAGCAGCAGGCCGATGCCCGCCAGGATGAGCCCGGCGACCAGCCCGAGGGCGATGAGGATCGGCTGCGACATGCTATCGGTTCTCCGTCACGGCGCAGGCGCCGCGACGCTGGAGACAGGATCAGCCGCCGGCGCGGCGGCCCCGCTTGGCCGGCGGCAGCAGGCGGGCGAGGTCGTCGGCAAGTGCGGTCATGCGACCGGCGAGATCGCGATCGCCGCGGCGCGCCTGGAACAACTCGTCGGTGATCGCGAGCGCGGCGAGGATCGCCGCCTTGTGGGTTTCGACGGTCGGCAAGGAGTCACGCACCCGCTTGAGCGCGGCGTCCACGTACGCCGCGACCTCGCGGGTGTACTCCGCCGGCAGCTCGGAGCGGACCGCGTATTCCTCGCCGCCGATGATGACGCGGACGGCGGCGTGCCGCGGCGGCTGGGCGCTCATGCGCGCTCCGCGCCCTGCTCCAGGAACGACAGCCGGCCCGCCAGCGCGCGCACCCGCTCGCGCGCGCCGTCCACCCGCTGCCGCAGGGCTTGGTTCTCGGTCTCCAGCGCGACCAGGCGCTCGGTCGCCTGGGCCAGCTCGGGCCCCGCGACCTTGCCGCCGCGGGCCCGCGCCTCGGCCAGCTCCGCCTCCGCCCTGAGGCAGCGGCGCCGCCAGCCGGCCAGCTCCTCGGCGACGTTCCCGAGCAGCGTCTCGAGCTCGTCGAGCGCGTGCCCGTCGGGCCGCTCGTACTGATGCGCCACTAAGCCTCCCCGGAACTGCCGGTGGCCGCCGCCGTGCCGCCGCGGCGCCGAATGCCCATGTCCTGGAGCGCCGCGAGCAGGCGCACCTCCACCGCATCGACCTCGCCGGCGGCGAGCGTGCGGTCGGCAGCGCGGAACTGCAGCCGGAACGCGACGCTCCGGGTGCCCGCCGGCAGATCGGCGCCGCGGTAGTCGCTCACCACGTCCACCGTCTCCAGCAGCGGCGCACCCGCGCGGCGCAGCGCGGCGATGACGCTCGCCGCCGTGGCGCCGGCGGGCAGCAGTAACGCGAGGACCCGGTCCGACGACGGCGTCGTCGGAAGCGCGTGATACTGCGGTGCCTGCCGGGGAGCGGGATCGAGCGCGACCTCGACTCCGAAGAGCGGTGCGGCCCACGGCGGCGCGTCGGCGGAGAGCGGTCCGGCCCAGCCTACGATGCGGCCATCCGCCGCGCGCGCCACGAACGCCGCGCCTTCAACTTGGATCGAGGCCGACGGATACGCCAGAGCGACGAGCCGCTCGGCGACGCCCTTGAGCTCCCACACGTCGCTGTCCGCCGGCGTCGCGGCGGACCAGTGCGGCGGCTCGACCGCGCCGGTGAGCACCGCCGCGACGTGGGTCGTCTCCGCGGGCCGCTCGGCGCCGCCCCGCGCGAAGACGGTGCCGATCTCGAACAACCGCACGTCGCGGGTGCGCGCGGCCCAGTTGCGCTCGGCCTCGCGCACGAGGCCCGGCAGCAGCCGCTCGCGCAGAAACGCGTCTTCGGCCGAGAGCGGATTCTCGACCCGCACGCTGGCGTTGCTGCCCTCGCGAACGAACGGGAGCGTGCTCACTTCGAGCAGGCCGAGCCCGGCGAGCCCGGATCGCACCATGCCCGCCGCGACGTGCGCCGGCGCGTCGGCGAGCGCGCCGACGCGGAACGGGCGCAACTCGGTCGGGAACGCGTCGTAGCCGTGCAGCCGCGCCACTTCCTCGACGAGGTCGATCTCGGTCACGAGGTCCGGCCGCCAGCCGGGCACGTCCACCGCGAGCCGGCCATCCTCCGGCTTCGCGACGACCGTCGCGCCGATGGCGACGAGGTACTTCTCCACCGCGTGCTGCGACAGCTCAACGCCGAGTACCTGCGCCACCCGCGACAGCCGCAGGAAGATGCGCGGCGGGTGCGACGGCGCCGGCCAGAGATCCACCGGGGCCTCCGCCAGCGTGCCGCCGGTGAGCGTGAGCAGCAGCTCCAGCCCGCGGCGGAGCGCGTCGGCCGCGGCCCAGCGATCGACGCCCCGCTCGAAGCGGTAGCTCGCCTCGGTGCTCATGCCGAGGGCGCGGCGCGCGCGGCGGATGCGCGCGGGCGCGAAGGACGCGCACTCCAGGAAGACGTCCCGCGTGTCGCTCCGCACTTCGCTCTCGGCGCCGCCCATGACGCCGGCGACACCGATTACGCCGCCGGCATCGGCGATCACGACCATCTCCTCGTCCACGGCGCGCTGGGTGCCGTCGAGCGTGACGACGCGCTCGCCCGCGCGGCCGCGGCGCGCGACGATCCCGGGCCCGCGGAGCCGCGACACGTCGTACGCGTGCATCGGCTGGTTCAGCTCGAGCAGCACGTAGTTGGTCGCGTCCACCACGTTGCTGATGGCGCGGACGCCCGCGGCCTCGAGGCGGCGACGGAGCCAGTCGGGCGACGGCGCGACGGTGACGCCGCGGATCACGGCGCCGAGAAAGCGGGGGCAGCCGCCGGTGTCCTCGATCGCCACGCGCACGCCGCCGACCGTTGCCTCGGCGCCGGCACGGCGCGCGGGCGGAACATCCAGCCGCTCGGCACCGGGAATCGGCGGCAGGCGGAACGGCGTCGCGTAGGCGTACGACAGCTCCCGCGCGATTCCCTTGTGGCAGAGCAGATCGGCGCGGTTAGGCGTCACGTCCACCACGAGGCGCTCGTCGGCGAGCGGGATGATGTCCAGGAGCGGCGTGCCCGGCGCCGCGTCTACCGCCAGCTCCCAGATGCCGTCGCTGTCGCTGCCGAGGCCGAGCTCGTCGAGCGAGCAGAGCATGCCGTGGCTGGTGACCCCGCCGATGCTGCGCGCGCCGATCTCGACCGGGCCCTTCTTCCCTCCGGGGACCCGCGTGCCCACGCGGGCGAACGGATACAGCTTCCCCGCCGTCACGTTTGCGGCACCGCACGCGACGGCGACCGGCTCGCCGCTCCCGTCGTCCACCAGGGTCATCCGGACCCGCGTCATCTTCGGATTGGGGTGCGCGGCCACGTCGAGCACCCGCGCCACCACGATCGGCGACAGATCGAGGTGCAGCGGCTGCACCATGTCCACCGGCGCGCCGAGCATCGCGAGCTTCTCCACCACGTCCTGCGAGTCCAGCGGACGGCGGAGGAACGCCTCGAGCCAGCGGAGCGACACGTTCATCGCGCGCTCCCCGCTGCCGGCCCGAACTGGCGAAGGAAGCGCACGTCGCCCTCGTAGAGCAGCCGGATGTCGCACAGGCCGTAGCGCTGCATGGCGATCCGGTGCGGCCCCATGCCGAAGGCAAACCCGGTGTAGCGCTCCGGATCCACGTCGCAGTTGGCCAGCACGTTCGGGTGCACCATCCCGCAGCCCATGATCTCCATCCAGCCCGTGTGCTTGCACGCGGCGCAGCCGGCGCCGTGGCAGAGCTGGCACTCCACGTCCATCTCGGCCGACGGTTCGGTGAAGGGGAAGAAGGACGGGCGGAAGCGCACTCGGGTGGTGGAGGCGAAGAAGCGCCGGGCGAAGTGCGCCAGCGTCGCCTTGAGATCCACGAACGAGATACCCTGGTCCACCGCGAGCCCTTCGATCTGCGCGAAGCCCGGCGCGTGCGAGGCGTCGAACGGGTCCTTGCGATAGACCATGCCGGGCATCACCACGCGCACCGGCGGCCGCGACGCGAGCAGCGTGCGGATCTGCACCGGCGAGGTGTGGGTGCGGAGCAGCAGCTCGCCGCCGCCCGGCGCCTCGCCGCTGGGCGGGAGGTCGAGGTACAGCGTGTCGTGCATCTCCATCGCGGGATGGTCCGGCGGGAAGTTGAGCGCGAGGAAGTTGTACCACTCGGTCTCGACCTCGGGCCCCAGCGCGACGCTGAAACCGAGCTCGCGGAAGATGCCCAGGATCTCGTCGACGACGCGGGAGACGGGGTGGACGGCGCCGATCCAGCGGCCGCGTCCCGGCATGGTGAGATCGAGCCCCGCGGCGGTGCGGCGGCGGTGCTCGACGTCGAGCGCGTCACGGCGCGCGGCGAACGCGTCCTCGAAGCGTCGCTTGAGCGCGTTGACGGCGGCGCCGTACGCCTTCCGCTGCTCCAGCGGCAGCGTCGCGACCGACCTGGCCGCGAGCATGAGCACGCCCGCCTTCCGCCCCAGCAGGGCGACGTGCGCCTCCTCCAGCGCGGCGGCGTCGAGCGCGCCTAACGCGCCGAGGCGCGGAAGCAGCGCGTCGAGATCGGCGAATCCGGTGCTGTCGGCCTGGGGCATGGGATGGAGGTCAGGGTGCGAAGTGCACGTGGGGCCGCCTGCACACGGCGGGCGGCCCCACGGGAGCGCGTTGGGTGACGGCGCCTACGCCTGGGGGCCCCGCGCCAGCTCCGCGATCCGCCCGAACGCGTCGGCGTCGGTCACCGCGAGGTCGGCGAGCACCTTCCGGTTGATGTCCACGCCCGCCTTGCGGAGCCCGTTCATCAGCCGGCTGTAGCTCAGGCCGTGCAGCCGCGCGGCGGCGTTGATGCGCGTGATCCAGAGCGCGCGGAACTCGCCCTTCTTCTTGCGCCGGTCGCGGTAGGCATAGACCATCCCGCGCTCGACGTTCTCCTTGGCGGCCTTGTACAGCTTGCTGCGGGCGCCGCGCGCGCCCTTCGCGGCCTCCATGTACTTCTTCTTGCGGGCGTGATGGGCGACGCCGTTCTTGACCCGAGGCATGGAGCGACCCCCTTACGCCTGAAGGAGACGATTGACGCGCGGAAAATCGGCGGAGCTCACCAGATCACCCTTCTTGAGCTTGTTCTTCCGCTTGCGCGACTTCTTCGTCAGGATGTGGCTGTGGTTCGCGTGGTAGCGCTTGAGCTTCCCGGAACCGGTGCGGGTGAACCGCTTCATCGCCGCACGCTTCGTCTTCTGCTTGGGCATCGTCTCTCCGGTGCCGGTCGGGCGCCTACTTGGGCGCGAGTACCATCGTCATGTTGCGTCCCTCGAGCTTGGCGTCCATCTCGACCTTGCCGATGTCGGCCAGCGCCGCGGCGACGCGGTCGAGGACCGCCTTGCCGAACTCGAGGTGCGCCATCTGCCGCCCGCGGTACATCATCGTGACCTTGACCTTGTTGCCGTCGCCCAGGAACTCGCGGGCGTGCCGGGTCTTGAAGTCGAAGTCGTGATCGTCGATGCCGGGACGGTACTT
Source organism: Gemmatimonadales bacterium (assembly GCA_025934955.1). GTDB lineage: Bacteria > Gemmatimonadota > Gemmatimonadetes > Gemmatimonadales > GWC2-71-9. The sequence continues at coordinate 68,123 of JAICWE010000004.1, read as the reverse complement.
CACTTCCTTGAGCTGGATGACGTGCTGCTTCTTCTTGGCCGCGCGCGCCGCCTTCGCCTCTTCGAACTTGAACTTCCCGTAGTCCATGATCTTGACGACGGGCGGCCGGGCCAGCGCGGCCACTTCCACGAGATCCAACCCGCGTTCCTGCGCCGCGGCCAGCGCTTCATCGACCGGCATGACTCCGAGCTGCTCACCATCCGGGCCGATCACGCGGACGGGACTGATGCGAATCTGGCGGTTGACGCGCGTGCGCTTCTCGCGCTCATTCGTGGACAGGTGGAGGCGCCTCCAGCTTGAAAGACCCAGAAACGACGACGGACACCCAAACCGGATGTCCGCGACCCGAGCCGGCACGGTGCCGTGGCTCGTGACTGGGACCCGGTCGCACCGCGCGCCGTACTCCGCGCCGGGCTGTGGGTGGGGGCATCTGCCCCGCTTCGAACTGGGCCAATACTAGACCCGCCCCCGCGTCATGTCAATCGCCGGGCCCGGCCCCGATCACCTCTGTCAGCACCACCTCGTCGCCCTTCCGCGTCACCCGCCCCGCCGCCGTCGCCGGATCGTGCTCGAACACGAACCACCAGCCGCCGGCGGACGCCTCGGCCAGGAGGGCGCGCTTCGTTTCCAGCGTGCGCAGCGGCTCCAGGTCGTAGCCCATGATCCACGGCAGCCGCATGTGCGCCGTGGTCGGAATGATGTCGCCGAGGAAGACGGCCGTCTCGCCGCCGCTTCGAAGCAGGATCGACTGGTGGAACGGCACGTGCCCCGGCGTGAGCCGCGCCTCGATGCCGGGCAGGATCCGGCCCGGGCCCTCCAGCAGCTGCCACCGCTCCGCGCCGGCGATCGGCTCGAAGTTGTGCGGCAGGTAGCTCGCCCTCGTCCGCTCGTTGGTGTGGCGCGCGAACTCCAGCTCGGCGCGCTGCACCACGTACGTGGCGTTGGGAAAGGTGGGCCGCACGTGCCGGCGCGCGTCGGCCTCGAGCTCGGGATCCATCGTGGTGTTGCCGCCGGCGTGATCGAAGTGCAGATGGGTGTTGATCACCCAGCGCACGTCGCGCGGCAGGAAGCCCGCCGCGCCGAGCGCGTCGTCGAGCTGGGTGGCGCCCTCCAGCCCGCTGTTCTCGACGCCGTAGATGTCGAGGAATTTCGCGTCTTCCTTGTTGCCGAGTGCCGTGTCGATCAGCACCAGACCGTCGGGATGCTCCACCAGCAGACAGCGCATCGCGAGCGGAATACGGTTGCGCTCGTCCGGTGCAGCGAAGCGACTCCAGAGCGGCTTCGGCACCACGCCGAACATGGCGCCGCCGTCGAGCCTCTGGCGCCCGCCCTCGAGCAGGTGGCAGCGCAGCGCGCCCACGTCGAACGCGCGGTGCAGCATCACGCCGGCCCTTCCGCGACCGAGTCGGCCCGCGGAGTGGTCGGCAGCGCCAGCTCGCCGCGCCGCTTCCGCCGCGCGGCCGCCGCGCGGCGGCGCTCGATCGCCTCCAGCTCCTGCAGCGTGCGCGCGCCGTCCTCCCGCGCGAGCCCGAGCAGACGCGCGAGCAGCTCCGCCGTCACCAGCGCGTCGCCGGCGGCGCGATGCCGCGCGTCATTGGCGAAGCCGAAGTGCCGGGTGAGATTGTCGAGGCCGCAGGAGCGCACGCCCTTGACCAGCCGGCGCGCCAGCCTGACGGTGCAGAGCCGCGGCCCGTCCAGCACCAGCCCGCGCGCCCGGCGCAGCTCCGCGCTCACGAAGCCCCAGTCGAAGCGCGCATTGTGCGCTACGAATACGCGGCCGGCCAGCGCGGCGAGCACCTGGTCGGCCAGCTCGTCGAAGGGTGGCGCGTCGCGGACCATCTCGTCGGTGATGCTGGTGATGGCGACGACGGCGCGCGGAATCGGGCGGCCGGGGTTGACCAGCGACTCGAGCACCACCTCGCGCCGGCTCCCGTGCTGCACCACGACCGCGATCTCGGTGATGCGGTCGGCGCCCGCGGCGCGCATGCCGGTCGTCTCCACGTCCACCACCGCGAACGCGCACTCCTCCAGCAGCGGCGAGCCCTGCGCCTCGGCGACGAGTCCCCAGCGCCCGTCGGGCAACTGGCGCACCCGCGGGTCGGCGGCGAGCAGCGCCACCGCCAGCCGCTCCGCCACGGCGACCGGCGCACCGGGGAGTCCGAGGATCTCGTCGCACAGCGCGGCCGCGGGGAGCGGACCGGTGCCGAGCGCGCCGATCACCCGCTCGAGCAGCGTGCTCGCCGGATGCGACGCGAGGCCGATCACGGCGCGGCTCGCCGGAGCGGCATCGTCATGCAGCGCGGCCCGCCGCCGCCCCGCACCAGCTCGTTGCCTTCGATGGTGATCGCGAGCCGCTCGTCGTCCCGCTGCGACTTGGGCGAGGTGAGGAACGCGTCGGCGCTGAGGAGCCGGAAGCCGGAGCGTGACAGCTCCTCCAGCGTGCCGTCGTTCCGGCCGTAGGTGACGATGGTGCCCGGACGCACCGCGAGCGAGTTGCACGCTGAGCCCCACTGCTCCCGCTCCTGCCGGGCGCGGTGCTCACCGCCGGCGAAGATCGGCTCCAGCGGAAGACCCACGCCCCGCAGCGCCGCGAAGAGGTTGGGCATCTCGCGCACGCCCGCCTCGCCGCGCCGGCGATGCAGCACCGCCAGCCGCTCGGCGCCGACGAAGTACGGCGCGTACACCATGCACAGCTCGCGATCCACCTGGGAGAAGAGCATGTCGAGGTGAATGGCCGTCGGCTCCTTCGGCATCACCACGACCAGCACGTCGGAGACGAGATTCCGGGCGAAGACGAGATCGCAGAGCTGGTCCAGCGCCGCCGGCGAGGAGCGCTCGCTGAAGCCGAGCAGCAGCACGTCGTCGCGGAGCACGTGCACGTCGCCCCCCTCGAGCGTGTAGTTGCCGCGCTTCTCCTGTGAGCCGTCGTACAGAATGCCGGCGTTGGCCAGCGCCGGATGGAAGGCGAAGAGCGTCCGGATCAGCAGCTCTTCGGTCCAGCGCACGCCGAACCGCATCGAGCCGACCACGGCGTAGTCGTGGATCACGACGCCGATGTCGCGGGGAAAGAAGAGATTCGGGAGCGCGGGCAGGGCGTAGCCGGTTTCGTTGAGCGCGCGCGAGATCGGGCCGCTCTCCTCCTCCGCGCCCTGGATCAGCATCATCACGAGATCGCTCGGCGCCAGTGCGGCGAGCTGCTGTGCCAGCGGCTCCGACGGGACGACGTCGAGCGTCCGGGTGATCAGGAACTCGCGCGCGGCCGGCTGCGCCAGCACTTCGGCGACGAGGTCGCGCACCTGATACACGGTGGCGAACTGCTCCAGCACCGCCACGAACCGCGCGTGCTCCCGCTGCGCGATCTCGAGGTCGATGATGTCGTCGTACAGGTAGTCCTCGCGGTTGCCCGGCGTCACCGCCTCGAGCTCGGGCCCGGGCGTGTGGACCAGGACCGACTCGAGCGAGCCGATTTCGGAGGTGACGTGGAGCGGAGCGGGCATGAAGCGGGAAAGTAAGCTACCGGTTCACCAGCGCGTAGCTCAGCGTCTCCAGCTCGAGGGCCAGATTCACCGTCTTCACCGCGACCTCATCGGGAACGCTGAGCTGGATCGGCGCGAAGTTGAGGATCGCCTTGACGCCGAGCTTGACGAGACGGTCGGTGAGCGGCTGCGCAACGTCGGCGGGCGTGACCAGGACGGCGATGTCCACCGGTGTGCCGGCGAGGTCGCGCTCGAGCTGGGAGACGTCGTGGATCCGGAGGCCGTTCCACTGCCGTCCGACCTTGCCGGGATCGGCGTCGAAGATGGCGATGATGTCGAAGCCGCGCTGCTGGAACCCGCGATACTGCACCAGCGCGCCGCCGATCTTCCCCGCGCCGATCACCGCCACGCGCCACCGTCGCTCGAGCCCGAGAATCTGCCGCAGCCGGCCCGCCAGCTCCGGCACCGGATACCCCAGCCCCCGCTTGCCGAACGAGCCGAAGAAGCTGAGGTCCTTCCGCACCTGCGCCGACGTCGTCCCGCCGCGCGACGCGAGCGCGCCCGAGCTCACCGTCGCAACGCCGTCGTGCTCGAACTCCTCGAGGAAACGCAGATACAGCGAGAGGCGGCGGACGGTGGACTCGGCGACTTTCCGCATGCGGATCGCAGTCTTGTGAAAGAATTCACGAAGGGTACTCCGCGCCCCATCCGGCGTCAACGAGCGCCCGCGCGAGCCGCGCGAAGCCGTCGGGCGAAACCGTCTCCGGCCGGGCGACCGGATCGAGCCCGGCCGCCGCGGCGACCGGCGCCACGGCATCGGCGCTCCATCCGGTCAGCTCGCGCAGCCCGCGGAGCAGCTGCTTCCGGCGGAAGCCGAAGAGACCGACGACGAGACGCCGAACGCGCGCGATGTCGGCGTCGGCGACGAGCGGGGCCGCGAGCGGCGTCAGGCGGATGACCGCGGAGTCCACCTTCGGCGGCGGCTGGAAGGCGCCGGCAGGAACGCTGAAGAGCCGCTCGACGGCGGCCGCGCTCTGCACGCCCACGGTGAGCGCACCATAGTCCTTCGTTCCGGGCGCCGCCGCGATCCGGCCGGCCACTTCCGCCTGCACCAGGAAGACGATGCGCGCGGGCCGCGGCGGCGTGAGTGCGCGCTCGAGGAGGGGCGACGTGATGTTGTAGGGAATGTTGCCGGCGAGCAGCCATGGCTTCGCGCCGCCGACCGCGGCAGCCCAGTCCACGTCCAGCGCGTCGCCCTCGATCAGCTCGAGCCGGGGGAACCGCGCGCGGAGATCGGGAATCAGATCGCGGTCCCGCTCGATCGCCACGACCCGCCCCGCGCGCGCGAGCAGCTCGGCCGTCAGGCCGCCGCGCCCGGGGCCGATCTCGAGGATGGTGTCGCCGGCCGCCGCGCCGAGCGCGTCGGCGATGCGGGCGAGGATTCGCGGGTCGGAGAGGAAGTGCTGTCCGAAGCGGCGCTTGGCGCGCACCGCTACATCCGCAGGATGAGGAGCGTGCGGTCGTCGGCCGGGAGCACCGCGTGGGCGTTCGCCTCGGCGAGCACGCGCCGCAGGATGTCGTCCGGCGATTCCTCGCGGTGGTCGCACACGAGCTGGAGCAGCCGCTGCTCGCCGAACGGCTCGCCGGCAGCATTGCGAGCCTCGACCAGTCCATCGGTCCAGAGCACCAGCAGATCGGCGCCGACCGACCACGGCACCTGCCGCCGCTGGATGCCGCCGTGGGGCGCCAGGCCTAACGGCGGCGCGGTGGTCTCCAGCCGTTCGGGCTCGCCGAAGCGGGGCACGCGGAAGGCGTACGGATGGCCGGCGTTGGCGTAGGCGAGCCGCCCGGCGAGCGGGTCGAGCACGCCGTAGAAGACGGTGAAGTACATCTCCGTCGTCGAGAGCTCGGTGGAGAGCGAGTCGAGCAGGGCGCTCAGCGTCTCGTCGGGGGTCACCGACGCCGCGGCGTGAATGCCGGCCGCGCTCATCACCAGCGCCATCACCAGCGCGGCGGAGAAGCCGTGGCTCGCCACGTCGCCCAGCATCACGCCGACGCGGCCGCGGCCGAGCCGGCTGAAGGTGTAGAAGTCGCCGCCGACCGACTCGGCGGGCATGCAGCGCGCGGCGACGGTGGCATCGCCATGCAGCACATCGGGCGCCGGAAGGAGCTTGAGCTGGAGGTCGTGCGCCAGCTCCAGCTCGCGGCGGAGCCGCTGCTGCTGCCGGTCGCGCAGCACCAGGCGTGCGTTCTCGATGGCCGCGCCGATCTGGCTCGCGATGGCGGAGACCAGCTTCCGATCGCCCGTCGTGAAGCGATCGCCGCCGATGCGGTCGGTGAGGTTGATGACGCCGACGCAGCGGAGCGGCCCGCCCGGCGCCGCATAGCAGATCGGCACGCTCAGGTACGCGACGCCGCGATAACCGCGCGCGGCGCCTCCCGCGCCGGGCTCGGTGGTCGGATCGGCGGGGTCGTGGGAGACGATGCGGCGATCGCGGAACACCTGCGCCGCGATGGAGCGCTCGTCGTGCACGTGCACCGGCTCCAGCCCGTCGGCGGCGAAGCCGCGGGCGGCGACGGCGCGAAGCATTCCGCTCGCCTCGTCGAACACCATGATCGACGAGCGCCGCGCGCCGACGACGGCGCTCACCTCGCGCACGATCGTCTGCGCCGCCTCCTCCAGCCGCACCGTCTGCCCCAGGATTTCGCTGATGGCGTAGAGGAGATCGATCTCCTCGTAGCGGCTGGCGAGCTCTTCGCCGACCAGCGCGCGGTTGCGCTCGGCCTCGAGCAGCGCGCCGACGACCGGCAGGATTCGCTCGCCCGCCGCCGGTGCCGCGCCATCGGCCATGTCGCCCAGCTCCAGCCAGAAGCCCTCGACGCCCGGCACCGGTGCCAACCACACCGAGCCGGTCGGCGTCGGTACCGGTCCCGCGGCGCGCGGCATCGGCGGCGACCACCCCGGATCGGCGCCGGCCGCGATGCGCAACGCGCGACCGTCGTAACGCCACAGGCGCGCCCGCCCACCGGCGAGCGCGCCCAGATCATCCAGGATGATGTCGAGCCGCCTTACCGGCGGCGCAGCGTCATGCAGATGGAGTTTCCCCGCTCGTTGAACTGGACGGCGTCCACGAGCTTGCGGATGAGGAAGAGACCGCGACCGCAGGTCTCTTCGAGTCGTTCGGGCCGGATGGCATCGGGAATGGTGCGCGGATCGAAGCCCGGTCCCTCGTCGGTGACCGACAGGCGAATGGTGTCGGCGAACAGCTCGGCGGTGACCAGCACCGTCTTGTCGCAGTCTTCGCAGTTGCCGCGGAGGATCGCGTTGGCGAGCGCTTCCGCGAGGGCCACCTGCAGCCGGAACCGGACCCGCGTCGTGGCCGGCACACCCGCGAGGCAGTGGCGCGTGACCAGACTCACCGCCTCCTCGACGCAGGTGATGTCACTCGGGAGCCGCAGGGTGACTCGCGCCGCGGGCGCGGCGGCGTCGGGCAGCGGCATCCGGCGCACGCAGAGGCGGAGTGGAAGCGCTCCGGCCGGGTCGAGCCGCGGCGCGGGCTCCATGCCGCTAGAACCTGGCGAGCGCCTGGGCCGGCGTCTCGGCGATGGCGAAGAGCGTGTCGAGCTTGGTCAGCTCGAAGAGCGAGCGGAGATCGTCGTTGAGCCCGGCGAGCCGGAGCTCGCCGCCTTCCTCGCGGACTTTCTTGCTGATGGAGACGAGCGCGCCGAGGCCGGAGGAGTCGATGTAGCCGGTGGCGCCGAAGTCGAGCAGGAGCTTCCGCTCGCCCGCGTCGAGCGCGCGCTGGACGAGCTCCTTCAGCTCGCCCCGGTTGCCGACGATGAGCTGTCCCTCGACCCGGATCACCAGGACGCCGCTCGCGTCCTTCGTCTCGCTGAAGCCCATCATGTCCCTCCCTCGGAGGTCCGGTCGCCCTGGAGCGCCACCATCGCGGCGACCTCGACAATATCGTCGGCCGTCGCGCCGCGCGACAGGTCGGCCATCGGGCGGGCCAGGCCCTGGAGGAGCGGACCCAGCGCCACCGCGCCGGCGAGCCGCTGCACCAGCTTGTAGGCGATGTTGCCGGCGTCCAGACCGGGAAAGACCAGCACGTTGGCCCGGCCGCCCAGGGGCGAGCCGGGCGCCTTGGTCTCGGCCACCGCAGGGACGATCGCGGCATCCACCTGGAGCTCGCCGTCGGCCGGCACGTTCGGCGCGAGGGAGCGGAAGTGATCGGCCGCCTCGCGCACCCGGGACACCGACGGGCCGGCCGCGCTCTCGCGGGTGCTGTAGGAGAGAAAGGCGACCCGCGGCGTGTCGCCGACGATCCGGCTCCGGTCGCGCGCGGCGGCGAGCGCGATCTCGGCGAGCTGGCGCGACGTCGGCTCCGGCACCACGGCGCAGTCAGTAAAGGTGAGCACTCGGTCGTCGCCCAGCACCATGTAGAACGCGCTGCTCGCGACGGTCACGCCCGGCGCGGTGCCGATGGCCCAGAGTGCCGCGCGGATCACCTCGGCGGTGGTGCGCACCGCGCCGCCGACGCACCCCTCGGCCTCGCCCAGGGCGACGAGCGCTGCGCCGAACATGAGCGGATCGGACGCGAGGTCGAGCGCGTGCACGCCGTCGAGCACGCGGTCGGGGCGGCGTTCCCGCAGCCAGGTGGCGACGCGCTGCACGCGCGGATCGCGCACCGGGTCAATCTCGCCCCCGCCGAGCACGATCGGCTCGACGATGCCGCCGTCGCGGAGCCGCGCCGCCGCCTGCTGCACCCGGCGGTCGCCGCCCTCGCACAGCACCACCCGCGCGCGCCTGCCGCCGGCGCGGGCGAGCAGCGCCTCGCGAAAGCTCATCGCGCGAACCGGCGCTGGAGCGCCGCCGCGACCGCCGGATGCACCAGCGCGCTCACGTCGCCGCCGTGCCGCGCCACCTCGCGCACGAGACTGGAGCTGAGGTAGGTGAGATCGAGCGCCGGCACCAGGAACACCGTCTCGAGCCCCGGGTGCAGTTGCCGATTCATCAGCGCCATCTGGAATTCGTACTCGAAGTCGCTCACGGCGCGGAGCCCGCGCACCGCCATGGTCGCGCCGACCTTGCGGGCGAACTCCACCAGCAGCCCGTCGAACGTTTCCACCGTCACCCGCGGATCGCTGCCGAGCGCGGTGCGCAGCAGCTCGAGCCGCTCCTCGATGCCGAAGAGCGGCTGCTTGGCCGAGTTGGTCGCGACGGCGACGATCACCCGGTCGGCCAGCGCGAGACTCCGGCGGACCAGGTCCTCGTGACCGCGCGTCGGCGGATCGAACGAGCCGGGGTAGAGCGCAGTGCGCGTCATGGGGCGTAGACGAAGGTGATGGCGGTGTCGCCGTAGCGCCGGGTGTCGTCGCCGTCGAGCGCGAGGTTCGCGGCGTGCTCGACCGAAAGAATGCGCGCGAAGGGGACCCGGCGGAAGAGCGCGGCCAGGGCGGTGGCCGCGTCGTGCGCATACGGCGGGTCGGCGAAGGCGACGTCGTAGCTCGCCGGCGCCAGCCGCTCGGCAAAGCGCAGCGCGTCGCCGCGCCGCGCCGTCGTGACGGTTTCGACCCCGAGCGTCGCGATGTTGGCCTTGAGCGCCGCGAGCGACGGCGCGCCCAGCTCCACGAAGTCGGCGCTCGTGGCGCCGCGGGACAGCGCCTCGAGGCCGAGCGCGCCGCTCCCGGCGTAGAGATCGAGCACCCGAGCGCCGGCCACGGCATCCCCGAGGATGCTGAACCACGCTTCGCGGACGCGGTCCGCCGTGGGACGCACCCGTGCATCGGCCGGCATCGTCAGCCGTCGGCCGCCGAAGCGGCCGGCTACGATGCGCATGGGCGGAGCGGAATCGGAGCGGTGCCTCAGATCGCCGACTGTGCCGGCGTCAACGCACACAGCCGGGCCTGCAGCGTCACCGTCCCGTGCCACTCGTTCGCCTCGAGCCGGAACGCGGCGTCCACCGGCCCGTCTCCCAGCCCGGGCACGCGCTCCGCCCAGCCGAACCCGATCGCCGCGAGCCGGTGCGTGCCGTCCTCGAGCCACCCCTTGAGGTGCCCCTGCCCCACCCGCGTCCGCCCGGTGAACCGCACGCCCCGCACGCCGAACACGGGACCCGGGTTTCCCATGCCGCACGGCTCGAGGTGACGGCAGAGTCGCTCCAGCTGCAGCGTCATCTCGCCTAACGACACGACGAGATCCACCCGCTGCTCCGGCCCCAGCTCCTCGGTGCCGAGCGCGGTGCGCGCGAGTTCGGTGAAGCGGCTGCGGAACGCGTCCAGCTGCGGGCGGCGGATGGTGACGCCGGCGGCCATCTGGTGGCCGCCGTAGCGCTCCAGCAGATCGCCGCAGGCGCTCAGCGCCGCGTGCAGGTCGAAGCGGGAGATGCTGCGGCCGCTGCCCTTGCCGACGTCGCCGTCGAACGCGATGAGGAACGTCGGCCGGCCGAAGCGCTCCACCACGCGGGACGCCACGATCCCGACCACGCCCGGATGCCAGCCATCGCCCGCCAGCACCAGGCCGGCATCGTGCGCCGTGCCGTCCACCTGCGCCAGCGCCTCCTCCAGCGTGCGCTGATCCAGCGCCTGACGCTCCACGTTCAGCCGTTCGAGTCGCTGCGCCAAGGCGCGCGCCTCCGCGGGATCGTCGGTGAGGAGGAGCCGGAGCCCGTCCGCCGCATCGCCCAGCCGCCCCGCCGCATTGAGCCGCGGCCCTACGATGTAGCCGAGCTGCCCCGCGCGGAGCTCGCGGCCGGCGAGACCGGCGCTCTCCAGCAGCGCGCGGAGGCCCGGCCAGCGCGAGGCCGGCATCAGCCGCAAGCCGTGCTTCACCAGCGCGCGGTTGTCCGCCACCAGTGGGACCACATCCGCCACCGTCGCGAGCGCGACGAGATCGAGCAGATGGAAGGGGAAATTGGGCGAGAGGCCGAGCGCCGGCGCCAGCGCGCGCACCAGCATGAACGCGATGCCGGTGCCGCAGAGGTAGCCCAGCCCCGACCGATCGTCCGGGCGGCGGGGATCCACGACCGCATCGGCGGGTGGCAGGTCGGGGCCGGGAAGGTGATGATCGGTGACGACGACGCGAATGCCCGCGGCCCGCGCCTCCCGCACCGTCTCTACCGCGGTGATGCCGCAGTCGCAGGTGAGCACCAGGCCCGCGCCGATGTCGCGCGCCGCCGCGAGCCCGGCCGGCCCGAAGTCGTAGCCGTCGCGCAGGCGATGCGGGATGAACGTCTCGACCCGCGCGCCCGCCGCACGCAGGGCGCGCGTGAGCAGCGCGGAGGCGCACTGGCCGTCGACGTCGTAGTCGCCGTGGACCAGGATGACGCTGCCGCTCCGCACCGCGTCTGCGATCACGGCGAGGGCCTCCGCCATGCCGGCGAGCGCGAGCGGATCGGAAAGCCGGTCGAGTGAGGGACGGAGGAAGCGACGCGCCGCCTCGGGATCGGCGAGGCCGCGCTGCGTGAGCAGCGCGGCGAGCGGCTCGGGTATCGAGAGAGCGTCGGCCAGCGCGTGGGTGGCCGCGGGATCGGGCGGCGGCGCGATGACCCAGCGAAGCGCGGGTTGGACGGAGGCGGTCACCGCGGAAATGTAGCGGCCGCCGGGCGCGCCGGAATCATCCCGCGGCTTCGCCGGAGTACAGAATGACGCCGCACCCTTCGCAGCCCTCGAGCAGCAGGCCGCCCCTCAGCTGCGCGCGACGGCTGGTAGGGATCGTGGTATGGCAGGCGCCGCAGGCCGCGTTGCGCATCGGGACCACGATGTTGGTGCCGCGCAGCTTCCGAAGCCGGTCGTAGCGGGTCCGGAGCGGCCGGTCGAGCTGCGACGCGCTCCGCTCCCGCTCCGCCGCCGCCGCCGCGCGCTCGTCGTCGATCGTGCGGCGCCGCTCTGCCAGCTCGCCCCGCGCCGTCGCCTGCCCCGCCCGCAGCTCCGCCAGCGTGCGCTCGGCACCGGTGCGGCGCTCGCTCGCGCCGGCGAGCTCGCCGTCCACCCGGGCCAGCTCACCCTCTTCCTTGATCAGCACGCCGCGCGCGAGGTCGATCTCGGCGTTGACCGCGGCGAGCTCCTTCGGCTTCTGCACCAGGTCGAGCCGCTGCTCGCGCTGCGCTTGCGCTCGACGGTAATCGGTGACCTTGCCGGCGAGCTCATCCCGGCGCCGGCTGGCGTCCTGCACGCTCCGCTCGGCGGTGTCCAGCGCGCGCACCGCATCGCTCAACTGCGCATCGAGCGCCTGCTCGTCCCGCGCGACCTCGCCGAGCCGCTCGTCCAGCGCCTTGAGTGCCTCATCCTTGGACTGGAGATCCAGCAGCTTGGCTAACTCAGCGTTCATCCTTGCTCCTCATGTGAGTGTTACTCCCTCTGCCGCGCCGGGTTCGTCCCCGCATTGCGGCGGTGTGACGATTCCTTGCTCCACTCCACCGGGAAGTCGCGACGCAGCCCGCCCGCCACCCGGTTCAGTTGCTCCACCAGCTCTCCCTTCGACGCCTCGTCCCGCGCGGCGGCGAGCCGGCGCCGCAGCTCGCGGTACTCCAGCACCCGGGGCCGGGCGCGCAGCTGCTGCACCGCGCCTTCCACCATCTTGTCGAGGTTCGGCCGATTCACCGTGAGCGCCGCCTCCTTCAGCCGGGCCCAGGCCCGCTGCGTTTCCTCCGGCAGATCCGGTGGAAGCTGCTCGACGGCGGCCGCCCCCACGTCAAGCAATTTCTCATATAATTGACGTAACTCGTTGTTGTTCAGCATGTCAGACGTTATTTCCTCGCGTACTTGCTCCAGCCAGTCCGGCGCGGCGAAGAGCACGCGCAGCAGCTCCCGCTCGGCGGTCTGGCCGAACGGCGCGCGCCCGCTTCCCTGCGGCGGGCGCGCCCGTTCGGCTCGCGGGTCGCTGCGTGGGCCGGCCGGCGCGCTGGCGGCGACGGGCGCCTTCGGCTTCTCCGCCGCTTCGCGCTCCAGCACCTCACGGCTGACGCCGGTTCGCTCGGCGACGAGCGAGAGGTAGAGCTCGCGGGTGATCGCGTCGGTCGCGGCGCGGATCGTCGGCAGCAGCCGGTCCAGCGCGTCCCGACGGTGCTCCACGCCGGCGAACCATCCTCGCCGCTCGAGCAATTGGATCTTCCGCTCCATCACGTCGATCGCCTCGGCCACGACGCTCGCCAGCGCGTCGGCGCCGCCCGCGCGCACCAGCGTGTCCGGATCCTCGCCCGGCGGCATCGTCGCCACCCGCACCCTCGCGCCGTGGCGCAGCAGCTCGTCACCGGCGCGGAAGGTGGCGCGGAGTCCGGCGAGATCGCTGTCGTAGAGCAGCGTCACCGACGAGGTATAGCGCCGCAGCAGCGCCGCCTGCTCGCCGGTGAGCGCGGTGCCGAGCGGCGCGACCACGTGCTCGACGCCCGCCAGCGACAGCCGCAGCACGTCGAAGTAGCCCTCGACCACGAGCGCGCTCTCCTCGCGGCGGATCGCCGGCTTCGCCGCCTGGAGGTTGTAGAGCATGCGGCCCTTGGAGAAGATCGGCGTCTCGGGCGAGTTGAGGTACTTCGGCTCGCCGGGGCCGAGCAGCCGCCCGCCGAAGCCGACCACGCGGCCGCGGAGATCGTGAATGGGAAAGAGGAGCCGGGAACGGAAGCGCGGAATGATGCTGCCGTCATCGCGGCGCACCACGAGTCCGGCCTCGAGCAGCACCGGCTCCTCCACGCCGAGCGACTCCATCGCCGCGAGAAAGGCACGGCCTGCCGGCGAGTAGCCGAGTCCGAGCGGCGCGACCGCCTCGAGCGCGACATCGCGACTGGTGAGATACGAGCGCGCCGGCTCCGCGTCCTTCGACTCGACGAGCTGCCGCGCGAACCAGTCCTGCGCCGCGCTCACGGCGCTGAAGAGCGGCTCGTGCGGGTCGGGGCCACTCCGCGCCGGACGCTCGGGAATGTCGATTCCGGTCCGCCGCGCCACCTCGCGCACCGCCGTGGGATAGTCCATCCCGAAGCGCTTCATGAAATAGGAGAAGACGTCGCCCTTCTCGTGACAGACGTAGCAGTAGAAGCGCCCCTTCCGCGGGATGACGGCGAAGTTGCGATGGGTACCGCCGTGGAAGGGACAGGGGCCGCGGTAGTCGGAGCCGGTGCGCTTGAGCTCGACCGTCTCGCCGATGAGCGCCACGGCGTCGGCGGCGTCGCGCACCTGCTCGATCAGCTCGTCGGGGATCATCGCCATGCGCGACGCGCTCCGGACGCCGCGCTCACCCGCCCAGCTCCACGATGGTGACGCCGGTGCCGCCCTGGTTGCGCGGAGCGAAGTCGTACTTGCTCACCCGCCGATCGCGCGAGACGATCCGCCGCACCCGCTCCCGCACCACGCCCGTGCCCATGCCGTGAATGATCCGCAGGTAGGGCTGCTCCGCCAAGACCGCGGCGTCAAGCGCGGCCAGCGCGGCGGCCTCGGCCTCATCGCCGGTGAGGCCGCGAAGATCGACGTCGTAGGCTGCCTCGGGCGGGCGCGCATCGAGCGCCGCGGCCGTCGGCGACGGTGCGTCGCGCTTCGCCGCGCGGTTGCTGAGCGCGGCAACGCCCCTGGGATCCACCACCATGCGCATCGATCCCACGGCGACGACGAGCTTGCCGTCGCCGCGGCGCTCGAGAAAGCTGCCGGTGGTGCCGTTGGCCAGCCGCACGCGCTGGCCGGGCTCGAGCGCGCCGTCGCTCGCCTCGATTTCGTCGATCGCCTCGTCGTCTGCCGTGCTGGCAAGCGCTTCGCCCTGCGCGCGAATGCCTTCCTCCACGCGCCGGCGCGCCTCGCGCGCTGCCGCCTCGTCCACCGCACCGCGCGCGGCGGCGAGCGCCTGCTCCACCTCCTGCCGCGCCTCGAGCAGATACGAGCGCGCCTGTTCCCGCGCCCGGCGCTCGGCTTCCTTCTCGCGGCGGGCGAGCTCCTTCTCGCGCGCCGCCTGACTCTCCTGCTGCAGCGCGAGCCGCGCCGCCGTCCCATCCTGCTCGATGGCGCGCGCATCGGCCGCCGCCTGCTCGCCGCGGAGCGTCCGGTCCCGCTCCTCCGCCGCCGCGAGCAGCGCATCGAGACTCCGCTCGGCGTCCGACACGCGGCCTTCGGCAGCGGCGAGGATCTCCGCCGGCACGCCGAGCCGCCGCGCGATGGCGAGACCGTAGGAGCGGCCCGGCACGCCTTTGCTGAAGCGATAGGTCGGCGTGAGCGTCGCCGCGTCGAACTGGAGCGAGCCGTTCACCACGCCCGGTTCGTGGGTCGCGAGGTTCTTGAGTGTGCCCAGGTGCGTCGTCGCCAGCGTAATGCTGCCGCGCCGCGTGAGTGCCACCAGCGCCGCGGCCGCCAGCGCCGCGCCTTCGGCGGGGTCGGTGCCGCTACCGACTTCGTCGAGCAGGACGAGCGACGCGTCGTCCGACTCCTCGAGGATCCGGCGCAAGGTGGCGACGTGCGCACTGAACGTCGAGAGCGACGCGGCGATCGACTGGCGGTCGCCGATATCGGCAAAGAAGCGGCGGAACACCGGCAGCGCGGTCTCCCCGCCCACCGGCGGCACGATGCCGCTCTGCGCCAGCGCCGCGGCGAGGGCCGTCGCCTTGAGCAGCACCGTCTTGCCGCCGGTGTTGGGGCCGCTCACCAGCAGCGTGCGCTCGTCGTCCGCGAGCGTGAGGTCAAAGGCGACGACCTCGCCGCCGGCCGCGAGGAGCAGCGGATGCCGCCCCTGCACGATCCGGAGCGGCGCCGGCGCCGCGGCGACCGCCGGCACTTCCCCCGCGACGGCGACGGCGTAGCGCGCGCGGGCGACGAGATCGTCGGTCGCGGCGCACATCTCCAGCGCGCCGCGAAGGCGCGGGAGCTCCGGTCGCAGCAGATCGCTCAGCTCGCGCATGACACGAAGGGCCTCGTGCTCCTCGTCGGCCTGCGCCGCCCGCAGCGCGTTGCCCAGCTCCACCGCCTCGGCCGGCTCGACGAAGAGCGTCCCGCCGCCGCCCGACTCGTCGTGCACGATGCCGCCGGGCCGGCTCCGCGAATCCCGGCGAACCGGAATCACATACCGGCCGTTCCGCACGGTCACGCTCGCGTTGGCGGGTGTGCTCGCGCCATCGAGGTTGCGGAGCAGTGTGTCGAGCTTCCGCAGGAGCCGCTGCCGCGCCGCCTGCACCTCGCGCCGCGCGGCGGCGAGGCGCGGGCTGGCGGAGTCGAGCAGTGTGCCCTCGGCATCCACCGACTGCTCCAGGCGGCGCTCGTGCGACTTGTCGGGGAGATCGGCGGCCAGCTCGGCGGCGAGCGGCGTGGTGTCGCGGACGCGGAGGAGGTCGGCGCGCACCAGTCGCGCCGCCACGAGCAGCCGGTGCAGCCCCGCGAGCTCGGGGCCCTCGAGCACGCTGCCCGCGACGCGCAGCCGTCCGAGCGCGCGGGCGACGTCGGGCACCGGCTCAGCGAGCAGTGCGTCGCCGCGACGGAAAAGGGCCGCGACTTCACCCACCCGGGCAAGCTCGCGCGCGATCCACGCGACGTCGTCCGTCGGCCGCCGCGCGCGCACCCGCGCGGCACCGAGCGGGCCCGCGGTGAAACCGACGACGACCTCGAGCACCGGCGCGAACTCGATGGTATCGAGCGCCTCGGCGGTGGCGGCACCGCCCAAAAGAGAAAGGGTGCCGGGCCGCTGGTGGCCCCGCACCCCGACTGTCGGCTCGCTCTCGTCCCGCAGCGTCACTTGGCCTGGAGTTCCTCGCGGACGATCGCGTTGATCACCTTGCCGTCGGCCCGGCCCTTGAATCGGGGCATCACCTGGCCCATCACCTTTCCCATCTCACCCGCGCCGGACGCGATCGCCGCACGCACCGCGGCGCGGATCTCGGCCGGGTCGGCGTCAGGCGGCAGGAACTCCTCGATGACGGCGATCTGGCTCTGCTCCACCGCGGCGAGGTCGGTGCGGTTGCCCTTCTGGTACTGCTCGACCGATTCGCGCCGCGTCTTGATGCCGCGGCGGAGCACCTCGATCACATCCTCGTCGGTCAGCTCGCGGGAAAGCTCGATCTGGCGATTCTTGACGGCGGCGAGGATGGTGGAGAGAACGAGGGTGCGGTCCCGGTTCTGCGCCTTGCGGGCCGCGACGAGCGCGGCCTGCAAAGCGTCGGCGCGCTCAGCCACGTGAGACGCGCGGCCCGCGGCGGTTCTTGCGGATGGCGGCGTTCATCTTCCGCTTCCGCTTCTCGCTCGGCTTCTCGAAATGACGATGCTTGCGCAGATCGGAGAGGATCCCGGCCTTCTCGCACTTCTTCTTGAAGCGCTTGAGCGCCCGCTCGAAACTCTCGTCATCGTGAATGACGACTTCCGGCATTCGGTAAATCACCCCTCTCGCGCCCGGCGATGGGCAAGTTGAAGCAAGCCGGGAAGCTAGAGATCGCCGGGGCAAATGGCAAGCGCGGGGTCAGCTCCCCGCCACCAGCCGCTCGAACCGCGGATTGCCGTGCAGTGACGCGAAGTTCGGGTCCACCTTGAGCCAGCCGGGTGAGACGAAGTACGGCACCTTGAGCAGCGGTTCGAGCGCGTCGAGCGCCTTGTCCGGCTGGCCCGCGAGCAGGTAGATCCGCGCCAGCTGATGCTGGTAGTACGGGCCGTTGTACCCGTCCGACACCAGCGGCGACAGCGCGGTGGCGCGCCGGCCGTCGCGGATGGCCTCGTCGTAGCGCCCGAGATACGCCAGCGCCAGGCCATGGAACGCCGTCCGCTGCGCATCGGTCGGGGCCTGCTTGAGCTGCTCCTCGTAGGCCGCACGCGCCGTGTCGGCGTACGCTCGGACCCGGGCGGCGTCGTGCCGGAGCGCGTAGGTCTGGGTCATGACCATGGCCCACGATGCGCGGTCGTCGTCGAACGCCCGCGGCGTCAGACGGAGCAGCAGCGCCTGCTGCTCGTCGCTGAGGATCCAGAACAGGTCCCAGTAGTTGGACAGGTACACGACCAGATTGGTCGGCTCGACATCGGTGGGCGCGGATGCGATCACCGCGCGCGCTCCGGCGACGTCGCCCTGGGCGATGTGTACCATCGCCTTGGTCTCGAGCGACTGGAGGTTGGCCGGGCCCAGCGCGAGCGCGCGGTCGCACGCGGCGAGCGCCTCCGGATAGCGTCGGAGCCAGAGCAGCGTGAACGCGAGCCGCCGGGTGGTGAGCACCGAGCGCGGATCCACGGCCAGCGACTTCTGGAGATGATCCAGCGACTCCTGCCACTTGCCCAGGTTCTGGTCGGTGAGCGCGGCGCCGGTGAGCAGATCGGGATTGCTTGGCGCCAATTGATACCCCTGCTCGTACTGGGCGAGCGCGGGCGTGTTGTCGAGCCGGATGTAATGGTAGTAGTCGCCCAGGGCGAGCCGGCCCTCGGCCCGCGCCGGTGCCAGCGCGAGCGCCCGGTCTGCCGCGAAGCGGGCGCGCTCCGCATCCGCGGCGGCCGGCGATCCGAGGAAATAGGCGTACGAGAGCGTGCGCGACAGCTGCGCCCACGCGAGCGCGAACGTCGAGTCCAGTGCCACCGCCTGCTCATAGTAGCCGGCCGCGCGCCGAAGCGTCGCCGGCGTGGTGCCCCAGATCCCCTGCGCGACCTCCTCCCCTTTCAGGAACGCGTCGTACGCCGCCAGGTTCTCGGTGGGTCGCTCGGCAAGCTGCTCCTGCTTCGGCGTCTCCAGCGCCAGGTTCAACGCCTGCGCGACGCGGCCCGCGATGTCCGCCTGCACCTGGAACACATCGGAGAGCGCGGCGTCGAACGGCTGCTGCCACTTGGAGGCGCCGCTGGAGACGTCGATCAGCTCGGGGCTCACCAGCACCCGGTTGCCGGCGGCGCTGCGGTCCCAGCGCACGGTGCCGGTGAGGAGATACTGTACGCCCAGCTCCTGGCCGATCTCGCGCGGCGTCTTGCTGCTCTTCTTGTACTGCGCCGCGCTGGCGCGCGCGGTCACCTGGAGGCCGGGGAGTCCGGTGAGCTTGCCGCGGATCGCGTCGGTGACGCCATCGGCGAAGTAGTCGTCCTCCGAGCGACCGACGTTCTCGAACGGGAGCACCGCGACGAGCTTCGGGCCGGCGGCGGACTCCTCAGCGGGGGCGGTACCGTGCCGGCGCATCCAGCCGACCAGGAGTCCGCCGCCGATCAGGAAGCCGAGGGCGAGCGCGATGAGGACGGGCGAACGGAGCCGCGCCGGCCCCCGCAGCGCCCGCGTCCGCTGCGTCGCGGTCGCGACCGGCGTGATCTGCTCCGGCGCGATCGCCCGCGCGAACTCGGCCGCCGTGGCGAAGCGGTCCGCCGGCGCCCGGGCCAGTGCGCGCATCACCGCAGCGTCGAGCGCGGCCGGGACGGTCTCCCGCACCAGGCGCACCGGCCGCGGCGACTCGGTCAGGCGGCGAGTGAGGATCGCCTGGGTGTTGGGACCGGTGAACGGCGGCTCCGCCGCCAGCATCTCGTAGAGCACGCAGCCCAGCGAGTAGATGTCGGTTCGCGCGTCGACGGCGCGCTCGCCGGTGGCCTGCTCCGGGCTCATGTACGCCGGCGTGCCGACGGAAAGGCCGGTCTCGGTGATCCGATCGCCGGAGCTGAGCGCCCGCGCGATACCGAAGTCCGCGACCAGCGCCTGGCCGTCCTTCGTGAGCAGGATGTTCTCGGGCTTGATGTCGCGGTGGATCACGCCCTGCTCGTGGGCGTAGGCCAGCGCCATCGCCGCCTCGCGCGCGATCCGGGTGGCGTCTTCGATCGCAAGCTGGCGCTCGCGCACCATGCGCACCCGGAGGGTCTCGCCGTCGATGTACGGCATGGTGAACCAGAGCTGGCCGCCGGCCTCGCCCGAGTCGTACACCGAGAGAATGTGGGGATGCTGGAGCCGGGCGGCGAGGCGGATCTCGCGCTGGAATCGCTCGGGGCCGAGCGATGCGGACAGCTCCGGGTGGAGAACCTTGAGGGCGACCGGGCGGTCGTGCTTCAGGTCCCGCGCGAGATAGACGGTGGCCATCCCGCCGCGGCCGAGCTCGTGCTCGATCGTGTAGCGTCCGGCCAATCCGTGTTCGAGATCGGTGCGAAGATCCGGCATGCGACTCTGTCGCTGGAGGGATCGTGCGAGTCAGTGACTACAATAGTGCCACGTCAGCCCGGCGGCCAGCCCAGCCGCCGCCCGCCCAGCAGGTGGATGTGAAGGTGATCCACGCTCTGGCCGGCGTCGGGTCCGGTGTTGGTGACGAGCCGGTAGCCGCCGGCGTCGAGCCCGAGATCGCGCGCCACGTCGGCGGCGAAGGCGAATGTCCTTGACACGACGGCGGGGTCCGCGTCCCGCACCGCGGCCACGTGGGTCGTGGGGATCACCAGCACGTGCTGCGGCGCCTGCGGGTTGAGGTCCCGGAACGCAACGGCGTCGGACGAGCGCTTCACCTCGTTGGCCGGAATTTCCCGCCGGACGATCCTGCAGAAGATGCAGTCGGGCACCGTGCCAGCCGCTGAGTCAGCCACCGCTTCCCTCCCTCGCGCCCCGGGCGCGCGCGATGCCCACTGCCGCCGCCGCGGCCAGCGCCGCGGTCTCGAACCGAAGGATGTTGGCCCCGAGCGCCACCGGATGGAAGCCCGCCGCCCTCGCGGCGCTCCGCTCGGCGTCGGTGAGGCCGCCCTCCGGACCGACCAGCACCGCGAGCGCCGCGGTGCCTAACGCCGCGGGCGGCCCGTCGCCGGTCGCGTCGGCCAGCCAGCGCACCGGCGCGTCGGAGCCGGCCAGAAACGCCGCCAGCGCCACGGGCGGGTGGATCAACGGGGCCCATGCCGCCCCGCTCTGCTTCAGCCCCTCGCGCGCTCGGCGCTGTAGTCGTTCGACCTGCCCGGCGCGGAGCCGGGTGTCCACATGCCCCGCGCGCTCCGCCTCGACCGGGATCAGCGCCGTCACGCCCAGCTCGGCGGCCTTTTCCGCCAGCCAGCCGAAGCGCTCGCGGTCGCCGGCGCCGACCGCAAGGGTGAGTGGCGCCGGCGGCGCGGCACGCGATGCGTCCACGATCTCCACCACGGCCCGCCGCCCCTCGAAGTGGAGCGTGCCGCGGCCGTCGAGCCCCGCGCCGTCGAGCAGCCGCACCGCCGCGCCGTCCGCGGCGCGGCGCACCCGGACGTGGTGTGCCTCGTCCGCGTCGAGCGGCACCCGTGTGCCGGCCTCCGCTACGCCGTGCGCCAGTAGGACCGCAATCACGGGCGCCGCGCCGCGACCGCCCACCAGCCGGCGTCGGTCACGTCGTCCGCTTCCTGCAGCGCCGCCGCCGCGAGGGCCGGCCGGAACCGCTCGGCCTCCGACGCCTCCATGCCGGCAAAGATCGCCAGACCGCGGGGCCGCAGTGCCGAGGCGATCGCCGGCAGGAGCCGCACGTTGACGTTGCGGAGAATGTTGGAGAGGACCAGATCGGCCGGACCCAGCAGCGGCGTCAGGTCGCCGGCGTCGCCGTCCACGAAGCTCACCGTCGTGCCGACCTCGTTGCGCTCGGCGTTGCGGCGGGCGACGACATTGGCATCGGGGTCGCTCTCGATGCCGACCGCGCGCACCGCGCCCAGGCGCACCGCCGCGATGGCGAGGATTCCGCTGCCGCTCCCGAGATCGAGCACCCGGTCGCCGGCGCGCACGTGACGCTCGAGCAGGGTCAGTGCGGCGCGGGTCGAGCCGTGCTCGCCGCTGCCGAACGCGTTCTCCGGATCGAGCACCACCCGCGCGGCACCCGGCACCGCGTCCGGCAGCCACGACGGCGTCACCGTCAGCCGGCCGATGGTTCGAGCGGCGAGCCCGTGGCGCCAGCGCGTCGTCCAGTCGGTCTCGGCCACGCGCTCGCAGGCCGCATCGAGCGCGAAGACCCGGCGCAGGGCGGCGACGGTGCGCGCCGCGTCCTCACCCGCAGCCACGAACCCGACGACGCCGCGTTCCGTTTGCTCGACGGCCTGGCCGGTGTGCTGCACCAGCCAGGCCGCGACGCGGTCGGAATCAGCGCCCTCCGCCCGCACCCGGATGGCCCACCAGTTCACGCGCCGGACCTCACGCGCCGGACCTCACGCGCGGGACCTCACGCGCCGAGCGCCTCCTTGAGGCGCGCCCAGAAGCCGTTGCCGCGCTGGGGCGGCTCGCCTTCGATGGTCGCCAGCTCGCGCAGCAACCGCTCCTGCTCCGGCGTCAGCTTCTCCGGCGTCCACACGTGCACCCGCACCTGGAGGTCGCCGTGGCCGCCACCCCCGAGGCGCGGGAGTCCCTTGCCCTTCACCCGGAGCACGGTTCCGGTCTGCGTGCCCGCCGGCACTTCGACCCGCTGCTCGCCGAGGGGTGAGGGAATCGTGAACTCGCCGCCTAACGCCGCCTGCGAGAAGGAGAGCGGGAGATCGTAGACCAGGCTTTCGCCCTGCCGCTCGAAGCGCTCGTCTTCCTTGATGTCGAGCATGACCAGCAGATCGCCATTGGGTCCGTTGCGCGGACCGGCGGCGCCCTGGCCGCGAAGGGTGAGATAGTTGTTGTCCGACACGCCCGCCGGAATTTCGACGGTCACGGAGCGATCGCCGCGCACCCGCCCCTCGCCGCGGCACACCTCACACGGCTCGGCGATCACCTCGCCCTGGCCGCCGCAGGTGGGACACGGCGCCACCGACACGAACTGGCCGAAGACGCTCTGCGCGGTGCGGCGCACCTCGCCGGTACCGCCGCAGGTGCCGCACCGCTGCGGATGCGTGCCCGGCTTGGCACCGCTCCCGTCGCACGTCGCGCAGCGCTCCAGCGACTTGAGCTTGACCGTCTTCTTCACCCCGGTGGCGACTTCCCGGAGACTGAGCTTCACGGTGACGCGGATGTCCTGGCCCCGCCGGCTTTCGCTCTGCTGGCGGCCCATGCCGCCGAAGATGGACTCGAAGCCGCCGAAGTCGCGCATGAAGATGTTGAGTGCCTCGGACAGGTCCACATGATGGAACCCGTACGCACCCGCGCCGGCGCCCACGCCGGCCTTGCCGTAGCGGTCGTACGCCGCGCGCTTCTGCGGATCGCGCAGCACCTCATACGCTTCGGTGATCTCCTTGAACTTCGCTTCGGCGTCCGCACTGGAGTTGCGGTCCGGATGGTATTCCATCGCGAGCTTGCGGTAGGCCTTCTTGATATCGGCCTCTCCCGCACCACGCGCGACACCGAGCAGCGAGTAGAAGTCGCTCACGCCAGCAGTCCCTCCACGAGTCGGCTGGTGTGCTCCACCAGTCCGATGATCTTGTCGTACGGCATCCGGGTCGGTCCCATCACGCCGATCACGCCGGTGAGGTCACCCGCCCGGTACGACGCGGTGACCAGGGTGAAGTCCGCCAGCCGCGCGTCGAGGTTCTCGCCGCCGATGGTGATGGCGATACCGCCGCGCCGGCGGGCCGCGAGCGCCTCACGCAGGAGATCGCGCCGCTCGGTCAGCTCCAGCAGATCGCGCATCCGCGCGTTCGAGGCGAACTCCGGCTGGTCCGCCAGCAACTGCGCGCTTCCCAGCATCAGCGAGTTGGCATCGCCCGAGAGATCGAAGATGCCTTCGCCTTCGGCAATGAAGATGTTCAGCAGCTCGCGGCTGCCGCCGGCCGTCTCCGCGTCGCGCAGCCGCTCCGGGAGCGTGCGGCGGATCTCCTCGAGCGTGTGGCCCGCCAGCCGCTCGTTCAGGATCTGGGCGACGCGCTGCACCGCCTCGGCCGCCATCGCGCCGGGCACCTGCACGAAGATCGTGCGAACCACCCCGCTCCGGAGGTCGAATACCAGCAGCAGCCGGTCCGACGCGACCGGCACCAGCTCCAGCCGCTCCAGCACGATGCGGTCGAGCGCCGGCGCGACGGCGACACCCAGCTCCTGCGTCAGCACGCCGAGTACCGGCGCCGCGCGGCGCAGCACCTCCTCCACCGCGCCGCGCGCGCCCGCCACCTCGGCCCGAATCGTCGAGCGCTCGTGATCCGACGGCGGACTCAACCGCATCAGGTTGTCCACGTAGATGCGGTAACCGCGATCGGTGGGAATGCGCCCCGCCGAGGTGTGCGGATGATAGAGGAAGCCCTTCTCCTCCAGCTCGCCCATCGTGTTCCGGATGGTGGCAGGCGATACGCCGAGGCCGAACCGGCGGGCGATCGTCTGGCTGCCGGCCGGCTCCGCGGTCTCCACGTAGCTCTGGATGACGGCCTCGAGGACCCGCAGCTCGCGCTCGCTCAACTGTTCCGGGCTAGGCATGCGGAGGGAAATGTAGAGTCGCGGGCTCCGACCGAGAAGGCGCGAGCGCGGTGGCGCCGCGTCATGTGACCGGTGACCGCGCGCGCGGCCCGCGGGCGGTATACCGTGCGGCCACCCCCCGATCGGAGTTCGATATGGCCACCTCACAGACCACCCGCTCCCGCGCCTCGATGGATCAGTGCATCGAGAACTGCACCCGCTGTCACCGCATCTGCCTGGAGGTCACCGCCGCACATTTCCGCGGCGAAGCCGCCAAGGGCGACGAAGCCCACGTCCGGCTCCTGATCGACTGCGCGCAGATCTGTGCCACCAGCGCGGATTTCATGATCCGCGGCTCGGAGCTGCACCGGTTCACCTGCGGCGCCTGTGCCGAGATCTGCGATCGCTGCGCCGAGGCGTGTGAGCGGGTGCGCGACGACACCCGCATGGCGGCGTGCGCCGAGGTCTGCCGCACCTGCGCGCGGAGCTGCCGGGACATGGCGCAGGCCGCCTGACGCGCGGCAGACCGCCCGCGTCCGTCATGCCGCCGCGGCCACCAGCGCATCGAGCCGAAGCCAGCCCTCGGCCGTCAGCCGCAAGCGCTCGCCCCGGCGCTCGGCCCAGCCGGCGCTGATCCACCGGTCGGCGTGGGAACCTGCGGCCGCGGCGGCGACGCCATCCGCCGTCCGCAGGCCGAGGTAGAGCTCCTCCAGCCGAACGGCCACGTCGTCGAGATGCTCCTCACCCGCCACGAGCGGCGCGCCCTCGCGCGCCGCGCGGTCGTACGCGGCCCATTCGCGCAGGTTCCACCACCGCTCCCGGCCGATGCCGCTGTGCGCCGACGGGCCCAGCCCCAGAAACGGGCGCCGTTGCCAGTACGCGCTGTTGTGCCGCGCCCGCGCGCCGGACCGCGCGTAGTTGGATACCTCGTAGTGCTCGAAGCCCGCCGCCGTGAGCCGCGCATCCGCCGCCAGGAACTCCGCCGCGTAGCTCGGCTCGTCGGCGGGGGTCGTCTCGCCGCGCGCGGTCCAGCGGGCCAGCGGGGTATGTGGCTCGACGGTGAGGCCATAGAGCGACAAATGATTCGGCGCGAGCGCGAGCGCGCGGTCCAGGTCTCGCGCCCAGTCGCGGCCAAGCGTCGCCGGCACCCCGAAGATGAGGTCGAGCGAAAGCGCGGTGATACCGCCCGCGCGCAGCAGGTGCACCGCCTGCCCGGCCTGCTCGGCATCGTGGGTCCGGTGCATCCAGCGGAGCACGGCGCGATCGAACGACTGCACGCCGAGGGAGACGCGATTCACCCCAGCCCCACGCCACGCGGCGACGCGATGCGCAGTGACGTCGTCGGGGTTGGCCTCGAGCGTCACCTCGGCGTCCGCGGCTACGGGTCGCGCCGCGCGCATCGCGTCGAGGATCCGCGCCAGCGCCGCGGGATCGAGCCGCGAGGGCGTGCCCCCGCCGAAGTAGATCGTGTCGATGGTCGCGGATGTCGCCCACGCGGAGTGCGTCTGCAGTCGCTGCCACTCGCCGACCACCGCCGCGGCAAAGCGGTCGGAAGGGACGTCGGCGCGTACGGCGATGGCGAAATCGCAGTAGCTGCAGCGGCGGGCGCAGAAGGGGACGTGGACGTAGAGGTGCACACCCAAAGCTACAATCGGCGGAAGATCGCTCCCGGCGCCTGTGCCACCACGCCCGCGAGCTCGAGCGTGAGCAGCGACGCGAGCACCTGCCCGACCGGCCGCCCGGCGCGGCGGGCGACGTCATCCACGTGCGTCCCGTCGGCACCGACCAGCGCCGCCACGGCGCAGACGTCCTCTCCCAGGCCGGCGGGAAGCGGCGTCCCGTTTCCCGGAGTGCCATGCGGGGCGAGTTTCGCCTCGGGGTAGAGTCGCAGCAAGTCGTCCGGTTCCAGATACGGCGCGGCGCCATCGCGGAGCAGGCGGTTGGTGCCGGCCGACGTGGGACTGGTGATCGGGCCCGGAAGCGCGAGCACATCGCGGCCCTGCTCCAGCGCCGCCGACACGGTGATCAGCGCGCCGGACGACTCGGCCGCCTCCACCACGATCGACGCGCGCGCCAGGCCGCTCACCAGCCGGTTGCGGCGCGGGAAGCTGCCGGCGTGCGGGCGCTCGCCGGGCGGGTGCTCGGTGAGGAGGAGACCCTCGGCCGCGACGCGGGCGTAGAGCGCCCGGTTGGCCGCCGGGTACACGACACCCAATCCGTTGCCCAGCACCCCAACCGTCGGCCCGCCGGCGTCGAGCGCCGCGGTGTGGGCGACCGCGTCGAGTCCGCGCGCCATGCCGCTCACGACACCGATGCCGGCCCGCACCGCCGTCTCGGCGACCATGCGACAGGCGGTCACGCCGTACGCCGAGGGCTCGCGGCTGCCGACGATGGCGACGAGCGGCCGCCGCAGCAGCGAGAGGTCTCCCTGGACGAACAGCAGCGCCGGCGGATCCGGAATGTTGTGGAGCGCCTCGGGGAACTCCGGCTCGTCCGGCAGGAGTGCACGTCCGCCGAGGCGGTCGGCATCGCCCAGGGCGCAGTGACCGGCAGCGACCGTGGTGGCGGCGATCGCCGTGGCCGCGGCGAGGGATATGTCGGGCACGGTGCGCAAAAACGCGAACGGCGCCGAAATGGCGCCGAGCGCGGTGTCGAAAGCGGCGAGGAGCCGGCGCAAGCGCGCGTGGCCGATGCCCGGCACCAGTGCGAGCGCCACGTAGGCGGCCCGCTCCTCACTCATCGGGCCCGTCCTCCTCGTACTCGAGCGGATAGGCATCGGCATCGTCCGGCAGGCCGAGCGCGTCGGGCGCGGGCTCCGCGGTGCGGGCCGTCTCCACGAATTTCCAGAGATACTCCTTCAGCTCGTCGAGGCCGGTGCCGGCCGCGCTGGAGACGGCGAGCATGCCCGTGGCGTCCGGCGCGTCGAGCGCGGGCAGCTCGGCGCCGGCCGGCAGGAGGTCTCGCTTGGAGAGCACGAGAACGTGCGGCTTGGCATACAGTGCCTCGCTGTAGCTCCGGATTTCGTGGCGCAGGCCGTCGTACACCGCCTGCGGATCGGCGGCGTCGAGCGGAACGAGGAAGGCGAGCACCCGGGTGCGCTCGACGTGCTGGAGGAAGCGGAGACCGAGGCCCTTGCCCTCGTGCGCCCCCTCGATGATGCCGGGGATGTCGGCGACGACGAAGGAGCGGTGTCCCGTCAGGCCGACGACCCCGAGGTTCGGCTCCAGCGTAGTGAACGGATAGTCGGCGATCCTGGGCCGCGCGGCGGAGATGACGGAGAGGAGCGTGCTCTTTCCGGCGTTAGGCTCGCCCACGAGGCCGACGTCGGCGATGAGCTTGAGGACCAACTCGATCTGGCGCTCCTGGCCTTCCTCGCCCGGCTCCCATTCGCGCGGCGCCTGGTGGGTGCTGGTGGCGAAGCGCGCATTGCCCCGGCCGCCCCGGCCGCCGCGGGCCACGAGCACGCGGTCTCCGGGGTGCAGAAGCTCACCCAGAAGGTCGCCGGTGTCGGCGTCGCGGATGATGGTGCCGCGCGGCACCGGAAGCGTGACGTCGTCCGCCGAGGCGCCGGTCTGGGTCTTTCCCTTGCCGTGCTCGCCGCGCTCCGCCTTCCAGATGGTGCGGTAGCGGTAGTCGAGGAGGGTGGCGAGGTTGGCGTCCGCGGCGACCCAGACCGAGCCGCCGCGGCCGCCGTCACCGCCGTCGGGGCCGCCCTTGGGCTTGTACTTGAAGCGCGCGAACGAGCTGGCGCCCGAGCCCCCCGTCCCCGCCGTCACCCGCACCACCGCCCGATCGATGAACACCGCGTACTCCTTTTATGCCGACGGCACCCATCCCTCGCGGACGCTGCGCCACAGCTCCTTGATCTTCTTCCATTGGTCGAACGACAGCATCGGGTTCACGATGGACAGCACGCCCTCGATCTGGCCGAACGACGCCCCCGCGTTGAGCGAGCCGCGCAGGTGCGAGTGCAGCTGCCGCGGCGTTTCCAGCACCGCCGTCTGCGCCACGGTGCAGAGCTCGCGGCGCATGAGGTCCAGCCCCGGCCGCGACAGCGTGCGGCCATAGCCTTCGACGATCATCCACGCGTCCAGCGCCGGATGGAGCTGGCGCACACTGTCGCGCAGCTTCCGGTAGTTGTCGGCGTAGACGAGGGCGCAGGTCTCCTCGCCGCGGCGGCGCCACTCGAGCGCCATGCCGTAGTCTTCGCCCTCGTCCTGCGTCGGCGCCGGGACGCCGCCGAATTTCCGCCACACGGTGAACGCCACCAGCGCGCGCGGGTAGCCGCACATCAGCACCGACTGGAGCAGCAGCTCCTCGACCCACGCCACCGGCACCTGCGAGCTCCGGAGCGGGCCGACCCGGTCCCGCAGCTCGGGTTCGTAGCCCTGCGCGATGGCGGCGGCGAAGCGAACGAGATCGCGGGTCTGCGGGTCGAGGTTGTCCTGTTTCGCCATTCAGATTACCTCGCTCGAGTGGAGCGGCCGTACCGTTTGCCCGCGGGGCGGCTCCGCGCCGCGCAATGCGCCGGCCGCGCGGATGCTGCCCGTGGGCTCGCCGCGCGTGTTGCGAATCGGAATGGTCGCGTGGCGCGCGACCTCGGGCCGATCCAGCGCCGCCAGCAGCGCGGGTGCGCGCTGGGACAGGAGCCGCCGGAGCACCGCGAGCAGCGCGACCGCCGCCGCGGGCCCGTCACCGTCCTCCACCTTCAGCGCGACACCGACCCCGAGCGACGGAACCGCCGCGCCATATACGCCGGCAGCGCCGACCTTCGCGATGATTTCTCCCCCCGCCGCATTCATCAAGTCCGTGCACGCGCGCCCGGTACCGGCCACGAGCCACGGCTCAGCCGCCATGGCGGCGCGAATCCGCCGCGCCGCCGGCGCCTCGGATACGCCGAGTCGCGCGTACGCCGTGGCCATGGCGCGGAGCGGGAGCGCGTGACTGACCGCGGTGCAGCCGTCCACCGCCAGCACGAGGTCGGCGGCGGCGAGGCCGGACCAGCGGGCGATGCAGTCGGTGATGCGCTTCTGCACCGGATGTCCCGCGCGCTCGTAGCCCGCCACCGGCCAGCCGTGATGTCGCGCGAGCGCGAGCATGCCGGCGTGCTTCCCCGAGCAGTTGCTCCACCGCGGCGTGAGCCCGATGCCTCGGCGCACCACGTCGTCCGCGCGCGCGGCCGAGAGCGGCGCATGCGGCCCGCACGCAAGCTCCTCCTCGCGGCTCCCGCTCATGCCCAACATCGCGCTGCACACCGCGAGGTGGCGCGGCTCGCTCGAGTGTGACGCGCACGCCAGCGCCAGCTCCGCGTCGCCGAAGCCCCATCGGTCGGCCGCGCCGTCCTCCAGGAGCGGCAGCGCCTGGAATGGCTTCCCCGCACTGCGCCAGAAGGTCACCCGCCCGGGATCGCCCGCCTGCGCGAGGAGCGCGCCCGCCGCATCCGCGATCGCGACCGAGAGTACGTGCGTGCTTTCCACCTGCGCGCCGCGCAGCGATTCGATTCGGAGTGGGTCCTCGGACATGGCGGCCAAAGATAGTCGCGGGTATTAGGTTTGTGCGCCATGCCCCGTCACCAGCTCGCGCAGTGTCTCGCGTCCGCGCTCGCGGGCGCGGCGGCGATCACGCTGGCCTGCGCGCTTGCGCCCGCGGCGCTCGCCGCGCAGGCGTCAGCCTACCTCCCGCTGGACGATCCACGGCTCCCGTTGCTCGAGCACCTGATCGCCCGCGGCGACGTTGCCGACCCCTCGCCCTTCGTGCGCCCGTTCCGCCGCGCCGACGCCGTGCGCGCGCTCGCCGCCGCCGACAGTGGCGGTCCCGGCGGCGACGCAATCCATCGCCTTCGCCTCGAGCTGGAGCGCGCGGACGGCCGGGCGGACGCCGACGCCACGCCGCGCGCGCTGCGCCCCGACAGCGCCGAGGAGTGGGCCCACTGGAACGCGGAGGCGCGCGCCGGCGTCCAGGCGTACCGCTACGCCCGCCGCGATGAGCAACACCCGGCGGGCACCGGCAACGTGCGGCCGTATGGCGACGTCAGGCTCGAGGCGCTGATCGGGCCGATCGCGCTGGTCACGCGCCCAGCCGCAGAGCCGCGGCTCATCGATGATCCCGACTGGCCCGGCCGTCACGATCTCAAGTTCACCGGCCGCATGGTGGACGCCTACGCCAGCGCGCAGTTCCGCTGGGGGTCGGTGTTCTACGGCCAGATGGATCGCAACTGGGGGCCCGTCGGCCTGCCCGGCATCGGACTGTCCGACGCGGCGTACCCGCGCACCGAGGCGGCGTTCGACATCGGCACCCGCACGCTCCGGCTCCAGGCCACCGCCGCAGAGCTGCGCGACGCGGCCACCGCGGATGGCGAGCCGATCCACCGCTACTTCTTCGCCCATCGGCTCGGCCTTCGCGTCTCGGATCGCGCGCAGGTGGGCTTGTGGGAGACGGTGGTCCTCGCCGGCCCGGCGCGGAACTTCGATGGCCGTTACCGCAATCCGCTCAGTCTGCTCATCCTGGCCAACCAGTACGGCCAGGGCGATGACGGCAACGGCCTCGTCGGCCTCGACTTCGCATGGCGCGCATTCGGCCGCACCACCGTAGAGACCCAGCTCGGCGTCGACGACATCCAGTACCAGGACCGTGGCGGCCCGACGCGCTATCCCGATCGCTGGGCGCTCACGCTCGCCGCGCACGGGCCGCTGGCGCGCACGCTCGCCTGGCGCGCGCTCTATACCCGCGCCACCAGCCTCGCCTTCCGGACGCTCGACTCGACCCAGAACTTCACGGACGCCGGTGTCGGCCTGGGCCGCAACTTCGACGACATGGATCAGGTGACGCTGCGGGTCACGGCGCCGTGGCGCGCTCGCTGGCTCCTCACGCCGGAGGCGACGCTCATCCGGCAGGGCCAGGGCGCGATCGACCTGCCGGTACCCGGCGCAGGAACCACGGAGGCGGGAAGCACGCCGCAGAACTTCATCGGGACGGTGGAGCGGACCTGGCGGCTCGCGCTCGCGGTGAGCGGACGCGAGGGGCCGTTCGATCTCCAGGCGGACGCAGGGTATCACCACGTCACCAACGATGGCCACGTCGCCGGCGTCACGGCGAATCGGTTCGTGGGACGGGTGCAGGCGCTGCTGCGGTTCGGCGGCGGCGGGGTGCTGCACTAGGCGCGCGGTGCGCGACGGCAGCGGCGCGAACGAGCGTTGCGACCGGCGGAACGGCCGGTTACAATACCGCTCCCTTCCGGGCGATTAGCTCAGCTGGTTAGAGCGCGCGCCTCACATGCGCGAGGTCGGGGGTTCGAGCCCCTCATCGCCCACTGCGTCGCCCACCGCACGTCCCCGATCATCGCACCGGAGACGTGCTTTGTCGTTCGGGGTGGCCGGCGCCAGATAGTCGAGCACCTCGCCGGCGGTGTAGTGCCGGCGCCCGCCGGTGAACCGGCCGATCGCCGCGAGATCGTCCCCGCTGGTGATGAGCGGCGGCTCGACCACACCGTCGCCCCGCTCCTGCGCATGACCGACATTGGCCATCAGTCCGTTGCAGAGGCAGCGGCGACCGACGGTGTCCTCCACCCGTCCGCCCTTTCGCACGTAATCCTCGACCGGCTCCGCCGGGCAGCGATAGCCGATCCGGCCGTCCGGCCGCTGGTACGCCGTCCGCAGGTAACCCAGGTCGCAGATCCGTTCGCGCGGCTCCGCCGCCCCGCCGGCCGGATCGCCGGGCCAGCGCACGACCTTGAACGGATAGCCGGTGGGCGATGCGCGGGGATCGGTGAAGACCTCGACCTCGTGGCGCGCCGCGGCCGCGAGCACCGAGCTCTTGAGATCCGCGGCGAGGCCCGACTCGTCGCAGTAGGCGAAGAGAGTGCCGACCTGGATGCCCGCGGCTCCCGCGGCGCGCGCCGCACGGAGCGCTTCCGGCGAGCCGGCTCCGCCCGCAAGCCAGAACGGCACGCCCAGCTCGCGGAGCTTCGCCAGATCGACCGCGTCGCGCGCTCCGTACACTGGCTCGCCGCGGGCGCTGAGCTCCGGCGCACCGCGCGGCGGCGCGTTGTGCCCGCCGGCGGTCGGGCCTTCCACCACGAATCCGTCCACCCGCCCGCTCGCCTTCCGGGCGAGCATCGTCGCCAGTGAGTTGCTCGCGATGATGGCGACGAACTGCGGCCGGCGGAGCAGCGGCGGACCGTCGTCCGGCCAATGCTCGCGCGGTGTGAACGTGATCAGCTCGGTCGCACCGGCCGCGGGGCCCTCGACCTCGAGCCGCAGCTCCGCCGGCCGATGCTCGGCCAGCGCGTCGAGCACGCCGGGGATCTCGCGCGGTATGCCGGCGCCCATCAGCACCACGTCCACGCCCGCGAGCATCGCGCCGTACAGCGAGGCGAGATTGGGAAGCTGGACCTTGGTCAGCAGATTCGCGCCGACCACGCCGCCGTGACCTTCCCTGGCAAGCTCCACCTCGACGAACGCGGCCAGCATGGTGAGCTGCTGGCGCGCCTTCGCCACCACCTGACGATGCATCGAGAGCAGCTTGTACGGCGTGCCCGCGGGGCGGCCCTCCGGCAGGAAGTAGCGGCGCAGCACCGCGGCGGCGACGCCCGGAATCGGAAAGCGATCCATGGCGCGGCGCATGTGACCGCCCGCATCGCCGTCCTGAAGGCGTCGCACCAGCAGCGAATCGAGCGCCGTCGCCGAGACCACGCCGAGCTGTCCCCGGTACGACACCGCCCGGGCGAGCCGCCAATTGGAGACACCGACGCCCATCCCGCCCTGGATGATCTCGGGGAGCGCGTGCGCGATCGTCATGTCCAGGCAACCGGAAGAAGGAAGCTGCGACGCGGAGCCGGGGGACGCTGCGCCGCACCGGGCCGGAGTTTATCATACGCGTATGATAAAATCAAACCGCCGGCGGCCGCCGTCATGCTGACGTTGCCCCAGACGGCGGAGTACGCGCTCCGCGCCGTCGAGTTCATCGCCCGTGCGCCGGCCGGTGAGTCGGTGCGCGTCGGCGAGATCGCCGCCGCGCTCAAGGTGCCCCGGAACTACCTCTCCAAGACACTCCATCAGCTCGCCCGGGCGGGCGTGCTGCACTCGACGCGCGGCCCGCGCGGCGGCTTCCGTCTCGCCAAGCGGCCGGCGCGACTCACCTTGGCCGAAGTCGTCGCACCCTTCCTTGCCGGCGACGGCCGTGTCTGCGTGCTCGGCCGTGCCGCCTGCAGCGACGCGGCACCCTGCCCCGCCCATGGACGCTGGAAGGACGTGGCCGCGCGGATGCGCGGCTTCTTCGCCCGCACCACGGTCGCGGACCTGACCGCCGCACGACTAGGTTAGAAACCGAACCCTCACAGGAGCGATCCGATGGCGACGAGCAAGGCGAGTGCGGTGTGGGAAGGCGGACTGCGTGGCGGCAAGGGGAGCTTCAAGGGCGCGTCGGGCGCGATCGGCGGCGACTACTCGTTCCGCACCCGCTTCGAGGGCGCGCCCGGTACCAATCCCGAGGAGCTCATCGCGGCGGCGCACGCCTCGTGTCTCAGCATGGCGCTCTCGGCGGGCCTCGAAGCGGCCGGCACGCCGCCGACGAGAATCGCCACCAGCGCGGCGTGCACCATCGAGAAGATCGGCGACGGATTCCGGATCACCGGCATGAAGCTGGAGGTGCGCGGCGTCGTGAAGGGCCTCGATCAGGCCGCCTTCGCCACGGCCGCCGAGAATGCCAAGAAGGGCTGTCCGGTATCACAGGCGCTCATGAACAACGTCCCCATGCAGCTCGACGCCCGCCTCGAGAGCTGAGCGCCTAACGGGGCGGCGCCGCCGCCGCCCCGTAGCGCTCCGGGTGCGCCGACACGATCGCGGCCGCCAGCACCTTCGGCACGTACTCGCGCGTCTCCTCCGGCAGCTTCTTGAGCCGATAGAGATGCCAGAAGTCGCGCTTCTCCTTCCGGAACCCGCCCGGCTCCTGCGCCACCTCGCGCAACACGCGCCGCACGCCTTCCTCCCCCCGGTTGTAGCTCGCCATCGCGAGCATGAACGACTCCTCACCGAATTCGCCCAGCAGGTTCGCCAGGTGCCGCGCGGCGGCGCGGGTCTGCTTCTCCGGATCGATCCGCTCGTCCACCAGCGCATCCACCCGCAGGCCGAGGGCCTGCGCGGTGGAGGCCGTCATCTGCCACATCCCGCGCGCGCCGGCGTCGCTCTCGGCGTTGGGGTCGAACTGCGATTCGTTCCATGCGATGTATGCCATCTCCTCCGGCAGCCCGTGCGCGGCGAATTCGCGTGTGATCATCGGCCAGAACTGCCGCCGCCGCGCCAGCAGTGTGCGCGCGCCGCCGGTGCGCGTCAGCTCGTCGATGTGATACTGCACCCGCTCGCGGAAGATCGGTGGGATGGCGTAGGTGCTGGCGTCGAACTTCGTGAGGATCGCGCGCAGCTCGCGATCCAGCTCGTCGCCACCACTCGCCGCGGCCGCGCTGTCGCGCCGACCGAGCCGCGCCACGGTCTGCTGCGCACTGCCGGTGAGCGCGGTGAGCGTTGCTTCGAGCGATGCGAGCCGCGCCGGATCCGACTCGCGTTGCATCGTCTGCTCGACGCGCACGATCTCGCCGTCGATGCGCGCCTTCTCACCGAGGAGTCCGGTCATCCGGCGGTGCTGCCGGTAAATCACCCCGCCGAGTGTCACCGTCACCACCGCCGCGATGCCGGCAACGGACAGGACCACGCCGACCCAGCGCCGCCGGGTGCGCAGTCGGATCATCTCCGCCGCCTCGTGCACCGTGCCGCTGATGACGCCGGTCAGCACCGACAGCCGCAGCGCCGGTGCGCGGATGCGGCCCTCGTCGTCGGTGATGCGCCGCATGACGAGATCGGTCAGCCTGGCGGCGGTCGAGTCGCGCGGCGTGTGCGGAGCGGCGGCACTCGATGCACCCGGGCCGGCGGCGGCGGGCTCCGCTGCATCCAGCAGCGCCGGAAGCGCCCGCCGCGTCGGTGGCGTAGTGCCGGCCGCCGCGGGCAAGAGAGTGAAATCCACCTGTACCTCGGGCCCGTCCGGCAGCCCGAAGCGAATGCGGTCGCCCGGCCGGAGCGGCTGCTGGAGGACGACCGAGCCATTCACCGTCGTGCCGTTGGTCGAGCCCGCATCGACCAGCAGATACCCGGCGTCGCTCCGGGCGATGTGCGCGTGGTGGCTGGAGACGACGCTCGCGTCGGCCCCGAACCGGAGCTCGCAGTGCGCCGCGCGTCCGATGCGGGTGAGCTCGCCGGGCAGCGCGAGCACCTCGCCGCGCCGGGGACCGGAAAGGAAGGTGACGCGGAGCATCGGCTCAGGCGCCCGGCCGAGTCGGCGAGCGGATCCCGAGCACGACCAGAGCCCGGATGACCGCATCGTCATCGGGCTCGAGGTGACGGGGAGCTCCGAAGGCGACCTCGCGCGCGCGTTCCCGATCGGTGAAGATCACGGTCGTATGCCACGCCCCCGTGAGTGCGGACCACCAGCGGAGGCCGGCGAGCGCGCCGGCCGCGCCGCCGCGTGCATGGAGCCGGCGGGCGATGGCCTGAGTGAGCGTGCGGTCATGATGCGCCAGCTCGTCGGGCCGCAGCTCGAGCTCGGCGAGGACGGCGGGATCGGTGCAGTCCGGAATGCGAGCGACCAGCGACGATGCCAGCGTGACCGCGACCAGCGCGAGCTGCTGCCCGCTCTGCCGGAGGTACGCGGGACGGAAGGTGGTGCCGCGGAACGGGCTCAGCACTTCCGCGACGGCATGGTCGGCCGAGTCGGCGAGATAGCGGACCGGCGGGCGATCGTGGAGATCGAAGCGGCCCACGGTCTGACCACGAACGAGAAAGGAGGCTGAGTGCGGTGCGCCGGCCGCCGCACGCGGATCCCACGGAAAGCAGCGCCACGTGGTGCGCGGCGGAACCGCCGGCGCTCTCGGCGCCGCAGCGCTCAGGCGTACCCGCCCGTGCGGGCCGCCTGTACTGCGGCCATGACCGCGGCGAGGTCACCGCGGGCCAGGACGTCGAGCGGCCGGCGATCGTTCAGGTGCGGGTTGCTGCCGTGCAGCCAGCCCGGCACCGCCTCCGGCTCGTAGATCGCCAGCAGTGCCGTCACCACCGCCGCGAGACTCGAGAGCCGCCACCCTTCCTCGCCGCCCAGCTCCTGGCCCTGGGCCGCGCGGGTGATCTGGCTCCGATGCGTGCCGACCCACGCGGCGAGCGCCGCGCGGCTGCCGAACGCGACTTCGCCGGCGTCCACGCTTGCTTCCGCCACCGCGGAGCGGCGTGCCTTCGAATGCGGATACGCGCCCATCACCGCCTCCCGGACAGCGTGCAACAAACATGTTGCACCACGGCGGCCGGGTCAAGGCCGCGCCGTTCCGGACGGCCGGAGCACGCCGACAGTGGCCCCTGTGGGACTTGAACCCACGATCCTCGGATTATGAGTCCGGCGCTTTAACCAGCTAAGCTAAGGGGCCGACTCCACTCGCCTAGAATTGTACGCAGACGCGCTCATACAGCGCGATGTGCTTCTCCGCCATCTGCGCCTGGGTGAACCGCTCGTTCACCCGCTGCCGCCCCGCGGCGCCCATCCGTTCGCGCAGTGCCGCGTCGTGGGAGAGCGTCTCCAGCGCCTGCGCCAACGCGCCCACGTCCCGCAGCGGCACCTCGAGTCCGGTCACACCCGGCGCGTTCACCTCCCGCACCGCCGTCGGCACCGCCGTCGTGATCACCGGCCGCCCCGCCGCCATCGCCTCCAGCACCACCAGGCCGAACATCTCCTCGATCGTCACCGACGGCAGCACCAGGAAGTCCGCGTCGGCCATTCGGCGCGGCAGGTCTTCATCCGGATACTCGCCCCACCACTTCACCCGGTCGGCCACCGCGAGGGCCTGGGCCAGCGTGCGGAGCCGCGGCCCTTCCGGTCCGGAGCCGACGATGTCGAGCCGGAGGTCCGGCACCCGCTCGAGCGCGCGGAGCAGGATGTCCACGCCCTTGAACGGCGCCAGCCGTCCGATGAACAGCGCCCGCGGCGGTGCGCCCGGCGGTGTCGGCGGCACGATGTCCCAGCGGCTCTCGTCTATGCCGAACGGGATGATCTCCGCCTTGGTCTCGAAGCCGCGCATCTCCTGCGACAGCGCCAGGTGCGCGCGGCTCGGCACCACGACGGCGCGCGCCCGCGCCAGCACCATCCGCGCAATCGGATGGTAGATGCTGCGCTTGGCGTCGGCGTGCTGGGTGACCACGAACGGCGTTCGTCCCGCGCGCAGGATGGTCGCGATGTCGGCGAGCGGATGCGGGTGATGCACGTGGATGACGTCGGCCCGCTTCCACGCCGCCGCGATGTAGCCCGGTGCGATCTCCTGCGAGCCCAGCGCGCCGAACGAGAACGCCCGGGTGACCGACGCCCGCCGCCGCCCCGCCTCGCGCCGCTTGCCGACCGACTGCACCGCGACCACCTCGACCTCGTGGCCGAGGTTGGCCGCGCCTTCGGCGAGGCTCTGGACGACGCGTTCCATGCCGCCCGAGCGGGGCCAGTAGTACTTCGCGAGGTGGAGGATGCGCATGGGTGCGGAAGGATCACTCCGCGCCGATGGCGGTGTCAATCGGCGTACGGCGCGCCCGGGCACCGGTGCGCCCTCGCGCCGGTGACCCCGCCCTTCCATCTTTCGCGCCCATGCGCGCGCTCATCGTCTCGCACGCCGCCGCCCACGCCGCCAATCGCGGGAAGCTCCGTGCGCTCGGCGGCCTCGGCTGCACCCTCGCCGTTGCCGTGCCGGACCGCGTGCTTGCCGGTCCCGGCGCGGCGCCGGTCCCCGTCGCCTGGGCTGATGATGGCGGCGGCCGCGTCGCGCCGAGTCCGGTGCGCGGTCCGCTCGACCAGCCGGCGCTGCTCCGCTGGAAGGCCGGCCCGCTCAGGCGCCTCGTCGGCGAATTCCGCCCCGACGTGATCCAGCTCGAGGAGCAGCCCGGCTCGCCCGCCGCCGCCACGACCGCCGCCATCGCGCGTCGCGCGGGCCTGCCGCTCGTGCTGGTGGCGACCGAGAGCGTCGGCCGTCCCTACACCCTCGGCGAGCGCGTCCGCCGCGGCCGGGTCCTCCGGCAGGCCCGCGGCATCATCGGCATCAACCGGCTGGCACTGGCCCTGGTACTCCGGCACCGGGCCGAGGTGCCTAACGCGGTGGTGCCGCAGCACGGCGTCGTGCCCCCGCCCGCGCCCCTGCGGCGGGAGCACGAGGAGTTCGCCATCGGTTTCGTGGGACGGCTGGTGCCGGAGCGGGGCCTCGACATCGTCCTTCGCGCGGCGGTGAAGCTCACCGGCCGCTGGAGCATCACCGTCGCCGGCACCGGCCCGGCGCAGGAGGAGCTCGAGGCGCTCGCCGAGCGGCTCGGCACCGCAGCGCGGGTGCGCTGGCTCGGCGGCATTCCGCGGCGCGACCTGCAGGAGATCTGGCCGCGCCTGGACTGCGCGGTGCTGCCGGCCCGCACCACGCCGCGCTGGGTCGAGCCGGTGGGCGGCGCGCTGCTCGAGGCAATGGGACATGCGGTGCCCGCGGTCGGCAGCGCGTCGGGCGCCCTTCCGGATGTGATCGGCGACGCCGGCATCGTGGTGCCGGAGGATGACCCCGCCGCCCTGGCCGACGCGCTCCAGCGCCTCGCCGACGACGCGTCGCTGCGGGACGAACTCGGTGCGGCCGGGCGCCGCCGCGTGCTGGAGGTGTTCTCCGAGGGCGCCGTCGCCCGCGAAACGCTCGCCTTCTGGCGCCGGGTGACCGCGACGCTCGATTGACTTGCGCCCGTCGGCGGTCAAATTACAGCCCGCATGCCAATCATCGAAATGGCCGGACGTTACGTCCGTCGCGCCGTGCTCGCGGCCGGGCTCGTGCTGCTCGCACGTCCGGCCGCCGCCCAGATCCCCCTCGGCACCGGCGGAACGGCGCCGACGCCGGATCAGGCTCGGCAGCTGCTCCAGAGCCGCCCCGACCTCGTCGCGCAGCTTCAGGCGCGCATCGGCGCGTCGGGACTGACGCCGGACCAGATCCACGATCGGCTCCGTTCGCTCGGTTATCCGGAGGATCTGCTCGATCCCTACATGAGCGGCACCGCCGGCACCGGCACCGCGACCGCCGGCGATAGCGAACGCGCCGTGACTGCGGCGCGGCAGCTCGGCCTGATCAGCCAGGAGGACTCGATCGGCGCCGTCGGCCCGAGCTCGCAGACCGATCTCCAGTCGCTCGAGCTGCATCGCGCGCTCCGCCGCGAGGCCGCCGAGCAGGCCGACTCGCTGCGCATCCTGCGCGACTCCCTTCGGGCCGATTCCCTCGGCCTGCCCTACGAGCGCCCGCTCCGGCTCTTCGGCCTCGCCACGTTCAGCAACGCGCCGACGACGCTCCAGGCCAACCAGACCGGACCGGTGGACGAGAATTACCGTCTCGGCCCGGGAGACCGGCTGGCGCTCATCCTCACCGGTGAGGTGGAGCAGGCGTACCCGCTGGACGTGACGCGTGACGGCTTCATCCTGATTCCGCAGGTCGGTCAGCTGTTCGTGAGCAACCTGACCCTGGGCCAACTGGAGGACTTGCTCTACGCCCGCCTGGGAAGGGCCTACTCCGGCGTGCGGCGCGGGCCCAATGCCCGGACCCACTTCGAGGTCACGGTCACCCGCATCCGCACGCTCCAGGTCTACGTCACCGGCGAGGTGCAGCAGCCGGGTGCGTATCAGGTCTCCGCAGCCGGCACCGTGCTCAACGCCATCTACGCCGCGGGCGGGCCGACGACGCAGGGCGACTTTCGCCAGGTGCAGCTCCGCCGCGGCGGCAAGCTGGTCGACTCGCTCGACCTCTACGACTACCTGCTGCGCGGCGTCAACTCCACGGAACAGCGGCTGCAGAGCGGCGACGTGATCTTCGTGCCGGTGCATGGTACCGAGGTCAAGGTGGCGGGCCGGGTCGTGCGCCCGGCCATCTACCAGCTCAAGCCAAACGAGACGCTGCGGGACGTGCTGCAGGACGCCGGCGGGTTCGCCGCGAGCGCGGTGCGCCAGCGGGTGCAGATCCATCGCATCGTCCCGCCCGATCCGCGGGGCGGCGAGGAGGGCGCGGGCCGCATCGTGATCGATGTCGGCGCCGACCAGTTCGCGGCCGGCACGGTGCCCGCCGTGCCGCTCACGGCGGGCGACTCGATCGTGGTCTTCCGCGTCGCCGACGTAGTGCGCAGCTTCGTGCGGGTCGAGGGCAACGTCTGGGCGCCGGGCGTGGTCGGCTTCCAGTCCGGAATGAAGTTGAGCGATGCGGTCCGGCTCGCCGGCGGCGTGCGGCCCGACGTCTATCTTGGCCAGGTGCTGATCACGCGACTGCGCAACGACTCGACCCGGGTGCAGCTTCGCTCCACCTTTGCCGACACCACCGGCCGTCCGACCGACGACATCACGCTCCAGGATCGCGACGAAGTCCGCGTGTTCTCCCGCACCGCGTTCCGCACCGACCGCTGGGTGGTGATCACCGGCGCGGTGCGCGGCCCCGGCCGCATTCCGTATCGCGAGGGAATGACGGTGCGCGACGCCGTGCTGCTCGCCAACGGCCTGGCGCAGGACGCGTACTTGAAGGAAGCGGAGATCGCGCGGGTGCCCGAGGACCGCTCGCACGGCGAGGTGGCGCAGACCATCCGCGTGCCGCTCGACTCGACCTACCTCTTCAGCCGGGGCCATCCCGGCGAATACATGGGACCGCCGGGCCCGCCCGCGCCGGCGTCGGGCTCACCCGAGGTGCCGCTGCAGCCGTACGACAACGTACTCATCCTGCGGCAGCCGGAGTACGAGCTGGTGCGCACGGTGAAGATCCTCGGCCAGGTGAAGTATCCCGGCCCGTACGCGCTCCGCACCAAGACCGACCGTCTGGCCGATCTGATCCAGCGCGCCGGCGGACTCACCCGCGAGGCGTATCCCGGCGGCATCGAGTTCGTGCGGACGCGCGACAGCACCGGCCGCGTCGGCATCGATCTGCCCGCGGTGCTCAAGGACGCGCACGACCGTGACAACGTCATTCTCGCGGCGGGCGACTCGATCTACATCCCCGAGTTCAATCCGGTCGTGGATGTGCGGGGCGCGGTGAACGCGCCGGGCGCCGTCGCCTACGTGCCGGGCAAGAACCTCGACTTCTACGTGCGTGGCGCCGGTGGCTACACTCAGAAGAGCGATCGCGAGCACACCTTCGTCACCCAGCCGGACGGCCGGAAGGAAGCGGTGCAACGGCGCTTCCTGCTGGCCGACGGCACGCCGCATCCGCGGCCCGGCGCGGTGGTCACGGTGCCGCAGCGTGAGGGCAACCAGCCGCCCAGCCAACTCCCCACCATCCTGGGCGTGGCGGCGCAGGTGCTGGCGAGTCTCGTGACGCTGATCGTGGTGGCGAAGCGGTAGAAGGGGCGTGGGGCGGACGTGCGCTCAGTCGAGTATGGCGGGAGCCGCGACCAGCGTGGAGCGCACCGGTGTCCCGGCGCCCGACGCGGCGAAGTCCGGCACCAGGCGTTGCAGCATCGCGCGCAGCTCGTCCTCGCCGTCGCCCCGCTGCGCCGCTGCGATGAGCCGATCCACCTGCGTGCCGAGGCCGGCCGGCAGGGTGCCGTTCCGGGCCCGCAGCACCTTCGGATGCGGCGTAGGGATGGCGTTCTCCGAGCTGAAGAACAGCTCCTCGTAGAGCTTCTCGCCCGGGCGGGTGCCGGTGAAGCGGATCTCGACGTCGGTGTCGACCTCGAGGCCGGACAGCCGGATCAGATCGCTGGCCAGATCGAGAATCTTGACCGGCTCCCCCATGTCGAGCACGAACACCTCGCCCCCCCGCCCCAGCGCGCCCGCCTGCAGCACCAGCTGCACCGCCTCCGGAATCGTCATGAAGTAACGGCGCATCTCGGGATGCGTGATCGTGACGGGGCCGCCCTTGCGGATCTGGCGGAGAAACGTCGGGATCACGCTGCCCCGGCTGCCGAGGACGTTGCCGAACCGCACCGCGACGAAGTTGCGTCCCTCCAGCTCGGCGATCGCCTGCACGATCTCCTCGGCGACGCGCTTGGTGGCACCCATCACGTTGGTGGGGCGCACCGCCTTGTCGGTGGAGATGAGCACCAGGTGCTCGGTGCCGAACTCCGCCGCGAGCTCGGCCACGTTGCGGGTGCCGAGCACGTTGTTGG
Source organism: Gemmatimonadales bacterium (assembly GCA_025934955.1). GTDB lineage: Bacteria > Gemmatimonadota > Gemmatimonadetes > Gemmatimonadales > GWC2-71-9. The sequence goes on along the minus strand of JAICWE010000004.1, from coordinate 26,310 downwards.
TCACCGCCTCGACGACGTTCTCCTCCATCAGCGGCACGTGCTTGTGGGCCGCGGCGTGGAACACGGCAAACGGCCGGTGCGCGGCGAAGACGTGGCGCATCCGCTCGCGGTCCCGGGTATCGGCGATGACCGGCGAGACGGCGACGGAAGGAAAACTCTCGATCAGCTCGTGGTAGATGTCGAAGATCGAGTTCTCGCCGTGGCCCAGGACGACGATGCGGCCCGGGCTCAGCCGCGCGAGCTGGCGGCAGAGCTCACTGCCGATCGAGCCGCCGGCGCCGGTGACCAGTACGACCTCGCCGGTCGCGAGTGAGCGCACCGATTCGAAGTCGGTCTGGATCGGCTCGCGGCGGAGCAGGTCCTGGATCTCGACCTGTCGCAGCTCCCCGACGGCGACCCGGCCGGAGATGATGTCGTAGATGCCGGGCACCGTGCGGGTGCCGGCACCGGCTTCCGCCGCCGCGCGGACCACCTCGCGCACCACGCGGCCCGGCGCGCGTGGCATCGCGATGATCACTTCCTCGATGGCGTACTGCAGGACGATATCCTTGATCTGCCGGAGCGAGCCGAACACCGGCAGGTCGCACATGCGCTGGCCGTGCTTGGCCCGGTCGTCGTCGACGAAGCCGACCGGGTTGAGCCCGAGCTGCGGATGTCCCAGCAGCTCCTTGACGATGAGTTCCCCCGCCGCGCCCGCGCCGACGATCAGCGCCGGGCGCGCGTCCTCCAGGTTCCGGCGATGATGCCGGCGACCGAGCGCCCGCACCGCGAGGCGCGGGAGCGCCGCGGCGGCGGCGGTCAGCAGCAAGTCGAGAAAGAGCACGGAGAGCGGAATGCGGGAGGGAATGGCGCCGCTGAGCGGGAGCACGGCCGCACCGAGCAGCAGACACGCGGCGCCCGATGCCGCGGCCGCGGCTACGATGCGTTCGACTTCGACCACGCCGGCGTGACGCCAGAGCCGCCGGTACATGCCGACGCTCCAGAAGATCAGCAGCTTGAGCGGCAGCGACGAGAGGAGGTACAGCGATGCGGCGTGGCCGTACACCGGCCCCCAGTCGAACCGCTCGAATCGCAACGCGAAGGCGGTGAGCGTGGACAGCGAGAACAGCAGCACGTCCGCGCCGAAGAGATAGCGATTGCGGAGGTGATGGCGATACGGACCGAACGGTCGCTGAACCATGGCGCTGGAGTATCCGTACAATCGAAGCCGGAGTCAAGATCCTGCAAGGCCTAAGCTTAGGCGCGATCGGCGGATCGATGAGGGATCCGGCGCACCGCCGCGCCGGCAGCCCCGTGCAAGAGTGCTGCCGGGGAGCGATGCGAACCACGAGGTGGCGGAGCAGTGCGGAGGGGGGCCGGAGTGACCCGGCTACTCGGACTCGGGATGATGCGAACGCAACAGGCGCCACGGCCGGCGCAGGTCCCGAAGCGTCTCGGCGCGGAGCTCCGAATACCGGCGGTAATCGCTCGGTCCGGCCGCCCGCAGCCGGCGACCCGCCTCGCGAGTGATGGCGACGGCGCTGCCGAGCAGCAGTCCGACGATGAGCGCGAAGAGTGCTTTCTTGAGCAAGCCGCGCGGGTCCGGACGGACCGGCGCTTCCGGCGCCTCGACCACTGTGACGACAGGCGTGTCCCGCACCTCGTCCATCCGCGCGCGCTCGTAGGCGTCGGACACTGTCGTCAACAACTGCTGCAGCCGGCTCACCTCGCGAGCCAGGCGTTCCTGTTGCAGGCTGAGCTCGGGGGAGCTCCGGTACTCACGGTTTTGTTGCAGAAACGCGCGCAGCCGATCCTCGGCATCGCGGAGATCGCGGCGCACGTCGTTCAGGCGCTGCTCGTCGAATCGGCGCTCGGCGCCGGCCTGGGTCTGCCGTGTGGTCAGGTTGAACTCATTGACGAGCTCGAGCAGCCGCCGATTCACCGCGAGGGCCAGGTCCGCGGCGCGCAGTGTCACGGTGACGCGAACCATGCCGCTCTTCCCATCCACGTCCGCAGTGACGTGGTGCGACAGATACCGGATCGCCGCGTCGCGGCGCAGCGCCTCCGTGCGTCCCTTCGCGTGGACGAGGGGGGCCAGACCGGCCGTAACGGTGCCGCTGTCGGCGCGGACGCTGTACTTCGTGTCGACGGCCGCGCCGAGGAGCTGGTGCGACAGGAGCAGGCTGCTGTAAAGCGCCGGGGACTCCGTCCCCTGGGACATGGGCAGCATGAATCCGAACTGGGATGCGAGGCTGCTGAGGTTGCCCGGAAGCTTCTGGCTCTGGGGGAGCAGGGCCGAGGCGACCGTGTAGCTGCGCGGAAGGACGAGCGTCACGATGGCCGTCGCCGCGGCACACGCCAGCGCCGCGCCCAGCACCAGCCCGCGATGGCGGAGGAGTGCACTCAACAACCCGAACAGCGAAACGTCGCCCGTGGGATCCGGCTGGCTGGGCGCCGCGCCGCCGGCCCATGCGTGGCGCGAGGCGGCATCCTCGAACGGGTGGCGACGTTCGGCGCGGTCGTCCGCGGCGGGGAGCTCGGGCGTTGTCTGGGTCACCGGTCTGGAGGTCTGGGTTGCGAGACACCTGCGCTGGCGGCCGCGGCATGAAGAATATCCCCGGGCCGCTTGGAGCCGCTACCGTCCGGACTGGGCCTCGCGAACTGCCGAGCGGCCGTTCGGCCGGCCGCCAGACCTCGGCATGGGATGAAGCCGCTCGATGAGCAGATAGGCCCCCGCCAGGAGCACCACGGCCACACCCAGCGCAGGCCCGCGTTCGCCCGAGTGCCGGCTGACGCGGACGGCCGCCATGGCGAGCACGGCATTGACCAGCCCGATGGCGAGCGTCACGCGGCGGTGCGACCAGCCGGCCTGCACCAGGCGCTGGTATGCGTGGGACCGATGCGCCTCATACCACCGGGCCCCGTGGAGCACGCGCCGTAGCAGCGTGAGCGTAGCGTCGGCGAGAAAGACTGCGAGCAGAAGCCCCCAGACGGCCAGTGGCACTGCCCCCCGCCGCTCGCTGGCGATCGCGAGCACTCCGAACGCAAACCCAATGAACCCGGAGCCGACGTCCCCCAAGAAGATGGCGGCGGGGGGCCAGTTCCACAGCAGAAAGCCCAGCGATGCTGCGGCGACGACGCCGGCTACGGTGCCGAGGCCCGGCTCACCGGCGCCAAGCAGCAGGGCCGCAGCTACGCCGCCCACGACCACCGCTTCGCTCGCGGCAAGACCATCGACGCCGTCCATGAAGTTGTACAGGTTCGTGCACCACACCAAAGCCACGCCGGTGAGCAGCAGGCCGATTCCGGTTCCGACCGGTGCCGCTGCCACCGCGTCCACCGCACCGGGCACCAGCATCCAGACGGCCCACGCCGCCCCGACCACATGCGCGGCGGCCCTCGCCCACGCCGATACGCCGCGTCGGTCGTCGAACCAGCCGATCGCCGCTATGAGCCCACCACCGCCCAGCAAGGCCGCTGCGTCGCGCGCCGGCACGATGCCGCGCCACGCGCCCGCGGCGGTGATCGCCAGCACCACCGCGACGATCGCAATGCCGCCGCCCCTCGGCGTCGGACGGCGGTGCAGGCTGCGATCGTTCGGCACGTCCAGCACATTGCGCCGGATCGCGTAGCGTCGCACGAGACCGGTGAGACCCGCGGCCGCACCGAATGCGATGACCAACGCCGCCGCCATCACGACGGCGCTCATCCGGCGAGCCGCCGTGCAGCATACCACGCCGCCGTGCGACGGACGCCCGCTTCCAGGGTGAAGGGCGGACGATGACCCGTGCGCGCTGCCAGCCGGGAGGTGTCGAGCACGAGGGCCGAACTGAGGCTCCTCGCCTTGGCCGTCGTCAGCGGCATCGGCACCACGCGCTCGAGCACATCGCCCGCTCGCCCCAGCACCCGGAGCACGGCGGTCGGCGTCGGCCAGATGCGAGCCGGACGGCCGAGCGCTGCCGCGACCTGCCGCGCCAGCTCCGCCGCCGTCGGCGCCTCGGCATCGGCAACGAGGAACGTCCCGTCACTCGCGGCGCCGGCGCCGATGACGGCGAGAACCGCGGCGGCAAGATTTCCCACATAGAGCGTGCTCCGTCGAACCGCCGGGGTCCCGACCGGCACCGGAAGTCCGCGCGCGACGAGATCGAACAGGCGCAGCGGATTCCCCTTCATGCCCTCGCCGTAAATCATCGGGGGACGCAGCGCCGTCGCGATCATCCCTGTGCGCGCGCCGGCGGCGCGAACCAGCTCCTCCGCAGCGAGTTTGCTCGCGCCGTACGCCGTGGCGGGCGGGCCGCAGGTACTCTCGGTGATGGGCGCGCCGTCAGCGCCGGCGCGCTCGCCGACCGCCGCTACGGAGCTGAGATAAAGGAAGTGCTGCACGCCCGCCGCCCCGGCGGCTTCGAGCACCGCGGCGGTGAGCGCTACGTTGCCGCGATGAAAGTCGGCAGCCGTGATTCCGGGGCCGCTCCGGTGTGCCACGCCCGCAGCATGGACGACCACCCGCGCGCCATCGAGTGCAGTGCCGGCCGCGCTCAAATTCCGCCAATCCTCCACCGTCGCCATCGGGCTCTCAGTAGTGGCGACCGGACGGCGTACCACACCCCGGACCTCCACGCCGGCGCCCGCCAACACCCGCATCACGTGGCCGCCGACGAAACCATCTGCGCCGGTGACCGCAACCAGGCCTCTGCCGGGGGCGGTCAGCCGGCGGCCCTCGCCTGGCGACCGGCGGTGAAGTGCCGGCCGATCCACACCCGGGCGACCGAGGCGACGAAGCTGCCCGCAATGCCGAGCCAGACGACTCCGGCGAGCAGCAGCGGATAGCGGCTCCGCAGATGCTTGCGATAGAACACCCACATCGCCTGGTGGATGCCCCACGCCTTGTGGTACGGTTTGCTGTGCACGCCACCCTGCCCCTTCAGGTGAACGATCACGCTCGCCGGATCGTACCACACCTCCCAGCCGGCACGGCTGGCACGCACGCACCAGTCGACATCCTCGCCGAATCCGAAGATCGCCTCGTCCAATGGACCCGCAGTGTCCCAGACCTCGCGTCGTGCGAGCAGGCAGCAGCCGGAAACGGCGTCGACCGGACCGGCTTCGTCCATCGGGAGATAGGTCAACATGTAGCCGCCGAGCACCCGGCTCTGCGGCGCCAGGCGATGCAGGCCGCTGAGATACGCGAGCGATACCAGCGGCGTCGGCAGCCCCCGCCGGCACTGCGCCTGGAACGAGCCGTCCGGGTTAAGCACCTTGGGCCCGACGATGCCGACACGGGGGTGCTGGTCGAGGAAGCGGCACAGCTCGTCCAGCGAGCCCTCGCGCAGCAGCGTGTCGGTGTTCAGCCAGAGCACCAGTCGCCCCGAGCTGGCGCGGATCCCCTGATTGGTCGCCCGGGTGAAGCCGACGTTGCGCTCGTTCCGGATCACCCGCACCCAGGGGAACAGCTCGGCCAGCCGCTCGGGCGTGCCGTCGGTGGACGCGTTGTCCACCACGACGACCTCGTAGGTGACGCGCGGGCGACTGGCGAGCAGCGACGCGAGACATGGCTCGAGCACGCTCCAGCAGTCGAGCGACACCATGCAGATGGACAGATCGGGCGGAGTGGTGGCGTTCATGCGGGCCGCCGGAGGTGGTCGCGACTGGAGCGCACCGCGCCCGCGAGAACGAGAAACCGCCGGGCGACCTCGCCCCAGTCGGCCGGCAGTTCGGTCAGGCGCGCCGCGACGGCACGCGTCCACGCCGCCCCGCGATCGAACTGCCCCAGCCGTTCGATGGCATCGACGATCGACACCGGATCGAGCGGATCGAAGTAGAGCGCGAGATCGCGGCACATCCATCGCGCGAAGTCGCGTTCCGACGTGAGAACCGGTACACCGCACGCCATGGCCTCGAGGTAGATCAGGCCGTAGCTCTCGACCAGCGTCGGCAGGAGCAGCGCCGATGCGGCGGCGAACGCACTGCGCACCTGCTCGCCGGGCAGCCGTCCGAGGTTCGTGATCACGTCGGGCTCACGCGTGAGCGCGCGCAGCAGCGGCTGTGCCCGCGGATCGTCCTCGGCCACCGTGGTGAAGATCTGGACCATCGCGGCGAGCCCGCGCCGGCGCAGCTCGCGGGCGACGTCGACGAGAACGCGATGGTTCTTGTGCGGCTGGTACGCGGCGAGGACCAGCAGGCGGATTGGCTTCCCGCAGCTCACCATCGCATCCAGCGGTGCCGCGGGCGTGCCCGCGCCCACGTGGCGCGGAACCGGTTGGGCGATCTCGTGCACTCGCGCCGGGTCCACCTGGTACGCCGCGGCGAGGCGGCTCGCCATCACCGGCGTCTGTACCACGACCGCGGCCGCTCGCCGCACGCTGGCCGCGAAGTGACGCCGCAGATAGCTGCGCCGGGGCCAGCTCCACATCCCCCCGGGTACCTCCTCCGCGCCATACACCAGCAGCGAAAGGTGCAGGAAGACGAGGTGCGGACACGGGACGATCACCGGGCCGACGTCGCCGAGCGTCAGCAACGCCTCGGCCCCGACCCGCCGCGCCAGTCGGGGGAGCTCCAGGTGGAGCTGCAGCAGCCGCGCGAGGTCGTTCTGCACGCCGCGCCGCAGCGGCCAGACGACCGTCTCGACCCCGGGCGCCTCGCCCGCCGCGACCGCGACGGCGGGATCGGCGCAGACGACCGTGATGTTCGCGCCATCCGCCTCCGCCGCGAGGGCCGGCACCAGACTTCGCACCAGCGCGACGGGCCCCGCCGCCGTGACGTTGGCGGCGTTGACCAGAAGTCGCAGCGGTCGACTCACGGCGTACCTCCGCCGAGGACGACGCGACGCAGCACCGGCCGGCGGCTGATGAAGGCGAACACGACCAGCGCGATCAGCCCGGTTGCCAGTCCCACCGCCGCGGTCGCATACAACCGTCCGAGGAAGTACGAAAAGTCCACCGCCAGGTCATACACGAGCGCGTTCGCGACGATGAACACGATCATGTCCGCGCCGGTTCGGCGGAAGGAGATGAGCACCGAGCGCCGCGCGAGGCCCACGAGCGCTCCAATGAGGAAGCTGTACACGATGCCGAGCAGCGAGCCGAAGTAGATCGCGCCGACGAAGTAGACCTGCGCGTTGGGACCGAAGCCGCCCTCGTTGGCGCTGCCGGCCGCCTGCGCCACCAGGTCCGCACCGAGCGGCGGCTGATACGCGCCCAGCCGCAACATGCCGAGGAGGTCGGCGAAGACGTGATTGAGATAATCCGCAGGTGCGTGTCTGAAGCTCTCGTAGAGCCCGGTGGGAAAGTACACCATCGCGATGTCGCCGAACGCGACGAACCGGTTCAGCAACAGGTTTCCCGACAGCCTGAGCACATCGACCGGTTCGCGGCCGACCATTGTCGTGTGCGCGATGCCGATTGCCAGGACTCCCAGTGCACCCGCGAGCGTCACCAGGACGGCGACCGTCGCCACCGCCACGGCGCGCCCCGCGATCGGCCGGCCGGCATGGCGGGCCACGAAGATCCGCTGGTATGCCCAGGCGACGAAGAGCATCAGGAGCGCACCCTTGCCGCCGGTGCTGATTGCCAGCACGGCGCTGACCGCGAGCACCGCCGCCATCGTCGCGCGACCGATACGCCGTTCATGGCGCAGCGTCAGGGAGTAGGCCAGCGTCAGGAGCGTGAGCGGCGGGAGCGCCCGCCGGAACGCGCCGCCGCCGTTGGCGAAGATGAAGTTCTTGGCGATGTCGGGAACGCTCTGGAGAATGACGAGGCCGAACGACCGCGCGACATACACGACCAGCACCGCCTGGACGCAGATCACCGTCCCGAGCAGCGCGGGGAGAAACCGGGGTGCCAGCTCGTAACCGGCACCTCCCGGGAGCACGATGCCGTGGCGCCCGCCCGCGACGAAGCCGCCGAGAAACGCCAGGTGCGCGGCGACGAACGCCGCCGCCACAGCGGTGTCGTGAAACGCCCCGGTCACCAGGTAGTAGAGCATCAGGCCGATCGAGCTGCTGAGCGTGAACCGCGCGATCAGGAACGGATCGAGCGGCCCGTACACGTACCGCCGGATCAGCCACCAGGACGCGAAGAAGAGCGGCACGGAGATCAGCAGGCTCTCGGTGGGCAGCATCAGGCCACCTTCCCTCGCACGAACGCACCCAGCCAGCGCGTGTCGCGGTGCCGCCACGCGCGGCGCACCGCCCCTGCGAGCCCCCACGCCCAGAAGCTTGCCAGCAACAGCGGCCGGCCGCGGTACAGCCGCCGACTCACCCGCGCACCCTCGGCGTACAGCGCGAGTCGCTCCGCGGGCGAGGCACTCTCGCGCGCGAGGTCGTGTTCCACCGTCGTTCCGGTTACCATGACGCCGGCACCCCGCCGCGCGGCCGCGTCGCAGAACCAGTTGTCGCTGCCGTAGAGCCGGTACGCCTCATCGTAGCCGCCGAGCGCCGCGACGAAGTCCACACTGACGGTGGTCCCGCTGTTGACGGCGAAGAAGGCACGCGGCTGCGAATGTCCGGGCGGCAGCACCCCGCGCGCCCGGCCGAGCCGCAGGCGCACCGGCGAGACCGTGCGGCCCCGCGCGCGCACCAGCGGAAGGTGCAGTACGACGTCCGGCCGCGCAGCGAGCGATGCCAGCGTGACGGCGACGAAATCCGCTGCAAGCACCGAATCCTGGTCGAGCAGCATCAGCCAGCGCTGTCCGGCATCTCCCGCGCGGGCCAGCGCATGGTTGTACGCGCGGGTGAGTCCCGGATTGCCGGCGTCGGCCACGTAGGTGAGCGCCAGATCCGGCAAAGCGGCTGCGGTTGCGCGCTCGGTGGTTCCGACCAGCGGCCCATTGTCGTAGATCAGGGTCCGCAGGCGCACGCCGGCCGCGGAGCAACTCGCGGCGAGAGATCGAAGCGTGCTCGAATCCTGCGGCCGGCATCGATAGATCACGACGACCGCCAGCACATCCGCCGCCATGGCGGCGGCCCGGCCCGTCGAGGCGTCACCCACGGCGCCTCGCGAGTCGGCGCAAACGCGCGCGCGCGCCGCGCAGCTTTCCGCCCAGCCGCGCCAGCACCACGGCGGCGCCGCCGAAGTTCTGCCGCACGACGTCCAGCAACTCGGCGCGACTGCCCCGGCCGCTTGCCCCACTCACGCGGAAGTACGCGACCACGGTATCCGCGGCCGCTGCCCGCGCGCCGCGACGATACAGCCGCTGATTCAGATCGAAATCTGCAAAGGTGCGGAAACGCAGGTCGAACGGGCCCTCGGCGCTCAGCCCGCGTCGCGTGAACAGGCCCTGGTGGTGCAGCGTGTTGTCGAATCGAAGGCCGGCGCCGTAGCGGCTTCGGAAGCGCCGCCCGTCGCTCAGCCGTACGTCACCGTAGACCAGGTCGGAACCGCGCTCGCGGGTCGCGCGCAGCGCTTCGAGTGGGAGGTCCAACAGGATGTCGTCCCCCCCGAGGAAGCCGACGAAGTGTCCGCGCGCGAGCCGCCATCCGCGGTTCATGCCATCGTAGATCCCGGCGTCCAGCTCGCTCACCCAGCGGATCGCGTCGCCCTCGTAGCGGCGGATGATCCCGACCGTGCCATCGGTGGATGCACCGTCGATCACGAGGTACTCCACCGAGGTGCCGCACCACGGCAGCACCGACTGCACCGTTTGCTCGAGCGTCGCCGCCCCGTTCAGCACGACCGTAATGAGGGAGAGCAGCGGCGCCTCCAGGCGCGGCAGCGCCGGGCCCGTCGCCGATGCGCCGCTCCGGACCAGCGGCTGGGGGACGTACACCTGGTGCACCTCCCGCCAGGGCCCGACGATCAGCCGCGGTGGAACCGAGTTGCGCCGCATCGAGCCGAGCCCGACGCGCTCCTCGCATGCGTATAGCAGAATCAGCCGGTCTGCCGCCGCGCCACGCCGCGGCCGGCCGTCAGCTGCGACGTGGTCCACCAGGTGCTGTCGGAGCACCATGTCGTCCCACGCGTCGCGCAGCTCGACGACGCACGACGCTCCGTCCACGGCGGTACCGCGCCAGCGCGCGACCGGGGACCACCCGGCCCGGTACGCCCCGACCGCCGGTGCGCCTAACGGGATCTCGGTCGCCGATTCCGGGCGCTCCTCGGGCGTGAGGCAATCCCGCAGCTTTAGCCAGCGCGACGGGTCCACCGGTTGTCGCATCATCAGGCCAGCGCCCGGTACACGCCGAGACTTGCCGCCGCGCTGCGATCCCAGGAGAAGCGGGCCGCACGGAGCAGGCCGCAACGGCGCAACTCGGCGGCGCGCTCCGCATCCTCACAGACCCGCTCGAGCGCCCGGGCAAGCTCGGCCACATCCAGCGGATCCACGAGCTCTGCGGCGTCACCGACCACCTCGGGCAGCGATCCCGCGCGGCTGCAGACAACGGGACAGCCATGCGCCATGGCCTCGAGCGGCGGGATCCCGAAGCCCTCGTAGAGCGAGGGATACGCCAGCAAAGAGGCGTGGGCGTAGAGGCTCGCAAGTGCGGCGTCGTCCACGGGGCTCTGGGACACCAGACGCGGGTCGATCTGCAGCTCCATGACGCGACGTCGCTCCTCGGCACTCAGCCGGTCGCCACCGGCACAGACCAGCGCCACCCCGCCCGCCGCGAGGCCGCTGGCGGCATAGGCTTCGAGCAGGTGCGGAAAGTTCTTGTAGCCACCGCGCGGACCGACGAACAGCACGTACGGTCCCGCCACCGGAGGGGGCGGCTGGGGGGCGGCCGTCACGCTGCATCCGAGATACACCACCGAGGTGCGCTCCGCCGGGACCTCGAGTATCTCGATCAGGTCGTCGCGGGTGCGCTGGGAGATGCAGACGACGTGGTCCGCCCGACGCACCGCGGCCGCTTTCGCCGCCGCGGTGCGGTCGTGCCGCGGAAAGTGCCGGGGCAGTCGCTCGTGGATCATGTCGTATACGGTCACCACTCGACACGTCCGACGGGAGCCGCGCGGCGAACGGGTGTAGTAGGTCTCGTGCACGATGTCGGGTCGCCGCGCGCGCAGCCAGCCGGAGGCGAGCTCCCGATTGACTCTCCGGCGCACCCGCTCACCCCCGGGGAACCGCGGGGTGAAGATTCCCATGACACCCGCGGACTCCAGGTCGCGAACATGCGCGTTCCGATGGAAGCCCGCCAGCAGCTCGGCCTCGAAGTCCGACCCCGCACGCAGCCGACGATGAAGCTCCACGAAGTATCGCGAGATGCCGCCGTGCGTCTGAAGCGAGAAGACCTGATCGTCGAACGCGATCCGCGGCACCGCTAGAGCCTGCGCGCAGAGAACGAATACATGCGCCCGGGCACCGAGCGGCCGAGCCGGCGGCGCACCAGCGCCGGCACGCCCGGCAGAGCGTGCGCCAGCCCGCCCAGCGGCCCGAATCGCCGCCGTAGCAGCTGCCGCGGCAGCCGCTCCAGTTCGCTGGTGCTCCGCACGGCCGGAAATGCATTCATCACCGAGTCCCAGGGGCCGAGTACGCGGTCGAGTTGGAGGCCGGCGCTGCGGATGGCGGCGATGTACTCGTCCAGCCGGTATGCATTCTCCCCGCCGGCGAGCTGGTGCACCGGGTGCCCGGCAAGAAAGGTCGCGAGCTCCCGGTCGTCACGGACCACGTGCTCGCGGCAGGCGAGAAAGATTCCCCCGCGCCGCAGCAGGCGCGCCGACTCGCGCAGAACCAGGGGGAGATCGCGCGTGTGGTGAAGCACCTGCCTGGCGAACACGATGTCCGCGACACCGTCCCGCAGCGGCAGGGATTCCCCGAACGCGGCCACGCGGGTGATCGGCAGGCCCGGTGGGAGTCGCCGGATCGCACCGGAGCCAACCTCGTCGCTCGGATCGGGCTCGACGGCGTACACCCGGCCCGCCCCGGCCGCCGCAAAGGCGTACGAGGCGATGCCGCATCCGGCACCGACATCGACGACCACCGCGTCGTCCAGCGATGGCAGCAATGCGCGGATCGCAGCAAACTCAGCCGACGCGGCGAAGCGCTCCGCCGACGCGACGACGTCGCGGCCGAGATACGCGTCGCGCACCAGCGCGCTGTGCGTCGGCGAGGCGCGGAGAAACCTCACCGCCTCGTCGAGGGTCATCATGCCGGCAGCATCGCGTCCGCCGGCGGCCCGGTCGGCGGACCGGTCGGCGGCCCGGCCGGCGCCTGCCGGAAGCGGGCGGCGACCCGCGGGACGTAGATCGCGCACGGCAGCGCGACCGTGATCAGATATGCCAGCGCGGTCCCCCACGCCAGGCCCGGCAGGCCGAGTGCGCGGCCCAGCACGACCTTGAGGCTGATGGCGGTGACCGCGAGCGCGACCGCGGCGGCGACCTGGAACCGGAGTCTCCCCGCGCCGTTCAGAAACATCGCGACGGCGGAGCCCAGATTGCTCAGAATGTTCCACGCGGCCAGCGCGAGCAGCAGCGCGCGAGTAGGGACGACCGCCGGACCCGCCCAGATCCGCACCGCCATCGGACCGATGGCGATAAGCACCACGCCGGCGCTTACGGTGAGCACCAGGACCCCGCCGATGGAGCGCAGCAGCGTGCGCCGCACCCAGGCATGGTCGCCCCGCGTGATCGCCTCGCCGTACGCCGGCCATAGCGGCGTCAGCAGCATGGCGCTGAGCATCGTGACCATGTCGAACAGCTTGGCCGGCACCGCGTACCGGGCGACCGTTCCGGCGCCGAAGAGCCGCGCCACCACGAAGCTGTCGGAATAGAACGCCAGCGCCATCACCACCTGCAGGATGAAGAAGAGCACGCCGAGCCGCAGCACGCGAACCGCCGAGTCGCGTGCCGCCAGCCGAAGACGCGGACGCAACCACGGGCGCTGGCGCCCGAAGAGCACGATGCCGTTCATCGCGAGAGCGGCGACCGGACCGCCCGCCATCGCGAGCACCAGGAGTGGCAGCCCCGCATGTAGTACGATCGCGACCAGCACGCCCGCCAATCCGATGGCGCTGCCGAGCGCTTCCCACAAGCTTGCCCGGAAGCCCTCCTGATAGCCGAGCTGAACCCGCTGCACCACGCCGAGCGGGAGGCCGACCAGAAAGCACCCGAGGAACACGGCGGCGGCCGGCCCGGCCTCCTCGGCGGCGAGCGGCGACGTCACGTTGAACAAACCGGCCCAATGAATTGCGTGATAGCTCGCCGCGAGCAGCCCGCCGAGCACGGTCGCGAGGGCGAGCAGGAAGAAGAACGCACTCGACACGTAGCGCGCGGCCAACGCTCGGTCGTCGCGCCCGTGCGCCTCCGCGATCACGTTCAGCAGTCCGTTGCCGATCCCGAGGTCGGCAAAGGCGAGCATCGCGAGCAGCGACGCGATCGCGACCCACAACCCGTACCGCTCGGTGCCGAGGTAGCCGATCGTCAGCGGCACTGAGATGAGGGCGGTCAGGAGTCGCGTGCCGCGCGCCACGCCTGCCGCGAGGCCGGTCAGGAAAACCCGCCGGTGTCGCTCGCGCGCCCGGTCCACCTCGTCGTCGCCGCTGGGCGCGACCGGACCGAGGTGAAGCGCATCGATCACACTCCGGGCATGCAGCCGCCCGGCCGTCCCGCCCGCAGGCCCCGTCACGCCGACTCCCGGCCGTAGTGCTGCTCCACCCATGCCCGATAACTGCCGTCCATCACCGAGCGCCACCAGCTCTCGTGCTCGAGGTACCAGGTGATCGTCTTCCCGATGCCGCTCTCGAACGTCTCCTGCGGCACGAAGCCCAGCGCGCGCTCGGCCTTCGCGGCGTCGATCGCGTAGCGCCGGTCGTGCCCGAGCCGGTCCGCCACGAAGGCGATCAGCCGCTCACACGAGTCGCCCCGGGCCGCGGGACAGCGGGCGAAGCGCCGCCGCAGCGCGGGGTTCGCGCCGAACGACTCGTCCAGCAGCCGGCAGAGCAGGCGCACGATGGCGATGTTGGTCCACTCGTTGTGTCCGCCCACCGCATAGGTCTCGCCCGCGCGCCCGTGGTCGAGCGCGAGCTCGATCGCGCGGCAGTGATCCGTCACGAACAGCCAGTCCCGTACGTTGCCGCCATCCCCGTAGACCGGCAGCGGCCGGCCCTCCAGTGCATTCACCAGCATCAGCGGAATCAGCTTCTCGGGAAACTGATAGGGCCCGTAGTTGTTGGAGCAGTTCGTCGTCGTCACCGGCAAGCCGAACGTCTGGTGGTAGCTGCGCACCAAGTGGTCGGCCGCCGCCTTGCTGGCGGCGTACGGCGAGTTCGGCGCGAACGGCGTCGCTTCGGTGAAGCGCGGATCGGCCGGGCCGAGCGAGCCGAACACCTCGTCGGTGGAGACGTGGTGGAAGCGGCGTGGACCGGGGTCGCCGCCGTCGAGCCATACCCGTCGCGCCACCTTGAGCAGCGCGTGCGTGCCGACGATGTTCGTCCGCACGAAGGCATCGGGCCCGTGAATCGATCGGTCCACGTGCGACTCGGCGGCGAAATGCACGATCGTGTCAATGGCGTGCGCCTGCATGAGCCGCTCGATCGCCGCCTCGTCGAGGATGTCGGCGTGCACGAAGCGGAACCCGGGGTGCCCGTCCGGCGGCAGACTCGCGCGGTTGCCGGCGTAGGTCAGCGCATCGAGCCCGAGCACGTCGTCATCCGGCCGGCGCTCCAGCCAGTAGCGCACGAAGTTGGCCCCGATGAACCCGGCCGCGCCGGTGACGAGCAGGTGCCTCAAGCCATCTCCTCGAGCATACGCCGCAGATTGACCCGCCAATGCGCCGGGCGGAGATCCAGCGCGCGCCAGCTGGCGCTGCCGTCGAGCACGCTGTACGCGGGGCGGCGCGCAGCGGTCGGGTACTCCGCCGTGCGGATCGCCAGCACCGGCACCGCCCGGGTGAGTTGGCCGGTGGCCAACGCCTCCTCCTGGATCGCGACCGCGAAGTCGTACCAGCTCGCGACGCCGGCGTCGGTCCAGTGGAACACGCCGGCGAGATCGGGTCGCTCCGCGAAGCGCCAGAGGGCCGTGGCCAGCGAGCGCGCCCAGGTGGGCGTGCCGACCTGATCGGACACTACGGAGACGCTCTCCCGCTCCCGCATGATGCGCAGCATGGTCGCGACGAAGTTGTGACCCCCGACCTCATACAGCCATGCCGTGCGCACGACGCAGGCGCGGCCCGCCGTCTCGCCCAGCGCCGCCGCCTCGCCATCCCGCTTGGTGCGGCCGTAGACGCTGAGCGGCTCGGCCGGGTCGTCGGGACGGAGCGGGCGGCCGCATCCGCCACCGAAGACGAAGTCGGTCGAGACCTGCAGCAGCCGCGCCCCGATGCGCTCCGCCGCCCGCGCGACGTGCGCCGCCCCGGCAGTGTTCACCGCGGCGGCGGCGCCCGCGGCCGACTCGGCCGCGTCCACCGCGGTCCACGCCGCGGCATTGATCACCACACCGGGCCGCAGGGCTTCGAGCCGGGCACCCACCGCCGCCGCGTCGCGAACGTCGAGCTCCGCCGAGCCGAGCCTCACGATCTCGATCGTCGCGGGAGCGGTACGCGCCAACGCCCGCCCGAGCTGCCCGGTGCCTCCCAGCACCAGCACGCGACCCGCCGGGGTACTCACGGGTACAGCGGTGCGGAATCGAGCAGGAGCCCGCCGGCATCCCTCTCCGACAGGAGAGGCGGCCGGCCGGCGACGGTCGGCCACGCGACGGCGACGGTGGGATCGTCCCAGCGCAGCGTGCGCTCGTGCTCAGGGGCGTAGAAGGCGGTGCACTTGTAGGCGACGTCGGCGACGTCGCTCAGCGCGAGGAAGCCGTGCGCGAACCCCGGGGGGACCCAGAGCTGCCGCTGGTTCTCGTCGGACAGCTCGATGCCTACCCACCGGCCGAAGGTCGCGGCGCCGCGCCGGAGGTCCACCGCGACATCGAAGATCGCGCCGCGCACCGCTCGCACCAACTTGCCCTGCGGCTGCTCGACCTGATAGTGCAGCCCCCGCAGCGTGCCGGCGACCGATCGGCTGTGATTGTCCTGGACGAATCGCAGGTCCAGTCCGGCCGCGCGGAACTTCGCCTCGTGCCAGACCTCGACGAAGAATCCGCGGGAGTCGGCGAACGCCTGCTGCTCGACGATGCGAACATCCGGTATGTCGGTGGGCACCAGCTTCACAACGCCGGCTCGCGCAGCATGTCGAGAAGATACCGTCCGTAGGCGTTCCCGCAGAGCGGCGCGGCCAGTCGCTCCACCGCGGCGGCATCGATGTACCCGAGCCGGAATGCGATCTCCTCGAGACACGCGATCTTGAGACCCTGTCGTTGCTCGATGGTCTCGATGAACAGGCTCGCGTGCAGCAGCGACTCGTGCGTACCGGTGTCGAGCCACGCGGTGCCCCGCCCGAGCAGCTCGACCTGGAGCGCGCCGAGCTCGAGGTAGCGCCGATTGACGTCGGTGATCTCCAGCTCGCCCCGCGCCGAGGGGCGAATGGCCGCGGCGATGTCGAGCACCCGGTTGTCGTAGTAATAGAGGCCGGTCACCGCGTATTGCGAGCGCGGCGCCGCCGGCTTCTCGACGATGTCCACCGCCCGACCGCCCTCATCGAACTCGACGACGCCGTACGCGCTCGGGTCGCCGACGTGGTAGGCGAAAATGGTCGCGCCAGCGGTCCGGGCGGCGGCCCGGCGCAGCTTCGCCGGCAGGTCATGCCCATAGAAGATGTTGTCGCCCAGAATCAGGCAGCAGTCGGCGGTCCCGACGAAGTCACGGCCGATCAGGAACGCCTGCGCCAGGCCGTCGGGCGACGGCTGCGCCGCGTAGCTGATGGAGAGTCCCCACTGCGCGCCATCGCCGAGGAGGCGCTCGAACGCCGGCAGGTCGTGCGGGGTCGAGATCAGCAGGATCTCCCGCGTCCCGCCCAGCATCAGCGTGGACAGCGGGTAGTAGATCATCGGCTTGTCGTACACCGGGGTGAGCTGCTTGCTGACCGCCTTCGTGACCGGATACAGCCGGGTCCCCGAGCCGCCCGCGAGCACGATGCCCTTGCGCGCACCACCTCCCTCGAGCGACATGCGTCAGCTGCACCCGAACACGAGAACCACCTTGGCGGCGGGGAGTAGTTGCGAATCAGCCGCCTAATATAACGGGGGCTTTTCGGTCGCCTCAACCAGAGCGCCCGATGCCGTTGCTGGCGATCACCCCGGACGGCGATTAGCTTGTGAATAGCTTCACAAGCAGGCAACGCAGACGCTCCCGGTGAGGAGCCGAACGTCCCGGAGGATCTCGATGGCCACGGTTGCGACCCCCGCTCCTTCCACAGCCGGTCGTCCCAGGACCGCTGACAGCACCTACCCCGCCGACCAGCTCGCGAAGCTCTTCGCCCCGCCGGAGCGCGAGGAGCCGGCGCTCAAGCTGCGCCGCCTGCTCCACGAGGCCCGCGCGAAGAAGTCCTATCTCCACACCGCCGGCGCCTACGATGCCTTCACCGCCGCCATCATGACCCGGCTCGGCTTCAAGGCGCTCTACGGCAGCGGCTGGCAGCTCGCGGCGACCAAGAGCATGTTCCCCGACATCGGGGTCTACGCGTCGCACGACATGGTGAAGCTGGTGCACGAGATGTGGATGGGAATCGAGGGCGCGCGGAACACGCACTGGTACGATACCGACGGCAAGGAGCTGCTGGACGCGCCGCCGGCGTTCGTGGACATGGAGGCGGGCTTCGGCGGGCCGACCCAGACGTTCACGCTGGCGGTGGAGCTGATCCGCGCCCGCGCCGCCGGCGTGCATCTCGAGAATCAGGATCCGACCAACCGTACCTGCGGCCACATCGTCAACGTCGGCAAGCAGAAGCGGAGCAAGGTGCTGGTGCCGCGGAAGGACTGGCTCTCGAAGCTGAAGGCGATCAAGGCGGCGGCGCAGGCGACCGGCGTGGACGTCGTGATCATCGCGCGCACCGACTCCATTGACGGCGCGCTGCCGGATCAGGAGCCGGGCGGCGTGACGATGGCGATCGAGGATGCGTGGGAGGCGGCCGAGCTCGGCGTGGACGTGATCTGGCCCGAGTTCAACAACGTGGAGCTGGAGCAGCCGCAGGAGTTCGCCGAGGGGGTGCGGAAATACTATCCCGACCAGATGCTCGGCTTCAATCTGTCGCCGTCACTCTACTTCGGAAAGGCGAAGAAGGCCGGCACGCTGATCAGCAACCAGCAGCTCGCCGATCTCGGGTTCATTCTCCAGTTCTCGACGCTCTTCAACTTCCGCACGGCCGGCATGGCGCTGGAGCGGGGCTTGAGGAAGTTCAAGGATGAGGGCCTGGTCGCGCTGGCCGACATGCAGATCGAGGAAGACGACAGCGCGGCGCCGCCGATCACCAAGATGCACCAGAAGTTCGCCGGGATGAATCGGTGGCTGATCCTGGAGCAGGTGCTGAGCGGCGGGGCCTGAGCGCGGGCTGACGGGCGGGTTGCAGGCGAACGGCCGGGGGATGAACCTCCGGCCGTTTCGTCATTGTAGCTGTCCGTTCGCGGCCACTTCTGGGCCAGCATCAAGCCGGTGATGACGTACACGCCGTCGGGGAAGCTCTACTTCTCGATGACCCCCGAGGCGGTAGCCCCGAACGTGGACGTGAACTGGCAACAGTTCCATGCCCCCGCCCTCGCCCCCGAGAACCTGGCCTTCGTCACCGACCGGCAACACACCACGCTCGCCGCGGTGGACTCGACCGGGGCCATGGCGTGTGAGGCCGCGGTCTACAGCCACCCCTTCGGGGCGCTGGAGGCCGAGGCGAGTAACGGCTGCTCCCCGGGGCCGCGGCAGCTGAATGCCGAGCTGGAGGTCAGACCAGCGGCTCGACGCTCCGATCGCTTTGCTGCGCTCGTCAAGGCGGTGCCTCTGAACGCCAATCGGGCTCCGCCGACGCTCGATCGCGTCCCGGCGAAGCCCGATGCGCTTGCTCCGGATTTCCACAGCCCGGCGTCGCGCGCTACCGCTCCCCGCTCGCTCGCCGCCGCGCTCCGGTCAGCGCCGCCTGCACCTCGATCCCCTCCGCCCGCCACCGCTCCGCCTGCCACGGCTCGGCCCGCACCACCAGCTCGACCCCGCCCTCGGTGTCGCGGCGGCTCACCACGTCACCAACCCGATACACCTCGGCCAGCCGCGCCCCTTCCGCGTGCGGCAGGCGGACGACGACCGCCGGGCGGTCGAGTCGCGCCAGCTCGCGGAGCCGCTGCTTGAGCGGCACCATGCCGTCGGTGCGCATGGTCGTCGTGAGAACGCCGGCCGGGTAGAGCGCGCGGACCCGCTGCGCAAAGGCGAGCTGATCGGGAATTGCGTCGATCTTGTTGAAGACGGGAATCAGCGGCCGGTCGGCCAGCCCCAGCTCGGCCAGCACCTTCTCCACCACCCGCATCTGCCCTTCCCAGTCCGGGTGGCTCGCGTCCACGACGTGCAGCAGCGCGTCGGCGCCGCGGGCTTCCTCCAGCGTGGCGCGGAAGCTGGCGACGAGATGGTGCGGCAGCTTGCGGATGAAGCCGACGGTGTCGGTCACCCGCGCGCGGACGGCCTCGCCCAGGTCCACGACCCGGGTGAGTGTGTCGAGCGTGGCGAAGAGCCGGTTCTCGACCACGATCTCGTGCTCGCCCGAAAGCGCGCGCAGGATGCTCGACTTGCCCGCGTTGGTGTAGCCCACCAGCGCCACGCTCAGCATCGTCTCGCGGCCGGCGCGGATGGTTTCGCGATGCCGCGCGACCCCGCGCAGCTTCTCGCGCAGTAGTCCGATCTTCCGGCGGATGATGCGGCGGTCGGTCTCGAGCTGGGTCTCGCCCGGTCCGCGGAGCCCGATGCCGCCGCGAATACGCGACAAGTGGGTCCACATCCGGGTGAGCCGCGGCAGCAGGTACTCCAGCTGCGCCAGCTCCACCTGGAGCTTGGCCTCGTGGCTGCGCGCCCGGGTGGCGAAGATGTCGAGGATCACCTCCGCGCGGTCCATGACGCGCACCCCCAGCTCGCGCTCGAGATTGGCGCCCTGCACCGGGCTAAGCTCTTCGTCGAAGATGACCAGCGTGGCACCGGCGGCGCCGACGAGGTCACGCACCTCCTCGACCTTCCCCTCGCCGATCAGCGTGCCGGGATTGGGTGAAACGATCTGCTGCGAGATGCGACCCACGACGTCGGCGCCGGCGGTGTCCACCAGCTGGGCCAGCTCGTCGAGGTGCTCGGTGATGTGGCGTCCGTCCGGGGAGCCCTTGCGGGGTGCCGCCACCAGCAGCGCCCGCTCCACCGGGTCACGAACGTCGATCGGCTCTCGAATGGCGACTCCTTCCGCGCGGGAGCGCTAGTGCCGGACGGTGTCCGGCGGAACGGTTGTGTTCCGGGTGAAGCGGATCGGCAGCACCACGGTAGTCATGCCGCTGGACGGCACCTCGAATACCAGCTGCCGGAAATCGGGTCGCATGGCGCAATATACACAAGCGGCAGGGGACGCCCCGCGCACCCTACTCGCCCTCCGGCTCCGCGCCGGCCGCCCGCCGGCGCCACCACTCCAGCCGCTCGGCGATCTTGCGCTCATAGCCGAAGGCGCCCGGCGTGTACAGCGCCGCGTCGCGCAGCTCGTCGGGGAGGTACTGCTGCGGCAGGTACGCGTCCGGCGAGTCGTGAGCGTACTTGTAGCCCTTGAAGTACCCCAGCTCCTTCATGAGCCGGGTCGGCGCGTTGCGGATGTGGAGCGGCACCGGCGCGGCCGGCGTGTCGCGCGCCGCCTCCAGCGCGGCGTCGAGCGCACGCTTGGCACTGTTCGACTTCGGCGCGGTGGCCAGGTAGATCGTCATCTCCGCCAGCGGCAGGTATCCCTCCGGCGGCCCCAGCATGTGAAACGCGTCGCGAGCCGACACCGCCAACACCAGGGCGTTCGGGTCGGCCAGGCCGATGTCCTCCGCCGCCATCGCGATGGCGCGGCGGAAGAGCGTCATCGGATCCTCCCCGCCGTCGAGCATGCGCGCCATCCAGTAGAGCGCGCCCTGCGGATCGCTGCCGCGGAGCGACTTGTGATACGCGGAGAGCAGGTTGAAGTGCTCCTCGCCGGCCTTGTCGTAGCGCGCGAACCGCTTCTGCATCGCCTCCCGCGCCACCTCCACCGTCACGTGGCCGCGAAGTCCGACGTGCGCCGCGGCGGCCTCGAGCACCGTGAGCGCTCGGCGCGCGTCGCCGTCGGCCTCCTCGGCGATGAGCGCGACGGCGGCGGCGTCCGCGACGAGCTCCAGCGTGCCGAGTCCGCGTTCGCTGTCGCCGAGCGCACGCCGCACCAACCGGGCGATGTCCTCCGCGCCGAGCGGCTGCAGCACGAAGACGCGGGTGCGCGAGAGCAGTGCACCGTTCAGCTCGAAGCTCGGGTTCTCGGTCGTGGCGCCGACCAGCGTCACCGTGCCCTGCTCCACCGGCGGCAGCAGACTGTCCTGCTGCGCCTTGTTGAGCCGGTGGATCTCGTCGATGAAGAGAATCGTCTGCGCGCCGCCCGACGCGAGGCGCCCGCGCGCTTCGGTGACGATCTCGCGGATGCGGGGCACGCCCTCGGTGACCGCGCTGAACGGGACGAACACGCGGTCGGTGGTCTCGGCGATGAGATGGCCCAGCGTCGTCTTGCCCGAGCCGGGCGGGCCCCAGAGAATCATCGAGCCCGGCGTGCCACGCTCGATGGCGTCGCGGAGCGGCCGTCCCGGCGCCAGGAGCTGCTCCTGCCCGACGTACTCATCGAGCGAGCGCGGCCGCATGCGCGCGGCGAGCGGCTGCGCCAGCCGCTGCGCCTCGAAGAGCGAGCTGTCGTCGGCGGGGGCGGAACGCTTGCGGGCCATGGAGGAAGTCTAGCGCTCGAGCAGCAGGCGGGTGAGGAAGAACGCCGCCGCGCCGCCGAAGAAGGGCAGCGCCGTGCCCCAGCCGCGCTTGGCCTGGAACTCGGGGACGAGGTTGGACGCGGCCACATACAGCGTGACGCCGGCCGAGAGCGCCAGCCCGTGCTCGGCGAGCCCGGCCGCGCGCTGAGTGAGCAGCACGCCGAGCACCGTCGCGACGCCGAGCACGAGCGCCGAGAGCAGCGCTCGCGCAGCACCCTGACCGCCGGCCAGCATGACGCTCGCGACGGTGACGCCTTCCGGCAGCTTGTGCAGGAAGACCGCCAGAAAGAGCAGCACGCCCAGCTCGCCCGAGACGAGGAAGCCGCTGGCGATCGCCACGCCGTCGAAGAACGTATGCAGCGTGAGTCCGAGCAGCGCCGACACGCCGGCCGCGGCGCTCACGTGGTGGGTCTCTTCACCGAAGTGCAGGTGTGGCGTAAGGACGTGCTGCGTGAGGTGGACCGCGAGGTAGCCGGCAAGGACGAAGAACGCGGCGCCGCGCGGGTTCAGCGCGAACGCCTCCGGGAGCATCTCGGTCACCGCGACCGCCAGCATGAACCCCGCGCCGAACGCGATGGCGCCTTCGGTGACTCGAAGGCCGCCGCGCAGGTGGCGGATGACGATGTACGCGCCGATCAGGTTGGCCAGCGCAGCGACGATGGCGAAGCCGAGCGCCGTCACGCGAGCTCCCGCGCGAGGGACAGGAGACGGTCGCGCTGGTTGAGCGACGGGTCGTCGAGCACGCGCTCGAGCAGACGGTCGAGCAGCGCGCCAAGTGCGGGACCGGGGGCAATGCCAAGCGTGATGAGATCCGCGCCGTTCACGGCGAGCGTGGAACGGCTGGTCGCATCGCCGCGCGCCACGATGCGCCGGGCGGCCGCGGCCCACGCCGGCTCCCCGCCGTGCTCGACGCGATGCAGCGCGACGTGATCGGCCGCCGCGGGTCCGACGGCGGCGAGCCAGCGGCGGACCGTCGTCTCGTCGAACGAGGCGGGCGCGGCGGGACCGCGCACGATCGCCTCCGCGCGTGCGATCTCGGCGTTGGACGCACGCAGTCTCCGCAGCACCGCCGGCGCCTGCGGGCCGGTGAGCGCCACGGTGAGGAGGACCGGGTCCCGTCCCTCACCCGCGCCGCCCGCGCCCGGCAGCGCGCGCTCGGCCAGCTCCGGCAGCCACACCGCGGCGGCGCCGACCTCGCGCCAGAGCGACACCAGCCGCTCCGGCTCCGCCGCCGTGCGCAGGCCCTTGAACCACTCGTCCCGCACCCGCTCGGCCGAGAGCCCGGCGAGCCCGGGCGCTTCCGTGCGGGCCGCGGCCCACGTCGCGGGGTCGACGACGAAGCCGAGCCGCGCGGCGAACCGCAGCGCGCGAAGAATCCGCAGGTAATCCTCGCGGAATCGCTGCGCCGGATCGCCGACCGCGCGGATGAGGTTGGCCGAGAGGTCCGCCGCGCCGCCGAACGGGTCGCGCCACTCGTGGCGGAGCGGATGGTACGCGATGGCGTTGATGGTGAAGTCCCGCCGCGCGAGATCTTCCTCCAGCGACGCACCGTAGCGGACCACGGCGTGGCGGCCGTCGGTCTCGACGTCGTGGCGGAATGTGGTGACCTCGTGCGGGGCGCCGGCGCGGTCGAGCACGGCGACGGTGCCGAAGCGAATGCCGACGGGGACCGTGCGACGGAAGAGGCGCTGCACCTCTTCCGGCTTCGCCGACGTGGCGAGGTCCACATCGCCGCCGGGCACGCCGAGCAGGCGGTCACGGATCGCGCCGCCGACGCACCATGCCTCGTGTCCCGCCTGCTCGAGCGTGCGCGCGAGCTCTAGGACCGTCTCCGGAATCTCCAGGCGTTCAGGGAAGGTCATGCTGGGGCTCGCCGCCGTACGGGACGCCGGCGGACAGCGCGATGCACAACTCCATCCGCGCCTGCCACGCCGTGCGCGGCCCGGCGGGACGCACGCCGAGCCGCACGAGCTGGGCGCCGCCGCCCTCGAAGGCGTAGAGCGGCGTCACCTGTCCGAGAGCGCAGCGCGTGGCGAGCACCACCGGCTTCCCCGAGTCGGTCCAGCGCCGCAGCGCCGGCACGATGCCGGGCGGCGCGTTGCCGCTGCCGAACGCGATCAGCACCACGCCGTCGTGCGACGGGAGCGCGGCGTCGAGCAGGGCGCCGTCGTCACCGGGTACCAGCGCGACGAGCGCCACGCGCGCCGTGAGGCCGCGGGGCGAGAGCGGTGCGCGCGGATGCGCCGCGAGCTCGTAGTCCACCGCGTGCGCCGAAACCGCTCCCGTGCGCACGTCGTGCGGCGCGCCGAACGCCGCGAGCGCCGTCGCCTCTACCTTAACCGCGTCCTCGCCGCGCCAGATGGAGCCGGCGAACACGACGAGCGCGCCGCGCCCGCGGCTCAGCGGGCTCGCGGCCACGCGCACCGCATCGGTCAGGTTGGCGGCGCCGTCCCAGTCGGGATCGTCGGCGGTGCGCATCGCGCCGGTGAGGACCACGGGGATGGTGGTGTCGAGCGTGCGCGCCATGAGGTAGGCGCTCTCCTCGAGGGTGTCGGTGCCGTGCGTGACGACGATACCGGTCGCGTCGCCGCCCGCTGCGATCTCGCGCACCCGCTCGCGCAGCCGCCAGAGATCGCCGAGACCGAAGTGGCACGCGGGGCGACGAGCCCAGTCCTCCACGCGCACCGGTGCGATGCGCTCGACCCCCGGCGCGAGCGCCAGCAGCGCGTCGCCGCCGTGCGCCGGCACGTTGCCGCCGGCCGCGCTGTCGCGCCGCATCGAAATGGTGCCGCCGGTGAAGAGGATGTGGATCATCGGCTCAGCCGCAGAGCACGCTGCCGCCGTTCACGTTCAGGATCTCGCCGGTGACGTGCCGCGCGAGTGGGCTCATCAGAAAGATGATCGGGCCGGCGATGTCGTCCGCGGTCGCAATGCGGGCGAGCGGGATGGACGCCTCGATCCGCGCGCGGGCCTCGCCGCGGAGGGCGCCCGCGCTCATCTCGGTGTCGATCCAGCCCGGCGCCACGCAATTGACGCGCACGGCCGGTGCGCACTCGACCGCGAGCGACTTGGTGAGCGAGACCAGCGCGCCCTTGCTGGCGGCGTAGTCGGCGTGGAACGCTTCGCCCCGCTGCGCGGCGGTGCTGGCGACGAGCACGACCGAGCCGCCCGGCCGGAGCGCCCGGAGCGCCGCGCGCGTCGTTGCGAAAACGCCGTCGAGATTTACCCGCAGCGTCTCGCGCCAGCGCGCGTCCGGCATCGCAGCGAGCGGCACCTCCTCGAGCGGCCACACGCCGGCATTGGCCACGAAGTGGTCCAGACTGCCTAACGTCTCCTCCACGGTGGCAACGAAGCGCGCGGCCACTGCCGGGTCGGCATGGTCGCCGCCGTCCACCACCGCGCGCCGGCCGAGCGCCTCGACTTGGCGCGCCACCGCCTCCGCCTCGGCGCGCCGCGTGTGACAGGTGAGCGCCACATCCGCGCCCGCGGCGGCCGCGGCGAGCGCCACCGCGCGGCCGACGCCGCGGCTGCCGCCGGTCACCAGCACCACCTGCCCCGCCAGGCCCATCACTCCTCGCCTCCCCCCATGAATCGCCGCAGGCGCTTCAGCAGGGACAGCCTGAGCTCCACCGGATCGACCAGCACCGTCGCGCGGTCCTCGAGAATCGCGCGCGGGTTTTCTTCGGCGAGGAGCCGCGCCTCATCGCCGGCGCCCTGCTCGGTGAGCGCGTCACGGACCGCGGCGATGGTGCGATCGTCGCCGTGGTTGTCCGCCGCGACGATGTCACCGAGCCCGGCGGCGAGGAGCGCGCGTGCCCGCTCGCCCCGCGGATATGGTGAGAGCAGGGTGTTGGCGTCGAGCTGCATCCGGGCACCGGTAGTGCGCCAGCGGCTCACCGCGTCCGGCGAGCAGGAGCTGTAGCGCTCGGGATGCGCCAGCAGCGGCACCAGCCCGAGTTCGGCGACGTGCGACAGCGCGAGCCGCACCGCCTGCGCGGCGATGAGGCGGGGAAATTCGACCAGCACGTAGCGGCTGCCTGCGATCCTGAACCGCCCGTCGCGCGCGACGACGGCCGGGAGCGGCCGGTCGAGCATGATCTCGGCGGCGCGATGGAGGCGCGGCAGCTCGGGCGCGGCCGCGCTGAGGACGGCGAACGCGGCGTCCTGGCGGGGGGGCACGCCGGCTTCGGTCTCGCTCGCGAGCAGGTGTGGCGTCAGGCAGACGTCGGTCACGCCGTGTTCCGCCATGTAGCGCAGCACGCGCACCGACTGCTCGACGGTGCGCGCGCCGTCGTCCACGGCGGGAAGCAGGTGGGAGTGGAGATCAATCACGCGACGGAGCCGCGGGGAGCTGCGCCCGCGCAAAGGCGGCGAGTCGGTCCGGCGCCTGCTCCGCCTGCGCGAGCAGCGCGAGCGTGATGAGCGCATCGGCGGCGAGGAGATCCAGCGCCGAGGCGCGATCGCCCGGGCCGCGCTCCACCAGCGCGAGCACGCGCCGGCCCGCGGCCGCGAAACGCTCGGGCAGCGGAGCGGCGGGCGCCGCCGCGGC